>CAYULG010000053.1:0-14508 GCA_964445365.1 uncultured Salinivenus sp. | reverse complement strand
CCGTCGGTAATCGAGATGACGTTCGTCGGGATGTAGGCCGACACGTCGCCGGCCTGCGTCTCGATGATGGGCAGGGCCGTGAGCGACCCCCCGCCCTCCATCTCGTCCTCGAGCGGCGCCGGCAGGTCGTTCATCTGCGAGGCCACCGCGTTGTCGTCGATGATCTTGGCGGACCGCTCCAGCAGGCGGCTGTGGAGGTAGAAGACGTCGCCCGGGTAGGCCTCCCGGCCGGGCGGCCGTCGCAGCAGGAGCGAGAGCTCGCGGTAGGCCACCGCCTGCTTCGAGAGGTCGTCGAAGCAAACGAGCGAGTGGCGCCCCGTGTCGCGGTAGTACTCGCCGATGCAGGCCCCGGCGAACGGCGCGATGTACTGCAGGGGCGTCGGCATCGACGCCGAGGCGTTGACGATGACCGTGTACTCCATGGCCCCGTTCCGCTCCAGGTCGCGCTTCACCTGCGCGACCGTCGAGTCCTTCTGGCCCACGGCCACGTAGACGCAGTAGATCGGATCCCCGCTGTCAACGTCCGGGTCGTGGGTGTCCTTCTGGTTGATAATCGTGTCGATCTGCAGGGCCGTCTTTCCGGTCTGCCGGTCGCCGACGATGAGCTCCCGCTGGCCGCGCCCGATCGGAATCATCGAGTCGATGGCCTTGATGCCGGTCTGCAGCGGTTCCTCCACCGGCTCCCGATAAATTACGCCGGGCGCCTTTCGCTCGAGCGGCAGCGTCATTTTGTCGCCCTCAATGGGCCCCTGCCCGTCGAGCGGGCGACCGAGCGGGTCGATGACGCGCCCCAGCATGTTTTCGTTGACGCCGACCGAGGCAATCTCGCCCGTGCGCCGGGCTTCGTCCCCCTCGCTCACCGCATCGACGGCGCCGAAGAGAATGACGCCGACGCTGTCCTCCTCGAGGTTCAGGACCATGCCGTCCACGTTCTGCTCGGGAAACTCCACGAGCTCGCCGGCCTGCACGTTGCTCAGGCCGTAAAGGGTTGCGATGCCGTCACCGGCTTCGAGAACCGTACCGGCCTCGTACTCTTCCGCCTCGGTCTCAAAGTTGCCGAGTTCGCGGCGGAGGACATCGGTAACTTCGTCGGGTTGAATGGAACCGTTAGACATAAGGTACTCGGAAATCAGTGAGTCGAGTCGTCGAGAGCGGCGGGGTCGAAGGGATCGGCCCCGATTGGCCGAGACAGGGGAAGACCCCCCGGGGCGCTACGCCGCCTGACCATCGGTGTCGAGGGCGAGGGCCGATTCGCGCAGACGGTCGCGAAGGTTGGTGAGCTTGTTGCGCACACTGGCGTCAAACACGCGATCGCCAATTCGAATGATGAGGCCGCCGATCAGGTCGGCCTCCTCCTCTACGTGCAGGCGAACGGTCTTGCCGGTTTGGGCCTCTAAGGTTTCGGTGATCGTTTCCCGGTCCTCGTCGGCGAGGGGACGGGCCACCGTCACTTCGGCGTCCACAATGCCGCGCTGTTCGTCCCGTAGGGCCTGGTACTGGTCGAGGATGGGCTGCGTCATCGTCTCCCGATCCTTGCGGATCAGAAGCCGAAGGAAGCGAAGGGTGAGGTCCTCAATCCGGTCGGACAAAAGCTCACGAACCACTGCGTCCTTCTTCTCCTTCGGGATCACCGGGCTTTCAAAGAAGCGGGTCAGTTCACCGTTCGTCTCCAACGTGTCGAGCAGCATGAGGACGTCGTCGTCGACAGCCTCAAGCACACCGGTCGCGTCGGCCTCTTCATAGAGGGCGCCGGCGTAACGTCGGGCAACAGTGCGCTGGCTCATACAACTACGGGGTTGGAAGGTTGAACGTTAAAACGTGGAACGTTCAACCTTCAAACGTTCCAACGTTCAACGTGACTAGTTCGTCGGAAAGTCGTCGAGGGCGTCCTGCACGAGTTCGCGGTGCCGGTCGGCGTCAAGGTCCTCCTCGATGATTTTCTGGGCGGCCTGGATGGCGAGGTCGGCGACCTCGTCGCGAAGCTCCTGCAGGGCCGCCTGCTTTTCGCGCTCAATTTCAGCCTGGGCCTGTTCTTGCATCTGTTGGATGCGCTCGCGGGTCTTGGCCTCCTCCTCTTCTCGCAGCTCCTCGGCCGACTCGCGCGCCTCCCGGAGGATTTTTTGCGCCTCCTGTTCGGCCTCGCGCCGCGCCGTTTCGTTCTGTTTCTGCATCTCTTTCGCCTCCGCAAGGGCCTCCTCGGCCCGTCGGATGGAGCTGTCAATCTCTTCCTCGCGTTGCTGCAGCGACTCGGTGATCGGACCCCATCCAAAACGATAGAGCACGTACAGGAAGATGAGGAAGGCAATGGACTTCCAGAAGATAAGCCCAACCTCGGGAAGAACGAGATCCATAACAGGAAAAAAGCGCTTGTGCGCAGGTCGAAAGGAGAGGAGGGAGGACAGGAACCGTCGATACCGGCAGGGTCGCCCAAACGAGGCAAGTAGCAGCTGGCCTAACCGGGCACGTTGTTACCGTGCGACCGATCAGTTTGGGCGTGCCGGTTAGCAGATCCAGTCCGCACCAACTCGTCGCCTCAGACGAAGACCACGAGGAGCAAGCAGATGATGAGTGCGAAGAGGGCCACACCCTCAATCAGGGCGGCGGATACAATCATGAGGCCTCGGATATCGCCGGCGGCCTCAGGTTGTCGGGCCGCCCCTTCCATCGAGGAGCTGGCGAGCCAACCAATTCCGATACCAGCCCCGATGGCCGCAAGACCGGCCCCGAATCCTGCAGCGAGATATGCAAGAGCAGCAGCTTCCATAATAAGTTGTTCTTAGTGAAGTAGAAGTCCAACTAGGGTGAGAATACAAAATCAACGAGAGGCCTCGTCCAATCGACGAGACCCCAACACTACGCGGGCGTCGGCTCGACGGCATCCTCCACCGCGTCGAGGCGACTTTCAAGATCGCCTTCGGAAGCGGACGTGTCCGCATCGTCCCCGTGGTAGTGATGCTCTTCAACGGACATCCCGATGAAGAGAGCCGACAGAATGGTGAAGACATACGCCTGTATGAAGGCAACGAGCAGCTTCACCAACAAGATGAACACCGTGAATCCTATGCTAATGATGGTCGTGCCGAAGGCAATCGCCTCCCCAAAGACGACATTCATGATGAAAATGAGGCCGAGGAGGCTGAATATGATCAAGGATCCTCCAAGCATGTTGGCAAACAGGCGAATCGCCAGTGCCAAGTGCCGCATGACCAGACCAATGATCTCAATCGGCACGAGGATGATCCGAACGAGAACAGGTGCGTCCGGTGGGCCGGTGAGGAGTTCTTTGTAATGATCCTTCGACCCGTAGAGTAACCCGATCACGAATGTTGAGACGGCCAGAACGCCGGTGACGGCGATGTTGGAAGTGGGGGCGCCACCGAAGGGAATGAGGCCGAGAATGTTGGCGACGAGAATGAAGAAGAAGGCCGAAAGGAGGTAGGGCAGGAATGTTTTCCACTTGTCGCCCTGAATGTTGGGCTTGGCGATTTCGTCGCGGATGAAGACCACCATGACCTCCATCGTATTCTGCAGGATGCCTTGGGGAGCTTCTGTCCGGCCGATGCCGTTCTTGTAACGCTGGGCGAGAAAAATGAAGACACCGCCCACGATGACCATGGACAGCAGCGAGAAAATGAGGTGGCGTGAAATGGAAAAGTCGACCACTACGTGCCCGCTGGTCCGCGCGGCAGAGCTGTGGAGGTGTTCGCCGGTGGCGATGGCCTCTTCCAGCTCGGGGCCCTCCGTCTTGAGCTTCGGATGACCCTGGCCTGATCCGTCCCCGTTGCCGTGCGCCTCGAGGCCGTACGGTCCGTTCTCGAGCAAGCTCGCCGTGCTCCCGTAGGCCTCGATTGTCAGGGTGCCCGCCTCCGTACGGGCAAGCATGATTCGGGGAAGCTCGACATTGCCGAACGGCTTGAAGTTGAGGTAGTACCCGTCGGCGGCGTGTCCCAGAATTGTGTTGTCGACGATGCTCTCAAGGGTAATCTCGTCGTCTCCCGCGGCCGCCTGGGCCGGCGAGGCCGAGAGGGCCATCACAAGGCCGAGCGCCAGGAGTCCCATCACCGCGATCGATCGAAGGCGTGCAATCATACCGATCCGTGAGAAAATGCGCAGAGCAACGGTTCCTCGTCTCATGTCTCCTGTTTTCCTCGGTGCAATTCCTTTCGGGGTCACGCGGATCGGTGTCTGGTGTGACGATTTGGACACGTTCGGTCGCACAGCACGCCCCCGCTAGCGTGGCGTGCCCGTGTCCATTCGGCGAACAATTGCGTACGTCTCAATTCCCATGCTCAACACGAGCAGGACGAGCACCGTCCCGACGAACACGCCTTCGTGCACCGGCGCGTACACCACCCCTAACGCAACGCCCACGAACACAACGGCCATGCGCGCGCCAAGTCCACCTAACTCGGCCAGCAGAAATGTGCGCCGGGCGGAGCAACGCAGGGCAAGACGATGGGTAAGCACGCGAAACGCTGCGTGTACACCTATCACAAGGCCGCCTGCTCCAATGCTGAGCCACCAAGTGAGGCTCATACGGTGCGCCAATGTCTCACCATGAAGGCACCGACGATTGTGTTCTGCAAAGGGAGAAACTCTTTCACAACTTGCGATTGGCTGAAGGTAGGCATCCGGTCAATGGGGGACTTATGAGAAGCGGTGAATCGTGCATGAAAGAAATACGCAGGATGTCCCTGCGAAGCCAGAAGCCCGGTTCTACGGGCCAAATTCCTTTTGAAGACGTTTGAGTTGAACGACGACCGCTGCGAGGGCGATGCCCCCGCCCGTCAGCAAGCCCCAGGGCAGTGTGTCCAGCCACCAGTCAACGCTGAAGCCGAGTAGGGGAGGGGCGGCGGCCGTGGCGGCGAGGGTCCAACCGAGGTGCAGGTAGGGTGTCATGTCGCGCAGGGCGTCCGTCCAGTCGGATAGTCCCCCGGAGCCCGAGCGCCGATCATCGGGGTCGTCGGGATCGGCTGGGCCGTTTGGGTCGTCGGGCGACGTCATTTCATTCGAGACTTCTTGGCTTTAGGAGACGGATTGGGCTGTTGGAGGGGGGCTCGATGCCGTTCGGGGGCGGAGGGCATGTCGGGGAGCGATTCGAATATCTCGGCCTGTAATCGTCGCGGCGCAGTCTTGATGTCAATGTGTGAGTGGAAGATCGCATCTTCGGGGGCCCGGCGGCGGGCAGGAGAAGGGGCTGTCGCCGTTACTGGTTGCGATCGTCGAAGGAGGCGGATGAGGTGGGCTCCGGATCAAGGTTGAAGTATGCGCCCTGGACGTATGGGCTCACGCCGCTGCGCCAGGTCGAGTCGTTGACGGCCGCCCAGGTTCGGTTTGAGGGGACGCGGGTTGGGGAGGGGGCGTCGGCAAAGCTCGCCGTGGCCCCGTCGGCGGCAACTGAAATGCCCTGTACCTGTCGCACCCGGAGGGTTTTTCGGTCGAGTAGGACGCGCCCGATCAGGTTTTTGCGTTCGGCCGCCAGTTCCGGGTGCAAGAAGTTTCCCAGACTGTGAAAGAGAACGCCCGGTTCGCCGGAGGCCGACTCAATGATTCGTACGTCCCGCCACACGTGGGGCCCGTGCCCGAAGACGATGTCTCCTTTGTAGTCGCGTAAGAAGGCTTCTCCCGTGCGGACCAGTTGGGCCTGCGTTTCGGCGTTCCAACTGTGGAGCGACAGGATGCGTAGGTCGGCCCTCGCTCGCTCCATCGAGCGGAGCACGGTGTTGCGGGCAGCCCCGCACACGGCGAACGGGCACTGCTTATTCGCCACGTAGAGGCTGGCAAATGCTACACGGACCACGCGGTCGTTCAGGGCCAGGGTGCGAACCCGGACGGTGTTCTGCTCGCCCACCCCGTGCCACAGCCAGTCCGCCGACAGGGCCCGCTGCAGTTTCGTCATCCATTCCGCCGATCGCCGGGTGCCCGTGATGCTGTCGGGTGCGCTCGCACAGTCCTGGCTGTGATTGTTGGCCAACCCCACCACGTTGAACCCCCGGAGGCGGGCATCGAGGAGGTTTCGCGGGTCCGAGATGAACGCGTACGAGAGAGGGCCCGGCTCGCCTGGGAAATGATCGCACTGAGTACCGACGACGCTTTCCCAGTTGATAAACGAGAGATCGCCCCGATACGACAGGCCGGTCGGATCGAATGCATCCACCCGTTCGCCGAAGCGAGCCGTCCGTCCGGTTGGAAGTGTGTCGGTCGGAGCGGGGGGCTGCTCGTAGGTGAGGGCCATGCCCGCGTCCCCGACGCCCCGAACGTCCAACAGCCCCGCGGATCGGGCCGCGTCCACGTCGAGGGGCACCGGGCGTAGTGCGCTCCGCCCTGGCGTTGAGGTGTCGGGCAAAGAACGGGGGACAGCCGGGGGCGATGGCTTGTTGAGAGCAGCCCATCCCGGGGAAGCAGAATCCGTCTCGACCGATGGGCCGAGTGCCAATGCCGTGGAGAGCCCGCTCCCGGCAAGAAGGAGTACGATTCCACAAAGAAGGATACAGAGTCGCTCGTACACGGGCATGAGCGGCGGGGAAAGACTAGCGGTTCAGCAGCTGCCCGTGACAAACCGGACGAAGAGACTGTTTTGATTCTTGGACGTATGTCATCGTCGACGCCGCTCCGTTTCACGAGCGGAAGGCATGAGGAACGTACGAGGGCAGCAGCGATCAGAACCGGGCTTGTCTTGAAAATCTGAGATTCCCTCAGTCGTCACGGAATGCTCCTCATGCGAGCGTGTCAAATCAAAGCCGTCTCTAAAGCCACGTGGGCGGGCGGGGCGTTCACTGGGGGGACCACCCAGGCGCACAGGCACACAGATGAGAGGATCTCCGGAGGGACCTCGACAGAGAACGTCCCCTAACCCTCGAGATAAAACCTACACCTGACGCTCAGCGGCACAGGGCCAGCATGCTCGCGATGGGAGGTCAGTTCGACGCCGTTTCGGCCGAGGCTGATTGGTCTGCGTTTCCGTCAGGGGCGTCTTCGGGGAGGTCATCCGTCGGTGTCGCGTCGTCGGACGGCTCTCCGTTGACGGAAATGGGCGTGCCCATCTTGCACTCGCCGGTAAACTGTGCGCCTTCCTCTACGACGAGGCGATCCGTTTCGATGTTGCCGTCGATCCGAGCTGTGCTCTTGAGAACCAGGCGTTCTTCGATCTGGATCTCACCCTGTACGCGACCGGCAATGTCGGCACTGGTTGCGACGATTTCCCCTTCCACCGAGCCGCTTTCCGCAATCATGGCCTTTCCCTCCACCTGGAGGGTGCCAACCACCTTCCCGCTGGCTCGAACGTCGTTCTCGGCGCGGACCGTGCCTTCGAAAACCGTTCCTTTGCCGACGAGGTTAACTTGATCCTGTGTGGGAGTCTGCTGATTGGTCATCGAAGACTGATTATTGTCTGATGGTGAGGAATCATTAAAGAGACCCATGGGGCGTGGAGCGTTGCGAAGACAAGACAGCGGTACACTCTAACTGGGATCCGAACTGGGATCCGCCCTTCACGGACGGACGTGGCTCATCCTACCAACCGGTAACGTAGGGACGGGGGTCCTGCGCGAGACCATTCTGCCACAACTCAAAGTGCAGATGCGGTCCCGTGGTGACCTCGCCGGAACTGCCGCTCACGGCAAGGGCCTCTCGGGCCTGCACACGGTCCCCCGTCTGCTTCAGCAGTCGCTTGTTGTGTTTATAGACGGAAAGATAACCATCGGAGTGCTGGACAGCAATTGTATGGCCCGCCCCCTGCGTCCAATCCGACAGAACCACGTACCCCTTCCCCACCGCTCGCACGAGCGTCCCTTCCGAGACAGCAATGTCAATTCCGAAGTGGGCGTTACTGGCGTCAAAGTCCCGGGTCGGGAAGCCGGTGTTTACCGGGGCCTGAACCGGGAGCGAGAGGCTGGGTAAATCATATGAGGGGGTCTCCCGAGCCCGCTCCGAGGCAGGAAAGCTTGAAGCGGAGATGGCCGGTTGCTCTTGTCGGCGGCGTCGGTCGCCCGAGTCGTCGGAAGAAGGGAGGCCTCCGGAGGCTGTTTTTCGCTCGGACGGGCGTGGGTCTGGGACCTCCTGCATCGCGGCGCGTCGACCCACGGAGTCAACCTGTCCGGTCACCAGTTGCTGTAAACGCTTGATATAGTGCTGCTGGACAGCAACGGAGTCTTGAAGGGCAGCGACACGAAGAGCATTGAGGCGGGCCTGTTGCTTCAGGGCCTTCGTCCCGTATCCAGGAATGAACGTTCGCAGTGGTGTGAAGGCCACGAGACTGGCTGCTACAAGACCAACCACGACGAGACTTGTCCCCCATGCCGCCAGGATGCGTGCGGGGGAAATTTCATACCAGCGCGTCTGCCCGACCTCTTCCGAATCCATGACCGCGACCGTATGCGTGCGTCCCGGGCGTCGGAAGAGGTGAGACAGAAATGACCACATAAGAGGAAAAAGCTCCTGACCAGTACATCTTGAAGTTCGGTCCCCTCCGACAAGAAATCGTCGGAGACAAACAGACGGTTAAACTAATTTCCTCCAACGTCTGACCGCCGCTCCCGGTTTCTTTCTGTACGGTCCGTCGGACTTGCCCCCAGGAGTTACCGTGCTCATCGTCAAGATCCGGTTTGAATCAGCGATACGTGAATAGTGGCGCGTCAATCGTGGTTCTTTGTACGCATCTGGATGGTTCAAAACCTTTTTGGGAGGCCGATAGCGGTAGCATCAACCTCCAGCCACGACGTAGGGACGACCCGCCGGTTGTCCCTACGATAACGCTGGAAGAAATAACTCAAAGAATGAGATCTGCCAAACTAATAGGTTTGAAACGTTTGTCTTGCCGCACGACTGGATATTGGCCCCAACCCTCGTAGGGAATGCCCTTGTAGGGAATGAATGACGTACGTTTTCGCGAATCGGTAGGGACACTGCTCGCGGGAGGCGTTCGGCCAGAGACGATTCGATCGCCTCATCGGGTGGGGGGGGACGAAACTGTTCGAAGGTTTGATTTTCCGTTGCAGTGGGAACCATTGGAGACGCCGAACCTATTGACGACATTCCCTTTTGCACCGGACGAAATCGTGTCGTTACTCCGGTCGTTGATCTTCCCTCACTCAACCTTGAATCACTATGCCCCAGCACAAGTCGGCCGAGAAACGCATTCGGCAGAACGAAAAACGACGCGAACGGAACCAGTCACAAGAGAGCCGAGTCCGCACGAAAATCAAGCGGCTCAAATCGATAGAAAAGAAGGATGCCGCTCAGGAGCTGCTCAACGACGTGAAAGGAGACCTTGACCGCCTCGCGGCGAAAGGAATCATTCATAAGAACAAGGCGGCCAATCGGAAAAGTCAACTCGAAAAGCACGTCAATCATCTTGAGGCATAGACACACGTTCTTCCCCTTCTTGCCCATTAGGCGTCTTGTTGAGAGCGGAAGATGATTTCTCATGCGAATTAGGGGGAGACGGACCCAGTGACTGAGCTCTAGAGAGATCTGCTGTTCTTCTTAAAAATTATTTGCAACTTTTCCCTCGGCTCGCATTACTGTGGCGTTCAGAGTTGCTATTTTCTGGTCGTATTCCTACAATTATTTGGTAGTGTGAAAAAAACGTCCACTATACGCTACTCTGATTCCAATCAGAGAGGAGTCCCGTCCCGCTCCGAGTTCGTTTTCTTGGCCTGATTGCACAGAATCCGGTTTCTGAACGCACTCCACCACGGCGCTGGCGGAAAAACCGGTGATCTCCGAGGCAACGATCTTGTGCCGAGTGCATCTTCTCAGGCGTGTATCGGATTCATATGCTCCAAAGCGAGATTGCGTGTTCGGCACCTGATCTGTTTTTTTTGACAAGCAAGGTTGCTTGGACGGTTTTTCTTCACTTGAAAACTTCTCTTTCACTGAGGAGTCCACAACGGCTCCTCTCCTTTTCGGTCTTTGCTCCCTCTGACGCACCGCAACCACTTACATCATGATAGCTTCAACACCCGTGAACGCAAGATCTCTTTCTTCATTCTGGCTCCCTGTACTTCTGGTTTTTGGCGGATTTCTGCTGGCGGGTTGTGGGACCACAGCCCCAGTTGTCAATTCCATCAATACCCCGGATACGCTTGAGGCAGGAGAGTCTGGAACGTTCGAGGCCTCCATTCAAAACCAGCAGGAGGCCGGTGAGCCCCTGACATACACCTGGGAGTACGGAGACGGCTCAACCGGATCGGGGCTCCTCACCAATCAAAGCTATGGAACCCCCGGTCAGTACACTGTGCGATTCCGTGCGAGCAATGACGGAGGCGCCGATTCATCCCGTGCAACCGTGCAGGTGGTGGAGCCACCGGTTCCTGCTGAGATTGTCTCGGTCAACGCCACGCCGAATCCCGTGGACCAGGGAGATCGTGTTCGATTCGACGGCAACGTTCGTGGAGACAGTCCCGTCGAGTACGACTGGAGCTTTGGCGACGGCAGCAGTAGCTCGGACCAGACTCCCACCCACACGTACGAGTCAGCCGGGGAGTACACCGTCCAACTCTCGGCTTCTAATGAGGCAGGGTCGGACCGGAGCTCCATGACCGTGACCGTCGAACGAGGACTTCCGGAGATCTGCATGTCGGTGAGCGAGATGAACTCGTCCTTCTTCGGCCGCAACTCGAGTACGCTGACCGACGAGGCCAAAGAGAGCCTGAGGGAGAATGCCGATATTCTCTCGCAGTGCCCGAACCTAAGCGTGCAGGTCGAAGGCTTCGCGGCGCCGGGTGAGCGGAACGCGCAGTCCCTCTCTCAGGACCGTGCACAGGCCGTCATGGACTTCTACTCCGATAACGGCGTCGATAGCGCGCGCATGAGCATGAGCGGGGAAGGTCAGGTTGAAGGCGTAACCACCAAGAAGGGCGGCACCCGCGAGTATCGCCGCGCCGACTCCATCCCGCAGCGTGAGGGTGGCGACATGTAACCCTGAAGACGTTTCACACTTTGACGGACGATCTGGGCGGACCCGCCTCACGGTGGGTCCGCCCTTTTTATGTGGCGAAGCCGTCGCTGGGACTCGTGCGGCTCACAGGGGTGGCCGCTGGTGAGCCTATTTGCTCCCGCTCAGCGACTCGCTTTTGGCCTGTTTGTGTTGAGGCCGTTTCCCAGACGGCTCCGCTCGTCCGGCGATGTAGGATTAGCACTCGAACCGGCTCCGCTCCAAGATGACACGGTCTTCTGTGCCGACTTCATCGTGACGGTGCCGATGCTCGCGGACGTGGCCGAAGGCGTGCGGCCCACCGTGGACAACTGGCCCTTTGGCTGTGAAGTCTAGGCAGGAGGTCTGCACCGGGGACCTGTCCGGGCAGCCGACCGACGAGGAGCGCTACCTGTCGGTCGGGAGGGCCGACACCGTGCTGACGGACTGGACCGAGATGGACCTGGACGAGTTCGAGCGCCTGAACTCGATTGACGTGAGCGGACCGGAGAAAGAAGGACCCGGCTCAAGAGACGCCGGGATGCGGGTGTCAACGTCTTACCGCGTCGTCTCCGTCGGGCGCCGGGATGGTGACGACTTCTCTCTTGTCGCGTCCGCCGTCTCCTCGTCGCGTCGCTCGCGAGGCACGACAATCGCCAGCCAGGCCAGGCCGCTGAGGACCTGCGTGATCCCAAAGGCCAAGATGGCCCCTTCCAGCGTGAGCCAGCGGAGCTCAAGCAGGGCACTGCTCACAAAAATGGACAGCGACTCGGCGCTCATCACCAGAAGCCATTCCGTCGAAAACACGCGCCCCCGGTAGCGGTCCACTGTTCGCTTCTGTAGGATGACGGTACTGAGCACCCAGTTGCCGCCGCTCGCCGCGTGGCCCAGCACCACGAGCACGCAGATGCCAATGAGGACCGGAAAACTAGACGTCCACGGCACGAGGGCCACGCCGGCATAGCAGAGGCCGCAGAGCGACACAGCCCCGCCAATGACCGTTGGCCACTGGTGGCGATCCGTGAAGAGCGCGCGCACCACGACCGGCCCAACGCCGGTGCCGATGCCGCGAGCCATGAAGAGCACGCCGATCCCGGCGGCTAGTGCCGAGGGAGCAATGCGGTCCCCCAACAATGCGAGCATGTAGACGAGCGCGCCACCGGAGATGGCCCAGGTCGCCTTCGCAAAGGCGAAGCGCCCGATGCGGGGATGGGCGCGCAGGTGCTTCCATCCGTCGGCAATCTCGCGGGCGGCGGAGCGCAGGAGAGAGGCATCGGCCGGCTCGGTGTCCTGCGGGATCGTGGTCCCGACGATGAAGACGGCCGAGACGACATAGGTGGCACTGTCGATCCAGAAGACCGCCTCCGTTCCCAGCACCTCTACAGCAAACCCCCCGAGGGCGGCGCCCACCGCCAGCATGGTCGACCAGGTGGCCGACATTAGCGCGTTGGCTGTGAGGAGCTCGCGGGGCGTCGTGATGTTGGGCAGGGCGGCGCTCTTGGCCGGCGTGAAGACGGCCCCGGCCACCACCTGTGCCGTCAAGAGCACATAGAGCCACGGCACGTCTGCCGGCTGGTCGATGAGCAGGAAGCCCAGCACGATGACGGCCCGCAGCCCGTCCGTCCCGATCATGAGCCCCCGCCGGTCGTAGCGGTCCACGAGGACGCCCGCCAGCGGGGCCGACACAGCCCAGGGCAGCATCTTGGTGATGAACACCGCGCCGAGAGCCAGGGGCGAGCCGGTGAGTTCGGTGACGAGGACGTAGAGGGCGATGGTGTTAAACCAGTCCCCCAGAAGCGAGACGATATTGCCGATCCAGAGCCGGCGAAAGTTCACGTTGCCGGAGACGAGTGCCCAATAGCCGGCCTGTTCGTCAACGTCGACGTCGTGTGTAGAGAAAGAACCAGACATAGGACGCTTTGAATCTCCCGATACCCGGGCGGTTCGCCGATCTACAGGACCCGCCCCAAAAATCACAGGGCCGTTGTGCGAGGGATGCCTGCTGTGTAGCCGCCAGGTACGATCCCGGCAGCGGCGCCAAACGGTCCTCGGGAAGACGGCACACGCCTAAATGAACAGGAAGGACCAATCCGTCAGACGCAGAATACCAACAGGCTCATCTTCCACTGTTTTCGTTTCCACATCCGTTTCATGTCCATGCGCTCGTTCTCCCTCGCACTTCTCACTTCCGTATTGGTCGGCCTGTGTTCAGTGGCCACGGCCCAGGAGACACCGGTTCCCCCGACCACCAACACCGTTGACAGCACCGATGTCTACCACGGCATCGAGGTCCCGGCCCCGTACCGGTGGCTGGAAGAGATCGACAGCGACACCACTCAGACGTGGGTAGAGAAGCAAAACGAGCACACAACTCGGCATCTTCACCAGGTTGCAGAGCGAGAGCGAATCGGCGAGCGTCTCCAAACGCTCTGGGACTACCCGAAGTACGGCGTCCCGCAGCGGGAAGGAGGCCACCGGTACCACACGGAAAACTCGGGCCTCCAGGACCACGCCGTCGTGTACGTTCGTCCCACGGACAGCGACGAAGAGCCCCGGGTGCTGTTCAATCCCAACGAGTGGAGCGAGGACGGCACCGTGTCCCTCTCCGCCTTCGCGCCCGGCCCCAATGGCAGCTACGTGGCCTACGGCAAGAGCAAGGGCGGCTCCGACTGGAAGACGCTTTACGTCCACAGCCTTGAGACCGGGCAGTCCCTCGCCGATACCCTGAAGTGGGTCAAGTTCAGCAATCCCACCTGGTCGGCCGACGGCGAGGGCTTCTACTACGGTCGGTATCCCGCCCCGAAGGAGGGGGAGGAGTACGAGGACGAGACGAAGGCGCAACAAATCTACTACCACGAGGTCGGCACGCCGCAGTCCGACGACCGGCTCGTCTACGAGCGGCCCGACAATCCGAAGCTCGGCTTCGGGACCGAGGTGACCCACGACGGCGACTACCTTCTCCTCTCCGCCAGCGAGGGCACGTCCGAAAAGACGGAGCTCTACGTGAAGGACCTCACGACCGACGACGCCGAGATTCGCCCGCTCATCACGGGCTTCGACGCCAGCTACAACGTCATCGGAACGGTGGACCAGACGCTCTACGTCCAGACGGACCTCGACGCGCCCAATCGCCGCATCGTCGCGCTCGATCTTGCGGCCCCGGAGCGCTCGAACTGGCGAACAGTGGTGCCCGAATCGGAGGCGGTCCTGCAGGGGGCGGAGCTCGCCGGAGGGACGCTGGTCGTAGAGCGGCTTCGGGACGTCAAGGGACGCCTCGCGATCTACGACCTCGACGGGAAGCGGAAGACGCGCGTCGAGTTGCCCACCATTGGGAGCGTGGCGGGCGTACAGGGTGACCCGGACCGCAGCACGTTCTACTACGGCTTCACGTCGTTCACCTACCCGACCACCGTCTTCAAGTACGACCTGGAGACGGGCACGTCGACGGCCCTCCACGAACCGACCGTGCCGGGCTTCGACGCCGACCGGTACGCCGTGAAACAGGTGTTTTACGAAAGCACCGACGGCACGGAGATCCCGATGTTCCTGGTGCACAAGAAGGGGCTGGAGCGCGACGGGACCCATCCGACCCG
>CAYULG010000052.1:0-14537 GCA_964445365.1 uncultured Salinivenus sp. | reverse complement strand
CCTCCAGTGCCTTCTCACTCGGTCCATTCCGGAAACGTCCATGTTGAAAAGGGACATG
The DNA here is from genome assembly GCA_964445365.1 of uncultured Salinivenus sp. Taxonomy (GTDB): domain Bacteria; phylum Bacteroidota; class Rhodothermia; order Rhodothermales; family Salinibacteraceae; genus Salinibacter. The sequence continues at coordinate 14,479 of CAYULG010000052.1, read as the reverse complement.
GGAGACTGACGGCCGTCTCGAAGAAATCTCCGGCTCGAAGAGGAAAGCGGGAGTCTCACGGGGCTTGATCGGAGACCCGACGGGCTTCATCGAACGCATCTTTGGCGCGATGATAGGCGTCGTTTCGATCCACGATCGGGGCGGGGTAGCCCGGGGCCGCCTCTGAAAAATCGACCTGGTCTCCGGAGGTAAGGTTCGCGGCGTCGACTTTGCGAAGCTCCGGGACCCAGCGCTTGATGTATTCGGCTTCCGGGTCGTGCTTTTCGGCCTGTGAGTAGGGGTTGTATATGCGGAGCCGATAGTCGGTGCCCACCGAGGCGGCCCACTGCCAGTTGCCGGCGTTCACGGCGGGGTCGTAGTCGGTGAGGGTCCGCGCAAAATGCTGCGCTCCCCAGCGCCAGTCAACGAGAAGATCCTTGGTAAGGAAGCTCGCAACGACCATCCGTGCTCGGTTGTGCATGTAGCCGGTCTCGCTCAACTCGCGCATGCCGGCGTCGACGAAGGGCACACCCGTCGTGCCCTTGTGCCACCGGTCGAACTCCTCTCGCTCGTTGCGCCAAGGCATGTGCCGACCGATGGGGCGCAGCGACGTGGTCAATTGCTCGGGGCGGTGGAACAGAAGATGGGTGTAGAAATCTCGCCAGTAGAACTGGCTAATCAGCTTGTGGTAGTCCTCAAACGCCTCCTTCACCACGTAGAGGGATTCGCGGATCGAAATCGTTCCGAACTTGTGGTGGGCCGAGAGGGCCGTGAGCGACTCCTGTGCCGGCTGATGGCGGTCGTCTCCGTACGAACCAAGCGTCTCAACTGCCTCAAGACACTCGACTCCCTCCGACCGCCCCCCCTCGACCCGAAGACTGTCCGTGGGATAGCGATCGTACTTGTCTAGGTGGACCGTTCCTACCGAGAGCGAGCCGTCGTAGAACGGCCCCTCGGCCTTGCCAGACGGCAGTCGGGTGGGGACGGATTGGGCATGCCGCCGGAACGGGGTGAAGGTATGGTAGGCCCCTCCCCCGCTGGGTTGAACCTCTTCGGGCTCGGTCAGAAGCAGGGCGTTCGACGACTGAAACTGAACCCCCTCTGCACGGCATACCGAGCGCAGCCGTTCATCTCGGCGCCGGGAGAAGGGCGTGTAGTCTCTGTTGACGTGCACCGACGCAATGTCTCCGCCGGTGGCGAGTTTGGAGATCACGTCGGCTGCCTCGCCCTCGAACACGAAAAGCCGCCCCCCTCGCTCCTGCAGACGCCGGTGAAGCTCCTTCAACGAGCGCACCAGAAAGGCAAACGCGTGCTCGCTGAAAAAGGCGTTCTGCTCAGGATCGCACTGCCGCGGGTCGAAAATGAAGGCTGGAACGACTTTCTCCGACTCACGGCAAGCCCTAGTCAGGCCTGTGTTGTCGGCCAGCCGAAGGTCACGGCGAAAAAGAAAGAGGCTGCGGTCCGACATTGCGTGGGGCACAACTTCTGAGCGAAAACGACCGCAGGTGGTCACGGACGGTGCCGTCGTCTTGCGTTCGAGAACACGCAACACGGCCCTCCAGGGCACAGTCCTTCGGCTCCGCTCCACTCCGGTTCCCTCGGGTCTGGCCGTTTCAGAACCGATTATTTTTGAAGTGCTCGCCCTCCCCTGTCCCAGAACGGCTCTTTCTGACCGGCAGCGTTTTAGATTTTAGGCGTGACCTACAAAGTCATTCGTCGCGGTTCCTGTCTCCGGCTATCTGCGACCACCTGGCCCGACAGGCCGGGGCATGCCTGCCTGTCAATGCGAGAGAACGGGTACGGGAGTCCCTGGCCTCAGCCATTGCGTGTCGCCGGTCGGACTGTCGAAGAAACGCCGGCGGACGCGATGGGGGCAGGCCACACATCGCCGGCCCGTCAGTAATCGGAGGCAAGACCTCTTCGGCTTTCGAATGCGTCCTCACTGAGACACACAGCACAGTTGCCCGCTGGGATCTTAGTAACTCGTGCCTGTAGTCGGTGACAGAGGCAATCTGGAGGGGCCGAATCTGACCGGAGTACTTGTCTCGCACGACGTCACGCGGCGTCTTTCTACAATTTTGCCACATCCTTCCAGTAGACCGTCCTGTGTGGACAGCTATCGGTCTTCTGTGGTTTAGACGCATGGCTTTGACTAGCCAATTGCAGCTGTGGATGTCTCAGGGGCAGGTTCTCCCGACAGGCCACCCCGCAGAGCTGAAAGCCCCAGTTGAGCACACTCATCAGAAGCGAAACGCCGTAGAGGATACCACCGATGGACGAGAGCCTGCCCCCTCCCTCCCACTCCGATCTCCTGGACCAACTCGAGCGGCTTCTTGGAAGCCGTGATCCGGACTTCGACACGCAGGCCGAGAGGCTCCGATACCTGCGTCACCGGGTGGCGGAGGAAAACAGTGAGCAGTTTGCGGAGGAGTGGTTCGAGGTCTACGGCCGGCCATTCGAGATGGGCCGATTGGCGTACGCCCGGTGGGACGAGTTGGGAGACAGAGCGAAGCGACAGATCGTGGAGGAGCTTCGGCTGGCCGACCCGATTGGGAACGAGATGAGCTACCTCCCGGCCTCAAGCTGAGGGGGGCACGCCAATTCCGCCCAGCGCCTCAGCGCCGCAAACAGAAGGAGTCGAACGTCAGGGCCAGGGACCCGACACGAACTAGGCCAAATGCGACCGGCCCCGGGTGACGTGCAGATCAGCAGGATATCCCCTCTTCTTCGGCGGGCCTTCGACAGGCCGTGACAAGCGTGAAAGACACTCGATGGGCCTTTTGCCCCCCTTCTATCAACCCCGACGGCCGAGTTGAGGCCGCCCACCATCCCCACCGCGGGTACGCCCCTGCGGGCCGTTTCGGAAAGGGACGTTTTGATTTGGTGCCGTCGGCTCCCTCCCGTAAACGGGCGCCCTCGGCACCATGCAGGACGCACGGGCCCTCGTTCAATGCTTTTCCCCGTTCCGGTCTCGCAAACCGACGCCCCACGAGAAGAGGTTGGTTGTTTCTCATACTGTGCGCTCAGCCACAGGAGTATGGGACTGAACATCCAGCTGCCCCCGGCCTCCAGCAAGCTCACGTGATATTCCATCTTTGTAAGAGAACCCCATGGCAGTCAACTTACTGGACCCCGTAGTCCCGACCTATTGTTGATTCCTTCAGAGATAGATGCCTTGCTCGAAGCAAGGGCGGTCGGGCTTAGAAGCCTCAACCGAAGTTACGGCCGTCCCCCTGCAAGCTGCTCATCATTCCGAAGGTCCCCATGTCCTCCCCTGTACTCAGCGAGAAGGAACGCTCGAAAGAAAACGACCGCCCAGACGAGGCCTTCTACCGCGAGCCTCGCTTCGTCCAACACGTGGACGAACGGTTTCGAAACCGGCTGACAGACCTCTACCGCAATCAGATTGAGCCAGGCTCCTGCGTTTTCGACCTGATGAGCAGCTGGGTGTCGCATCTTCCGAAGGATTTGGAACTGAGCCGCGTCGAGGGCCACGGGCTCAACGAGGAGGAACTGGCAGCCAATCCAAGGCTCGACGACGACTTCATTCAAGACCTCAACACTAATCCCCACCTCCCACTGGAAAGCAGGACGTTCGACGCTGTGCTTTGCGCGGTGTCGGTACAGTATCTCCAGCATCCTGAACACGTCTTCGCCGAGGTGGCTCGCGTTCTGCGCCCGGGCGGCGTCTTTATCGTCAGCTTCTCCAACCGAATGTTCGCCCAGAAAGCCATCCGTGCTTGGCGGAAGGCGTCGGGGCGAGAGCGGATTCAACTACTGGAGCGCTGCATCGAGGCCACCGGCGCTTTCAAGGAGCCGGAGGCGATCAGTGAGAGTCCGCTCGTTCCCCCGACCCAGCGGTTTCTCGGCGGTGCCCCGGACCCATTCTACACCGTCTGTGCCCACGCCCGAGAGTGAATCAACGTGAGGGCGCTGTTGACAACAAATACCTGCGATCACGGGTCTACCGCAGCCCCTCTCGCCTCGGCCTCCACGTCTCACCGGAGAAGATGTCGCCCAAAACTGGACCGACGGGAATCCTGCCGTTCCCGATAGCCCGTCTCCGCACCGGTCATTTTCCAGTTCCAGCACGGTGCGACGAGTCCGGGTCGGGCCTGTCCGTGCACGGGCGCACGCCTCGCCCTGGACGGCATCGTCCTGACGAGGGCGACGTGAGCACGGCGGCGGTTCCTCGTGGCTCCTGCTCACAGATAAAGCTCAGTGCGTCTCTCCTCTCGGTCCCCGAAGCCCGCCGACATCGTCCCGGCCTTCTTCGCCGAGAACATCGGCGACCATCGACGGCACTGGTGTATGCTCTTCCCAATGCAGCCCTAGAGAGAACGGATGTGAGTGGAGCGAGCTCGGAGGCAGGAAGATGAACCACCGGGGGGCCGGCTGCGAGTATCCGGTTTCGCTTAAAGCGTTCAGCTTGGGGACGATACCAATAGTACACAGATCCGGCGGACCAGCAAGCCGACCTCAATCGCGATCCCGGTTGGGGAGCCCCGGTTGAGAAAAGACAGCCGTCAGATGCCTTCTCGTACTGGGACCTGCGCATCGACCACGCGTCCGGAGCAGCCCTCACGACCGGCTGGATCCTTCTGCACTTGATGTTACAGTCTTATGAACAGAACCGAGAGCGTTGCTAGCGACCTCCCTGTGTGTCTGGTCGATGTTCTCTGCCCGCCTTCGCCACGGGACTGAACGAGCGAGAGACAAGACCGTCCCGGCAGTTTGTTGTTTTCCGAGCACGTAGTCCCTCCCATGACTCGACCGGCCTCTTCACCATTTTCCTCTACTCCGTCCCCTTCTCCGGACCGCTCGTCGACCGACGCCCGGAGGATCGTGGATGCCCTCCACGAGCCCTTGATTGTGCTGAACCAAGATCTTCAGGTCCAACAGGTCAACCCGGCCTTCCACCGGGTGTTTGAGACCACGCAGGACGACACGATTGGCCGCCCCCTCTTCGACATTGGCGGGGGACACTTCGACCATCCAGTCCTTCGGGACCCGCTTGCCGATTTGGTTTATGAGCACGAGCCGTTCGAGGAGATCGAACTGGAGTGCGGAATCGAGGGACTGGGGCGGCGGGTGCTCCGGGTGAACGGCCGTGCGCTTCCGGCGGGCGAAGAAACCCCCGACCGGATCCTCCTGGCGATTAACGACGTCACTGAACAGCGGACGCTCGAAGAGACGCTCCGGCAGCGGGCCCAGGAGCTGGAGAAGTCGAACGAAGACCTGGAGCAGTTTGCGTACGCGGCCTCCCACGACCTGCAGGAGCCCCTTCGCATGGTGTCCAGCTACCTGCAACTGCTCGAACAGCGCTACCGAGAGGATCTGGACGACACCGCTCAGGAGTTTATCGATTACGCCGTCGACGGAGCCGAGCGAATGAAGGCCCTCATCAACGGGCTGCTTCAGTACTCCCGCGTGGGGCGGAAGGAGGGGGAGTTCGGGGAGATCAACCTCGATTCCGTCTTAGGTGGTATTCTCGAAGATTTGGAGCGTCGGATCGCGGAGCTCGGTGCGGTGATTGAGCGGGAGCCCTTGCCCTCGACCTACGGGAACCGCGATCAGCTACGGCGGCTCCTTCAGAATCTGATCGAAAATGCCCTGACCTACCACGGCGAGGAGCCGCCCTCGATTCACATTCGCGGCGAGCAAGACAGTGAGGGCGCCCATGTGGTGGTCCGCGACGAGGGCCCGGGGATCCCGCCCGAGGCCCGGAAGAAGATCTTCCAGATTTTCAAGCAACTCGACCCGCACGGGGAGGGGCAGGAGGGCTCCGGGATGGGCCTGGCCCTCTGCCAGAAAATCACCGAGCGGCACAACGGTCAGATCTGGGTTGAGTCGGAGCCCGGTCAGGGCGCCACCTTTCACTTTACCCTTCATCTTTCGCCATCCGAATGCCCATGAGTACCTCTGTTGACACATTCCCACGCTCTCGAAAGGAAGAACGGCCGATTCGCATTCTTCTGGTAGAAGACAACCCGGCGGACGTGCGACTCACCCGCGAGATGCTACAGGAGTCGAAGGTTCGAAACGATCTCCTGGTGGCCAATACCGTGGAGGAGGCGGAGGACGTTCTCGGCCTTCCAGAAGGGGACGGTGGGGAGAGAACCGGCCCTCGGCCCGACCTGACGCTCTTGGACCTGGACCTTCCGGTCAAAAGCGGACACGACCTGCTCAATGAGATCAAGTCTCACCCCGAGCTGCGGCGAATCCCCGTCGTCATTCTCTCGAGCTCAGAGGCGGAGGAGGACGTAATGAAAAGCTACGACGAACACGCGAACGCTTACGTAACGAAGCCGGTCGACCTGAGCGAAATCACGACGATCGTGCAGTCGATCGATGAGTTCTGGTTTCAGGTCGTCCGCTTGCCAGGTCAGTAGGCCCTCCCTGACCAATGGGCCTTTTCGGTGTGGTGAAGCCTCGGCAGTTGCGGGCCCCTCATCGAGGGAACAGTGCGACGTAGAAGCCTTCGACATAAAATATTTCAGGGATAGACCCTTTACGTGACTTATGTACGGCACAGACCTCTCTTCCAATTCAGAGAGCGCGTCTCACCCAGACGATACGTCCCTGCAGGGTCTCCTGGTTGAGGACAATCCTGGAGACGCTCGCCTTTTCGGTGAGTACCTCAGAGATGGACCGATCCAGGCCACCCTTCGGCACGAAAAAACCTTACAGGATGGCCTTACGGCCCTTCAGGAAGAGCAGCCCGACGTCGTGGTGGCTGACCTGGGGCTTCCTGACAGCGAGGGCGCCGATACGGTCAGGGCCACTTCGACGGCCGCACCGGACGTGCCCATCGTGGTGTTGACGGGGCAGGGGGACCTGCAGGCCGCTCTCGAGGCCCAGGAGGCCGGGGCGACCGAGTACCTTCAGAAGGCGGAACTCACCCCGACGCTGGTCGGGCGGACCTTGCGCTGGGCCGTTCAACGACACCGCATGCAGACGAAACTCCAGGAGCGGGACGCGTGGATCCGGTCGATCACCGAACGGCTCTCGGCGGGCGTCTTCCGAACCGGGCCAACCGGCCAGATTGAGTACGCAAACGAAGCGCTGGCCGGCATGCTGGGGTTCGAACAGGCCGACCGCCTCGTCGGCCGGGACCTGGCGGCCTTTTCTGCGAGTCGGATCCACTGGGGCGAGATTTTGGAGGAAGAGACTCGCGACGTAGAAGTCAAATTTGAAGGTCGAGACGGCTCGTCGTTCGTTGGCCTTCTTAATACACGGGTGGCCTACACCGACGATGGTACCGTTCTTCACTACGACGGGGTTGTTACCGACATCACCGATCGGGTCCAGCGAGAAAAGCGGCTCCGAATGCTGTCGGAGGCATTGGAGCAGACAAAAGAAACTGTACTGATCACCGAGGCGGAGCCATTGGACGAGCCGGGCCCCCGCATCGTCTACGCCAACAGCGGGTTCGAAGCGGTAACCGGCTACTCCGAAGAGGAGGTTCTCGGTAAAACGCCACGGATTCTTCAGGGTCCACGGACCGATCCCGACGTGACCGATTCCTTACGGACAGCCCTCGAAGCCGGCGACAACTGGTCCGGCGAAACGATCAACTACCGCAAGGACGGGGAAACCTACCAAGTGCAATGGAGCGTGTCGCCGGTCCGGGGTGACGACGGGGACATCGAGCACTGGGTCTCTGTCCAGCGAGACGTGACCGAGCGCAAACGACGCCAGGCTGAACTGGAGCGCCAGAACGACTTTTTCGAGAAGGCCCAGAAGATTGCCAAGGTCGGCGCCTGGGAGTACGACGTTCAGGCCCACGAGTCAACCTGGACCGAGAAGGCCTACCACATTGTCGGGCTCCCGATGAGCGCGGACACGACCCCTGAGAACACCATCGGGATCTACCACGCCGAGGATCGCCCGCGGGTGCGAGAGGCGTTTCAACGGGCCGTAGAGAAGGCAGAACCGTTTGATCTTGAGGTTCGGATTCCCGGTGAGGAGGGAACAAAGTGGGTTCGCATCCGCGGGGAGCCTCAGGGCAAGGGACGAGTGGTCCGCGTCCGTGGAACGATTCGAGACGTCACCGAGCGGAAGAGGCGGGAACGCGACCTTCGCGAGGCGAAGGAGGAGGCCGAACAGATGAGCCACCTCAAGTCCGCGTTCCTCGCAAACATGAGCCACGAGATCCGCACGCCGCTCACTTCCATTCTGGGCTTTGCAGACGCGATTGGCGAAGAGGTCGACGGGGCCGAGACAGCCACCGACGTGGACCTGGCGACACTCGACCAGTTTTCTTCCTTGATCGGACGAAGCGGGCATCGCCTGATGGACACCCTCACGGGTGTGCTCAACCTCTCGAAGCTCCAGGCCGGCGAAATGAACCTCGACCTCGGACCGATCGATCTTACGAGGGAGGCGGAGGAAGCCGTCGAAGAGTTTGGTCCTCAGGCGGACGACGCCGGCGTTCATTTAGCGATGCAGTCGAGAAGCGGTCCGGTTTGGGCCCGGGCCGACGACGGGGCGCTGCAGATTGTACTCCGCAACCTGGTGTCCAATGCGATAAAGTATACCGAAGAGGGTGGGCAGGTCTGGGTCCGGACCCGGCAGGACGACGACGAGGCCGTCGTCGAAGTAGCAGACAACGGGATTGGGATGGATCCCTCGACGGTGTCTAACCTTTTCGACGCGTTCAAGCAGGCCTCCGAGGGGGTAGAGAGAGAGTACGAGGGGACTGGATTGGGCCTGACCGTCACCAAGGAGGCACTCGACCAGATGGGCGGTACCGTTGAGGTGGAGACCGAAGAAGGAGAGGGGAGTCAGTTCACCCTGCGGTTTCCTACAGTGGAGACGGAAGACGTCTCCTCGAAACCTCAACCACGGGCCTCCAAAGTGTCTGCGTAGGAGGCCGTCCGCCGGCCGGACGATGAGAAAACACCCCCGCCTTCCCCCGTCCGCCGCTCATCAGCAGGTGCCAAGCGGGGTCTGACGTGCAGGCAGTGGCTGCAGTCGCAGCAGTGACGTCACAGGAAGGCTGGGGGAATGTACTCCCATTTCCCCGAGATCCGTCCGGGGAAGCTTTCGTCTTCTTCCACCGGCTCACTGATTCTGCTCCGGCTCCGGCTTCGGGAACCCTTCTTCTCCCTGGTAGCGCTCTCCCAGTCGCTCCAAGGCCTCCTGGGCTTGCCGTCGCCGCTTGTCGACGAGCCCATCTTCCTGATCCTGTCGTGCCCGCGCCCGCAGCGGATCCACGACTTCGGCCCGGAGCATGATGAGAAGCTCCTGCTTCTGAACATTGGTCGTTGTGCTTCCAAAAATGTAGCGGATCCCCAGGACCCAGCCCGGCAGATCTTTGAGAAACGGAACGCCACTCCTCGACTCGGTCTGCTGCGACGTGATGAGCCCCCCGATGGCCGTCGCCTCCCCGTCGAGGAGGAGCACTTGGGTATCGGCTTGATTTCGATTGATCACCGTTCCGGCGGCCGACGGCTGGCTGTTGGAGTCCTCGATGCGGGCGTCTAAGTGAATAAAGTCGACCAGTGGCGCCCCGGCCGTATCGGCTACCGGCTCGGTAATGAGGGTTGGCGTCACATCCACGATAATACCGGTCTCAAAGAACTGGGTGACCGTGTTGCCGGCGAAGTCGGTGGTCTGGACGGGAACGTCCTGGCCAATCTGAATCTGCCCCTTCTCTCTGCTCTGAACCGTGATCTGTGGATTGGCGACCGTCCGCCCGACGTCGTCCTGCTCCAGCAGATTCAAAAACCGCCGGAAGCGGGCCACGGTGATCTGCTCGGGGACCTGGAGAACGTCGTCGACGTTTTCGAGAAGCGATCCCGTCTTTATAAGAAACTGTCCTTGCCCCGCTTCTCCCCCTTGCCCGCCGCCTCCCGTTTGGCCCCCTCCTCCCTGGCTGCCGCCTTGCTGTCCCGGGAAGAGCTCACTCCATTTGAGCCCGCGATCACGCACCTTGGTGAGATTCACGTTGAACAGGATCGCGTTGATGCGGATCTCCCGACTGTCGAGCGTCGCAGGCGCTTCTCCCTCTTCCCCAGCTGCGGATTGCCCCGATAGCGTATCCCGCGGCTCAGGGGCCTGCACGAGAAAAGCAGTTTCCGTTTCTCGATACGTCAGCTGATTGGCCTCCAGCACCCGCTCGAACGCGTCGAGAAAATGCATGCCGGAAATGGAGATCCCGATGGGCGTTGAGCGCCCTCCGGGATCGACGACGGGCTTCCCTGCGACGCGCTCGAACACAGGATTGATGAGGCGCAGAAATTGGTCGAACGAGGTATCCCGCTGGAACGACACCAGGAGCTCAGACGACACGTTGCTCTGTGTCTTCCGACGATTGGGCCTCTCCTGCGCCGCGGCCGGGGCGACGAGCCCCCCCATCAGAAGCAGAAGTGCGGCACCAAGGACGAGCCGGTGGTCGAAGCTGGCGAGGAGTCGCATGGGTAAGAAGAACTGTGACGGGGGTCGTATGGATCGGAGCCGTTGGGCCATCCGGCATCTCAGGGACGCCCAATGGACCCGGCTCTTCGAGACAGTCGGCATCGCCGTTGCTCATCGCGGTTCACTGTCGGACGGGGGCTCACGAGAAGTACGTTCTGAACGAAGCAGTCGCTCGACGCGCTTCACAATCCCCCCCCTGTTCAACCGGGCCACAACGCGGCCGGCGGAGGGGTCAACGTCGATAATCGTTCCCAGGTACACCCGGTCCCCTTCGCTCACGCGTTTAACCCCGCGCTCCGTCGCAAACACGGCCTGCTCGTCGACAATGGAGACGAGCTCTGCTGTCTCCACGTTCAGTCGGCGTTCTTCATTCGGGGGCACCTCATCAAAGATCAGGGGATAGAACGGATTAATGCTGGGGTCCGGATCGGGCATCACGCTCGACGGGACGGGCGGTTGCGCCTCGTTCTGAGCCACGGGCAGCGCCTCGTCGGCGGGCGGCTCTTGGAGTGGGCGCGGTACGTCCTTCACGATTCCATAGACGGCCTCCACCGCCATTTCGAAGGAAACCAGAACGTCGAGCGACGGGGCTCCCTCTTCCGGATCAGTCGTGCGCTTCTCTAGGTAGCTGAGCCGAAGATCTTGGATTCGGTAGAATGGACGGCCGTTTTCGAGGCGCCAGATCAACCGGTACAGGCTCGAAAAGTACGCTTTGCCCTCGATGTCGAAGCGGTACGTGCTGTACCCGTCACGCAGCGTTGGCCCGGCCGAAGCGACGTCAAACGTGCGAAAGCCCCTCTGGGTAAGCTCGGTCAGATACGCAACCACGTCTGTGGACGCAATCGTGTCGGGCACCTTTTTATACCGGTTTCGCCACCGGGTGCGGGTCGCCGCTAGGCGGTTCCTGTTCTCGGCCCGGTCTGCTCGTAGGGTCTCAATCTGCGTTTTCTTCTCCTGGCGGGTCTGAACCCTCTCGGCGAGGGTTTCAAGCGTGCTCTGTTGCCGAACGTACGTGACGTACGTCCCCACCCCGCATACGAGAAGCAGGACCGTGAGCAAAAGAATTTGGTTGGATCCCAAATTGAGCATGATAGCCCCACCGGGCTGAGATTTTAACGGGACTGTGGTTACTCCACGGACGCGAGCGGTGGATCTGACGACCGCCGCTCCTGGTTTCGTGCCTCCGCGGCGTCGCCGCGCGGACGTTGCTTCTTCGCCGACAGAAACGCGGACGGCGCCCTCGTTTCGCCGCGAAGCAGGGGGGCGCCCTCCATCTGATTGCAGGCGCCCTCGGCGCGACGGGGGAGGCCGACGTGGAACGTGCCGTCACTCTGTTGCGCCTGCACGCAACTTATGACGTGTTCAGTGAACGTGCCCATGGTACGGAGGCGTCCGCCGAAGACGGCCATCTGCGTAGGGCCTTCGGAACGGAAGAGCAGATTGCCTGCGGACAGGCTGTCGCTGATCTCCGTCGAGTCGACTTGAGTTCGCAACGAGTCCACCTTCTCACGCCAGTAGGGGACGACCTCAGGCATTTCCGTCGGTAGGGGAACCGTCATCTTGAAGGTATACAGAGGATAGTCTCGAACGTCGGTGTAGGTAATCTCATCGATCTGAGCATCCTGTTGGCGCGCGAGCGCCACGACCCTGGTTCGTGAGGTTGCCCTCCCCGTGATGGTCACCGTTTCCCCATCCGGATTCCACCCACCGAGTGATAGTCCCTGAATCTCCGCGATCTGTTCCGTCGTGCGGGCGAGGCTTCGGCTCCACCTGTTGCTTCCCTCAAGGAGGCGGTTGAGCACGGCCATGCCGTCCGAATATTGCGCCACAGCGGCCTCGATCCTCTCGTTTTGACGCCGCAGTTCTTGCACATCCATCTGCTCCGTCCGCGCATTCAGGCGGCGGAGCTCGCTGCGCCGCTCGCTGATGGCATTGGCGTTGGCGATGTAGTACCACACAAATCCGAGGGTTGTGAGGGCCAACAGCCCAAGCAAAACAGGCACCGACCAGCCCACCGGGAGCCGCACCCAGCTGGGCTCACATCGCTTGGGCAACAGATTCAGCCCCTGAGAGGACGAGGCAAACGCCTCGGCTCCGAGCATGCGGAGTGCGGTGCCGGCGGCCCCGACGTGGACGTCTTGGGGGATCTGGGTCCCGCTTCCCGGCAGGCTCTCGCGCAACAGTTGCAGCTGGGACCTGGAGAAATAGGAGCGAAACGCGTCCGCGAGCCCCTCCTCGTCGTCCTCAGACGCCAGAAGGACGTGCTGCACTTCCCCCATCTGGTGCTCGTCCTGCAGCAGAAGCACGCGGCTGCAGATCGTCTCCAGCGGATCCTCGACGGTGATTTCCGGCAGATGCTCGGCTTGCCGGAGGGTGTTTCCCTCCATAAAAAGGATCGTCGTATCTTCGACGCCGGCCCGCACCACGATCGACTTGTCCCCGGACCCGGCGGGAAGGTCCATTGCCGACCGGGCCAGCCGGGCGAAGAGAGGCACCTCAACATCAAGGAGGCGCGCCTGCGGGCTGCGGGTCATCGTCTGCTCCTGCATACCCGAGAGGGTCGAGATCACGGACCCGCCGGGACGGGCAACGAACGCCAGCACGCGTCCGCGTCCCTCCTCGGACGGGTGCAGGGCGACGAATCCCACCCGTTCGCTGTCGACGGCCCCTTCGTACTGCTCGTCCAGGCGCTCGAGGAGCGTGTCGCGCCGAGCCGGCAGTGGGCGCCTCCGTCCGTGCTCCTCTTCAGGGTAGTCGTAGCCCTCGTCCGGCGGGAGTCGCAATTCTATCTGGTCCAGCATGGACGCCTCGGCGCAGAAGGCAATCTCCGGGTCTTCGTACCCCCTGTCTTCGCACTCGTCCAGCAGGTCGTCGAGGGCCGCTCGGAAATCCCACGCGTCCGGGTTGCCGGGCGCCGCTCCATCCCCCTCCTGACCGAGATCGTCGAACTCGGCCCCGACCATCATCCCCCCGTCGTCCCCCGCGTCGTCGAAGTCAATCATCAGATCGTCTGCGTCTCCCTCCATCCCCGGCCCCGACGCCTCCGGCTCTTCAAACGGCATGCCCGCTGCCTCACTTTCTGACCGGGACCACGAGCGATAGACAGGAACCGCCCATTCGCCTTCGGCACGCTCCACGAGGGCGCCGTGGAGGAAGCCCGTCCCAACCCAAATGCCAAGTGCGTAATCGCCCATTCGGTGCGGTGTGTCAGTTCAGAAGGACGGATGATGAGCGCCGTGATCGCGCCTAATGCAACCCGTCGGCGCCGCTCGCTCACGTCATAAGTCGCCGCAGGCGCTTCTTGTTGTTTGCGTAGTCCATGGCGTTCTCGGGCTCGATCTTTCTCTTTCGAGTCAGGCGGTACAGGTCCTGCTCGAGGGTCGTCTGTCCATCCTGCCCCCCCTGCCACATCATCTGATAGACCTCCCCGACGTTGTCATTCTTGATTGCCGCACGGGCGGGAGCCCCCACCCAGAGCACCTCCTTCGCCATCTGCCGCCCCCCGCCCACCTTGGGCAGCAACTGCTGGGAGACCACGCATCGAAGCACGTCGGCCAGCCGGTGACGCACCCGCTCCTGTTCGCTCGGCGGCACCTCGGCGACGATGCGGTCGATGGTTTCCATCGCCGAGGAGGTGTGGAGGGTCGAAAACACCTTGTGCCCGGAGTCGGTGATTTCGAGGGCGGCCTGGATGGTCTCCGGGTCGCGCATCTCCCCAATCACGACAATGTCGGGATCCTGGCGAAGGGCCTGCGTGATGCCGGCCTTGAAGGTCTTGACGTCCTTCCCGACCTCCCGGTGGCGGACGATGCACTGCTTCGGCTTGTGCATGTACTCCACCGGCTGGGCGATGATGACGATGTGACCGGGAACGTCTTTGTTGTTGGCGTCGATGATGGCGTCGAGCGTGGTGCTCTTTCCCGATCCCGTAACCCCCGTGATGAGCGTGAGCCCGTCCCGCACGTGGCGAAACATCATGCCCCGCTGGATCTTCTCGTGGAAGCCCAGATCATCGAGCGCAAACACCTCGTCGGTGATGGCGCGCATGTTGAGGGCGGCGTGGTCGTAGTCCGAGTAC
>CAYULG010000051.1:5564-14767 GCA_964445365.1 uncultured Salinivenus sp. | reverse complement strand
AGCGACAGGGCGTGCCGCACCGCAGCCTGGTGGTGGGCGACGGCCCGGCCCGCGAGGAGATGGAGGCCCGCCTCTCGAACACGATCTTTACCGGCTTCCTGGACGGCGACAACTTGGCGCGGGCGTACGCTTCCTCCGACGCCTTCCTCTTCCCCAGCGACACTGAAACGTTCGGCAACGTGACGCTTGAAGCCATGGCGTCGGGGCTTCCCACCATCTGTGCCCGAGCCGTCGGCAGCCGCGACCTCGTGAACGACGGCGTCACCGGGCGTCTCTGCCCGCCGGGGGACGTGTCGGCCTTCGTCGAGGCCACCCGTCAACTCGTCCGGAATCCCTCGCTGCGGAATCGCATGCGCAGGGCCGCCCACGAGCGGGCACAAGACTTCACGTGGGAGACCATCCTCGACAAGATGAACGGCTACTACGACGAGGTGCTCGGGCGCCGCACGCCGTCGTCCGATTCGGCCCCGGTGCTGGCGAGCGCGCCGGCCCGCTGATCGTTTCTCCCTCTGGTTCTCGCTCGGTTCCGTGCGCGTTCTCTTCGTCTCGCACTCGCTGCCCCCGAACGGGCGCCTCATGGAAAATGTGGGGGGTATGCAGCGCGTGGCCCTCAAGCTGCACGAGTCCCTCGACGAACGAGCGGCCCGGGGCGACGACCTGGCCTACGATTCGATTCTGTTGCGGAGCGCCTGGCGCACCCTGCACGCCAAGGTGCCCTTCTTCCTGGCCTCGGCAGCCGGGCGCATCGCCCGCGCGGCCTGGCGCAATTCGGTGGACGTGGTGCTCTTCTCCTCGATGGTGACCGCCGCGCTCGCCGTGCCGCTTCGGGGACTGCTCCGCCGACGCGACGTGAAGACGGCGGCCATCGTGCACGGCCTGGACGTGACCAAGCCTGTTGCGCCGTACCAGTGGTTCGTGCCGACGGTGTTCGACGCGCTCGACGCCATCCTG
The DNA here is from genome assembly GCA_964445365.1 of uncultured Salinivenus sp. GTDB lineage: Bacteria > Bacteroidota > Rhodothermia > Rhodothermales > Salinibacteraceae > Salinibacter. Next base: position 13,816 of record CAYULG010000051.1, on the reverse strand, counting down.
CCGGTGAGCCGCGCCACCCGGCAGGCCTGCCTCGACCGCGGGGCCACGCCCGACCGGCTCTGCGTCGTGCCCAACGGCATTGACGTGGATCGCTTTCAGGCCCCGACGAGCCGGACCGAGGCCCGGGCCGCCCTCGAAGAGGGACTCGATGCTCCGGCCCCGGCGCCTCCGCCCGACGGCCTGCTGCTCTGCAGCGTGGGCCGGCAGGTGAAGCGCAAGGGCACTGCCTGGTTCGTCGATGCCGTGATGCCGACGCTTCCGGACGACGTGCACTACTGGATTGCGGGGGACGGGCCCCAGTTGGCCCCCATCCGGGACGCCGTCGAGCGGCACGACCTGGGCGATCGGGTGCGCATCCTCGGGCGCATCTCGAACGAGAACCTCGCCCGCCTCTACCGGGGGAGCGACCTCTTCGTCATGCCGAATGTGCCGGTGGAAGACGACATGGAAGGCTTCGGCATCGTCCTCTTGGAGGCCGGGCAGTGTGGCACCCCCGCCGTCGCTGCGCGGCTGGAGGGGATTCAGGATGTCATTACCGACGGCGTCAACGGCCACCTCGTGACGCCCGAAGACCCGGGCGCGTTCATGGAGGCCATCCAGCAGTATCGAAGGGCCCCCGACGCGCTCGACGCTGCGGCCCGACGGGCCGTCGAGCACACCGAACAAACGTTCGGGTGGCCGGCGGTGGCCAGCACCTACGTGTCGACGCTCCGCGCCCTTTGCAGGGAGGGCCGGCCGCCGCCCTCGTCTTCATAGCTGGCGCCAACGATACCGACAGGACCCACGGCACAATCCGAGAACAGGGGACGTATAGAGGGCGTCAATAATGTACTTGTTCTCCCGGGATTCCCCCCGTCCCCATGCCCAGCCGCCTTACTCGCGAGCTCGCCGAGCTCCGCAGCCGCCTTCTCGACATGGCCACCATCGTGGCCGAGCAGTTTACCGACGCCGTGGAGGCGCTCCTCGACCACGATGTTGAACGGGCTGAGCGGGTTGTCGAACGGGACCGCGAGGTGGATGCCCTGGAGTTAGAGGTAGATGAGTACTGCGAGCGTATTCTGGCTCGTCACCAGCCGGTGGCCGGCGACCTCCGCACGCTCCTCACCGTTGAAAAGATCAACACCGACCTCGAACGGATTGGCGACCACTGCCGCAACGTGGCCCGCAACACCGAGTACGTGACGGAGGTCCCCGGCATCCTTGAGGCCCTGAAGCTGCGCGAGATGACGGAGACGGCCCGTCGCATGCTCGACGAGGCGAAGCAAGCATTCCTCGACCAGGACGCCGATCTGGCGCGGCATATTCCGGATCTCGACGACGAGGTCGACCGTCTGCACCGCGAAAACTTTAAGGGGCTCGTCGACTATATTCAGAAACATCCCGAGCACGCAGAAGTGGCCGCTCACCTCATCACGGCCAGCAAGGCCGTGGAGCGCATCTCTGACCACGCCACCAACATTGCGAAGAGTGTCGTCTTCCTCATTGAGGGGGAGGACATCCGACACGCCAGCGTTCAGGAGGACCCGCCCGTGGCCGACAGCTATCCCCGCTCCTGATACTGTTGTCCCGTCTATACCGATTGCGGTCGAGCCGACACCACGTCTTTAGAACGGGATCGGGGGACGTCATTTGCGACGAGCAGGCCCACCTTGTGCCCCCCTAAGGCTCGCTTCCTCGTGACCCCGTAATCGACGTGTCTACGTTGGCACGCTTGTGGACGGGCGCATCCGTTTGTTGACGCAGACGCCTCGTTCCGACACGATGGTTTCAGCTGGAACCCTGTTTCCAGCGGAGCCGAGCGACGACGGGGCGATGGTCGGAGAGTGCGCGCTCCCCGCTGGGCCAGGGCACCTGTGCCCCCACAATCTGCCAGGCCGGGCCTGCCAGGACGTGGTCGATGCGCACGAGGGGGCGCTCGGCCGGAAAGGTGCCCGCCCAGCCCCGGACTCGTCGGCCCGCGGCGTTTTGCAGTCCCTGAGCTATGTGCTGGTAGGCCCACTGGTGGGGCGTGCTGTTAAAATCGCCGACGACGAGGACGGGGCGCTCTTCGCGCTCGATGGCCCGACGAATGATGCGGGCCTGTTGGGCGCGCCGCAGGGCGCCTTCCCGATACGTTCGGAGAAAGGGCCTCCATTGGTCAAACGAGAAGGGCCCCCCTTGTATCATGTCCCAGGGACGGGGCCCGCCCACGGTGTGCAGGTGGACGTTGTAGAGCACCGCCGGCCGCCCCTGCCACGTGAATTCGGTGCGCGTGTACCGGGAGCGGGGGTCCGTCTCGCCTCGGGGCGGGAGTGGATGGATGCTAAGCGAGTCGAGGGACGTGCGTCCCAGGACGGGTTGTTGAATCTCCACGTCCGAGGGACGCCGCCGAGGCGGCGCGTACCCGATCGAATCGGCGAGAAGGGGACGAATCGACGGAGATACGTTCGTCAGGGACGGCGGGGAGGCGGCGGGGCCCGTTCGGAACCGGGACTCTTGGAACGCGAGTACGTCCGGCTCCATCTGGCCCACGAAGGCGATGAGGGACTCGTTCGGCGACGGCCCGAACGAGGAGGGGACGTTGAGCGTCATGATCCGAAGATCGTTGGCGGAGGGGGACGCCGGGCTCCACGCTGCGAGCCGCGTCCCAAACCGCAGCGCAAGGAGCACGAGCAGCCCCCCGGCAACAACGACGCGTCCCCACCTCCGGCGGTACAGCCCCTGTCCGAGAAGGCCGAGCGCGAGCCCCCCAGCGGCCATGCTTAGGGGAAGCAGAAGAACGGCCAGCAGGTCTACCCACCAGAACCGAACCGGTGGCAGGGAGGGGGCGGCGTATCCGAGCAGAAAGGCGGCGATCAGGAGCGCGACTGTCCCCCAGCCCAGCCCCCACAAAATGCGTCGAAGTACGGTCACGTCCGGCTCTGCTGGTTCCAGTTATGTAGCCACGGGGCGATACGTGCAACGTGCACCGGTCCCGCGAGATGAGCGCGTTTCGGGTGTAGGGCATGTGCCGCGAGGGACCAGGGCGTATCGGCCCGCGGCCGGTGCGAGCGGGGACAGCGTCGAGGGGCCGCCGACGCAGAACAAACGGACGGGGCGTGAATCGTTTCCACGGCGTGCGGCCGCCGTCCGGGACGGGCAGCGCCGTGCGGGCGACGTGGGCTATCCGGCGGTTTCGACGGCGGGCACGTCCGGCTCGGGCACCGACGACCGGACGGGGACCGGCCGGCGCTCGGCGGCTGCCTCGATCTCTCGCACGAACCGCGTGCGCGACTGCCGCACCCACTGTTGAAAGCGGCCCGTGTCCGGCGTGTGGTGGGGAAGAAACGCCTGCAGGTGGCCAAGGTCGAACCGCTGGCTTCGGATGCCGGCCCGGGCGCGCACCGTGTCGAGGGCGTTGCAGAGCTGTTCGAAGTGGCCGTCCACCGGCACCACCTGTACGGGCTTGCCCAGGTACATCGCCTCCGCGATCGACTCGAAGCCGGCCGTGGAGACGAAGCCCCGGCAGCGCGCCATGAGCGACACGAATTTCTCGTCGTCGAGCTGGTGGAAGGTGAGGGTGTCGTCGTGATGCTCGACGGGGGCGGCCTCGGGGCGGTCCCAGAAGCAATGCAGCCGCACCTCCGGGTTCTGCTCGTGCCACCGAACGACCTCCTCGGCGTACCCGCTGTTGAGAATGTAGACGAGGAAGAAGGGGTCAGTGCGCCCCGTCGGCTGCCGGAAGAGGGCGCGCCGGAGGAGGGGCGGCAGCACGACGAGGTCGTCGGCGGGGCGGTCCGGCGCCGGGTAGAGGGAAAGAGCGAGCCGCCGCGCCGTGCCCCAGGCCGTCATCGACGCGAAGGCCTGGGCTCCCCATCGCTGGATGTGGTATCCGTTCGGAAACGCGTAGGCGGGATGGTGAAACATGTACTGGTGCGCCACCGCCACGATGGGCGTCGTGGGGCGGTAGCGCAGCGCGTAGAAGCCGGACAGCGGTTCGAAGAAGTTGATGATGACGTCCGGATCGTGCCGCTCGACGACCGCGTTGATGGTTGCGAGGCTATCGAGAAAGGTCGGCGTGCGGCCCACCTCGCAGGCGAATGTGGTCCAGGGGCGCACCGAACGGTCGTCTCCATCGGGAACGAAACTCGGGCTTTCGACGAAGGTGACCGGCCCCTCGAACGCCTCCGGAAAGTAGGAGGGAACCGTCCGGCAGCGGCTCTTGCCCACGATCGTTCCCGCCACTCGATGACCGGCCTTCGTCAGCAGGCGTCGAAGGGAGAGGGCCTGGGTGAGGTGGCCGCGGCCTTCGCCCTGAACAATAAAGAGGCAGCGTAGGGACATCCGTCTCCATCCAAGATGCGGTGGGAGTGCGTAGCCCGTTCTAACATAGCACGAACTCTTCAGGTCCCGTTCGCGCGGCAACGGGATCTCGCGGCCATAATCACGCGTCACACACGGTCTCAAGGCTGCGCCCGTCGGCTGGCCCAGAACCGCTTCCCCTCGCGCATCGGGCCCATTGTGTGCGAATGCGGCGGCGCACAGGGCCAGCCGTTTCGGTACAGGGTAGCGAAGCCCAGCTCGGGTGAGATGGCCCCGCTGGGGCTTCGACAAACAATGCAGACGGGCGAGAATTGAACAGGCAGTCGCCGAGTGGAGGGTGGGGCAGAACGAGCACGCTCTTCTGTCCCGTTCGAACCGCCTCTCTTTCCTCCATCCGTTCTTCTCATGAGCGACGAGACCTTTTACGACCGGCTTCCGGTGCTGGAGGACTTTGCCGAGGTGGCCGACCCGGCACACTACACGCCCGTGCCCGACGACTGGGTCGTGGCCGTGGGCGACGTGCGCGACTCGACGAAGGCGATCGACGAGGGGCGCTACAAGCAGGTGAATATGGTGGGGGCGTCGGTCATCGCCGCCGTGCTCAACGCCGTGGGGCACCGGGGCCTGCCGTACGTTTTTGCCGGGGACGGGGCGGCCCTCTGTGTGCCGAGCACCCACGCGGACGCTGTGGCAAATGCCCTGGCCGGGGCGCGCCGCATGGCCCGCGACGAGTTCGCCGTTCGGCTCGACGTGGGGATGGTGCCAGTGGCAGATCTCGTGCAACAGGGCCACGCGGTGATGGTGGCGCGCTACCGCCTGTCGGAGACCATCGAGCAGGCCGTCTTCATGGGCGGCGGCCTCTACGTGGCCGAGGAGGCGATGAAGGCCGAACCGGAGGGACCGTACGGGGTGCCCCCCTCGGTGGACGGCCCGGCGGATTTCTCGGGGCTGGAGTGCCGGTGGGACCACGTCCCCAGCCACCGGGACGAGATCGTCGCGCTCCTCGTGCACGCCACCGGCGCCTCCCTGCAGGACAACGCCCGCATCTACGACGACGTCATCGCGACCCTGCGCGATATTTACGGCGGCGGTGACAGCCGACCCGTGCTGCACGGGCAGCTCCGCATGACCTTCGCCCCCGAGAAGCTCTCCACCGAGCAGCGTATGCGGACGCACGGTGAGCCCTGGTGGCGTCGGGCCCTCTACTGGCCGACGCTCTGGTTTCAGAACGTGATCGGCGTCCTCTTCATGGCGACCGACTGGACGACCAGCGAGACACAGTGGGGCAACTACAAAGAGGATCTGGAGGCGCGCACGGACCATCGAAAGATGGACGGCACGCTCCGCCAGGTCCTCGCCGGGACGGTGGCCCAGCGCAAAGAAGTGGAGGCCTATCTTCAGGAGCAGTACGAGGCCGGGACCCTCGTCTACGGCCTCGACGCCTCCGACGCCGCCATGATTACGTGCCTCGTCTTTCAGTACGAAAAGGAGCACGTGCACTTCGTGGACGGGGCGGACGGGGGCTACGCCCACGCGGCCCGCGACCTGAAGGAGCGAGAACGGGCCCGCGGCGGGTAATCGAGCCGACGATCAACCGCCGACCATCGAAAATCAGGATGGGACCGCCGTCCGCAGTCGGCCGTCGGGCTGAAGAGGAATCAGCACCAGAGACGACGCCCCTCGCTACCGCGCGGCCGTACGACCACGATGGAGGCGGCCACGATAGAGCCAGATGTGGCTCGCCTCGCCCCGGTCGAACGTGCTGTTGACGACCGCGAGGTCGCCGGGGCCATTCACGGCAAGCTTCTCCATGAGCAGGCCCTGCTGGCTGCCGTTGAAGCCATGGTCGGGATCGGCGCTGCCCGGCACGACTACGGGATCGGCGAATGTGGCTCCGCCGTCGGATGATGTTGTGTAGGAAAGCGCTCGCGGCCGTTCCCCTTTGTCCGGATACAGCTCCCACAGCGCGTGCAGCGTGTCGGGGGCCGTGGCGCGCAGGGTGGGGAAGTGCGCTTCCTCATAGGAGATGGCCGCCCGATTAGAGATTGCGGTCGAGGCAGTAAATGAGTCTGCACCGGCGGGGGAGCGTGTATAGCGGACGTGGTACTGCGGGAAGGGCCAGGGCCCCGCGGGGCTTTCGCCGTACGCGAGGTGGACGGTGCCGGCCGGATCCACCGCGAGCGACGGTGCGTCCGAGTGCCCCTCGCTTGGGGAAATGGTCTCCGGAGAGGAAACCGCATTCCACGCCCCCGTCGAGTGCGTGTAGCGAATGTCGGCCGCCGAATCTTCGCCCACCGCCCAGGCGAGGTGCACACGTCCGGTCGAATCGACGGCGAGGCTGGGTCCACGTGCTGGTACGTCCTCGGTGCCGGTCACGTGCACGGGATCAGAAAACGAGGCCCCCTCATCAGTGGAGCGGGCGAGCCAGAGACGGCCTCCGTGCTCGGTCCAGGTGGCGTAGACGGTGCCCTTGGGGCCTACCGCGAGATCCAGGCTTCCATTGTGCCAGAGCTCCTCCGTCAGGCGCCCTTTTCCATCTCCTGCCTCGGACTGGGAGAGGTTGATGGGGGCCCTGAACGTGCACCCCCCGTCCACCGACCGGGCAAACAGGGCGTCGCCCCCATGCGTCCCGCCGGAGAAGATGATTTCCTGCCACAGCACGTACACCGTATCGGGTGACCCGTCCGGGAAGACCACGCGCGGGAGCCAGGAGAAGGTTTCCGGATTTTGAGATACGCTGACCGGCGTGTCCAGCTGCGTTTGGCCGTCCGGCCCGTACGTCTGGAAGAAAAGGTCGTGCTCGACGTGATCGGCCCAGACGACGCCCGCCGTACCGTCGGTGCCGAGGGCCACGGCCGGATCGTCCACGAAGCGCCAGTCCGACTCGTTCATGCGCCACGGGCCGCGGTCGGCCGCGCCCGCGGCCACGTCGACGGGCCCCGTCCAGGTCACGCCCCCCGTCTGCGTCGTGTCGACGTGGTCAAACTGAGACGGAGGCCCGGCGTCCGGGACGAACAGGAGGGTCCCCAGCGCGAGCCCGAGGAGGCCCACGATCCCGGTGAGGACGAGAGAACGAGGGAAGCGGACGGCGGGCATGTCGATCCGGCACGAACAATGACGGACGCGGCACGCAACGGGGGAGCGGGCGAGCAGGCGGGATCGGGGGAGAGGAGGTCGGAAGGGAAAAGGAAGCGTGGACCTCACGATCCCGCAACGGACGGAGCAGTAGGCGGATCCGAAGGGGTCTCGTCTTCGAAGCGCGGGAATCTCACCGTCACGGTCGTGCCCTCGCCTTTCGTGCTGTCGATGTCGATGTCTCCATTCATGAGGTCGACGAGCCGTTTGGTGATGGTAAGGCCAAGCCCGATGCCTTCGTACTCGCGCATCGTTCCTTCCGACTCCTGCTCGAAGGCCTCAAAAATGCGCTGGAGGAACGACTCCTCGATGCCGACGCCCGTGTCGGTGACCGTTAGCGAGACGGTGTCCGACGCGGGCTCCAGGGCGACGGTGACGTGGCCCTCGCCGGTAAATTTGAGTGCGTTGGTCACGAGGTTGGTCACGATCCGGTCGAAGGCGGCCTCGTCGACGACGGCCGCTACAGGGGAGGGGGGAAGGTCGAGCCGAAGCTCCAGGTCGTTGCCCTCCGCCTGAGGCCGGAGCAGGTTGACCGTTTCGTGGATCGGGTCGTTGAGGCTCGTGCGTACGAGGGACAGGTTGATCTCGTCCTCCTCCAGCCGGGCCAGGTCGAGGACGGACGTGAGCGTCTGCTTGAGCCGCATGCCGCTGCGGTGGATGAGGGACGCCATCTCCCCCTTCTCTCCTTCCACCTCCTCCCCAAGCACCTCGGCGAATCCAATAATGGAGGTGAGCGGCGTCCGAATTTCGTGGCTCATGTTGGCCAGGAAGGCGGACTTGAGCCGGTTCATCTCCTCGGCCCGTTCCTTGGCCTCCCTCAGCTTTTGCTCGCGCTG
>CAYULG010000051.1:0-5464 GCA_964445365.1 uncultured Salinivenus sp. | reverse complement strand
CGCTGGCGCTCTTCGGTAATGTCGGTCTCGGCCACGAGGAACCCGGTGCACGTGTCGTCGTCGAACAGAGGCTCGGCCTCGACCTGTACCCAGTACTGCGCGCCCGATTTTCGGTAGTTGAGAATCTCGGTGGAAAAGGGCTCCTGCCGGTCGATTTGCCGGTGGATGTAGGCCACCGTCTCCTCGTCGGTGGCCGGGCCGTGGAGCAACTGGCCCGGCCGCCGATCGTGCAGCTCCGGGCGGGAGTAGCCGGTCAGCTCCACGAACCGATCGTTGACCCACTGAACGCGGCCTTCCGGATCGACGCGGAGGAGCCCGTCGGATGTGAGGCGGGCCGCTGCCTCAAAGGCGGACGAAGGGGGATCAGATTCGACGTCCTCGGTCGTCGAGTCCGCGACGCGTTTCGAATCCGTTTCGGAGGAGGCAGTCGTCGCCGTGTGGTGGAGGTCGAGAGCATCGACGACGAGAGCGGCAAAGTCCGCAAGTCGAGCCACCGCGTCCGACGAGAAGGTCCTTGGCTCGGTGTCGTAGAGGCACACGGTGCCGATGGGCAGGTCCTCGTCGGTGCGGATGGGTGCCCCGGCGTAGAAACGAACGCCCGGTTCGCCCGTCACCAACGGGTTGTCCGCAAACGTCGGGTTGCGGCGCGCATCCTCAATCACCAGCGGTTCGTTGTTGGTTACCACGTGGAGGCAGAACGAATGCTCGCGCGGAGTCGTCGTGTCGAAGCCCGTGGTGGCCTTCACCCAGGTCCGGTCGGCGCCCACGAAGGCCACCGTCGCCGTCGGCACGTGGAAGTGCGTGGCCATGAGCCGCACGATCCGGTCAAATGGCTCCCCGGGAGGGGTGTCGAGAATGTCGTAGGAGGCCAGGGCCGCGAGGCGCTTGCGCTCCGAAACGGAGGTGGGCATACCGGCTCGGGCAGAAGGATCACTAAGGGAATTCAAAAAGTTGGGGGCGATAAGTGGAAATACTGTTCCAGGTGGGCATGTCCGCCGATGAAAAGAAGAACAAAAAGTGAACGGTCTGCAAAGAACCTTTGGTCCGCTTCCGATCGGACGTGGTGCAGTAGAGGGACCTTCGCTGGCGTTTCGTTCGTCCGGTTTTCCACGAGAGGACCGGAGAGAGCCCTGCCGGCGTGAAGGGACACGGCAATCGCATCTTACCCCCATCGACCTGCTCGTTTCTTCGATTGAGGCAGTCACTCCACTCCCACTCTCCCGTTCTCCCGCGCATCTCCAGCAGTAGTGTCCATCGAAGACGGTCGAGCCACCCGTCCTCAACAGAAATTTTTAACATGCGATCGCCCTGGGGGGAGTGGGTAGGCGCTTGAGGGAAAGCGGCGAGTTTCGTACTCTAGAACGAACTCAGAGTCGTTCGCTTTTCCCGCACCTCTCTGGTTCAATATGCCCCGCTACACCATGCTGCTTGGTCGACTGTTTGCCGGTACGAGTGCCTTCGTTGTTTTGCTCGTATTCATGGCCCCCCGCCTCCTTCCGGCCCAGGTGCCGCAAACGCGGCTGCTGTACGAGGAAGGCGGTGTCTTTGGGGATCCAAAATCGGTAACCATTCGGCTTACGGATTCGAACGGACAGGTGCCTCCGGACACCGCCGCCACTCAGTCGGACGACCGAATTCACTTTCTGTATCGGCCAGTGGGGGACTGGTCGTTCTCCGACGATGCCAGCGAGGCCCTGCAGGCGATTGTCCTCCAGCAAGACGACAAGCGAGTGCGTCCGGAGAATGTCGTGCTCCAACGGGAGGGAGACAACAGTTCGGCGGCCCGCGTTGCGTACCCGCGGGCCGAGGTTGACTGGCTGGAGCCCATTGCTTTTGCCCACGAGGTCGACACCTCGGCCACAACCTCGCTGCCCGACGTGTACGCGGCGGACTATCCGACGCTCCGGCGCCCCTACGACCGAGGGCGACAGTCGATCGACGCGGGCGAGCCCCTCCGTGCGCTCGATACCCTCGCTGTCTTCTACGGTGAGGTGAGGCCCGCCTTCGGGTTCGTGTCGGAGGCGAAGGCCACCCTCGACACGGCCGCCGCAGCCGCCGCGGCCCAGAAGGCCACGACCTTCCGGACGCTTCGGGAGGAGATCGTGTCCGACGCGAACGCCGAGAATCTCGCCCGACTTGAGGCCTTCCAGGGGGAGCTAGACACGCTCCGTGCCGCCCTGGCCAAGTACCTGGACGCACGGCCCGAAGCCGGGGCCTTCGTCCAAGAGCGCCTTGATAACCTCGGGGAGTCGGCCGCTACATTGTACGACAACGCGTACGAGACGTACCGGCGAGAGACGATTCGCGTCTTCTTTAAGAAGCCGTACACCCGGGCCAAGCCGGCTCTGTTCGTCGACGTGCTCGCGCGCCTGCTGCTTCACCCCCGGCCCGCCCTCGCGGCGTCGGAGATTGGGGCGGACAGCCTGGTCACCGACCTGATTCGGGAGTCGAGGTACGACGACGCGCGCCAGACCCTCCGTGAAGAGCGGTGGTGGCAAGAGTTTCAGAATGTGATGACGGTCGTCGACGACAACCTTCGCCGCCACGACCGCCTTCTCGGCGAGGAGGTGCTCCGGAGCCTTCGGCTGCATCGGACCGCCGCCCCGCAACCCTACTACGAAATTCTGGCGGCCCTCAATGCCGCGGCGGCCGGCGACCAGGACGCCTTCCGGGAACAGTGGGAGCGTGCGCTGACGACCTGTACCGACCTTGAGCTACTCAACACCATGCAGCGGTGGGCGCTCGCCCGGCGCACGCCGCCGGAGCAGGTGCCGGCGGCCGTCGTGTCGCTCATGGACGAGGCCGAGCAGCTACAGAATCAGCGACGGTCCGGGAAGGCCCGCCAGCGACTCGATCGGGCCGTGGACGAGGCCTCCGACTATGCCCCGCTCCTGTATGAGCGTGGGCGTCTCGCCTACCAGCGGGGCGACACCACCGTTGCCAAAAACGACTTCGAGCGCGCCCGCTCGGCGGCTCCCCAATACACGGCGGCACAGGTGTCGACCCTCCAGCTTCTTCTGGAGCAGGGCGATTACGAGGAGGCGCTCACCCGGGCCGACTCGACCCTTCAGGACGACCCCTACTGGCTCGTGTACTTCTCGAAGGCTCGTGCCCTTGGCGGGCTGGAGCGGACCGATGAGGCCGTGAACGTGGTCCGGGAGCGCTGCGAACAGCTCAACGACAGCAGCGCCGCCCTCTACGTCCTGATGGCCGAGCTGTACGTACAGCGGAAGGCGTGGAAGGGGGCAGCATGGGCCGTAAAACAGGCCGAAGATCGGGGACTGAAACGAGCAAACTTCATTTCGCGTCTGCAGACGGTCCGCGAACAGATCCAGAAGACGGACAAGGTCTCCCTGGAGGACGTGAGCGACGACCCGTCGGTATCCAACCCGGGGGACGCGTGAATGCCGGCAGGTGGAACCGAGGGGCCGTTCGGGCCGGCTTCATCCCGGAATGACTGGAGGGGGCCGACCGAAAGAGGCATTTCGCGTGCCAGATCCCACCGGCGAGGCGGCAGCACAGGTCCCGTTACCATGGGGCGACGGATTCCGAGCACCCATCCGCCGATCCAAGCTGCACGTCCACGGATGGCGGCTCTTGCGTATCTGGAACCACGACGGTCCAGGGCGTCCTTCTCAGTGCGGGCCGGCGACGTCCCCTCAACGTCTCCGGTAGACAGTGTCGCTCTCCTTTCCCAACTACTGCGATAGTCACCATCACCGAACGAACCATCTGGCTCGTCGCCGTCGGCCTCGTTGTTCTCGATCTTGCCCTCTTCATGGTGCCGATCGTCCCGTTTCTAATGGCATATGTTCTCGTTACCCGCCCCACCTGGTTCAAGGATTTTGTTGATGACTTGTACGACGGAGAGTAGGCCCTCTCCATGTGAGGCTCTTCTGGTCTCAGTACACCTTCGGCTACCGTGCGGAGGTTTCGTCCTCCCGACCGTTCGCCCAGTGGTCCCAATCGGCACCCGGGCACGGAGGAGGATCGGTTATCTGCACCCGCGCCAGACCGACCGGAGCAAACGTCAAGACGTGAGGCCTCGGCGAAGATGGTTGACGCTCGGGGACTGCCTTCGTGGTCGGCATTCTTACCACTCACTTTCGGGATCCTTGCGCGTCTTGAGGGGGCGATCCTCTCCGACCGCGCGGTGGGGTAGGGGCCGCAAAGTAGTACCAGGAGAACCCGCCCGCAATGACGATGAAGGCCAGGGCCAGCCCCATGATCTCGCCGGGTGATGTCTCCGGCGCTTCCGTAATCGACGGAAGGGCTACGAGCCCTCCGACGAAGACGACGAAGGCAAAAATTCCGAGGCCGAAATAATCTCGAAGGAGTTTCATCAGGCGGTGACCTCCGCTTGTTCAACGAGATCGGCTAGAATCCAGAGGGACGGCACCCACAGGCCTACGAAAATGGCAGCCTGATCGCTTCCGCTGAACCAGAGAAAGAGGGAGAGGGCAAGCGCCACAACCCCGGCGATAAAGATCCATCCTTTGCTGTTCGTCATGGAAAGGACAAATTGGTCAGGAAGGAGCTGGTGGAGTCACAAACGTGGTATCTACTACAAAAATGATACGGGTTTGATCACTACCGCGGGAGCATAGGGCCGATCCGGGAGTGTTGAAATCGTTGCAGCCGCTCTACATTTGGCCCTCAAGCGCACTGCGGTGCCCCGCTCGCCCGAGGGCGCCGGAAACCCGCTACGGCGCCACCGTTCCCGTTCGATGCTTGGCCCGCACGGTCCTGATTGACCACAACGGCCTCCAAGATGGAGGGTGCTCCCTCTCGGACAACGCGATCACGTTTCTGGAAGTCGGGGGGACGATGGGTCTGCCGTAGACGTCCGCCCGTTCCGGAGTTGAACGAGCACGTTCGCTTGACTGAATCGCTCAACGCTCCTTTTCTACGTCCCCATTCTCTTCATCTCCCCGGTGCCGCAGCGCCAGCAGGCTCCCGATCGCCAGGTTGATCGCCGTCCCGATGGCCGTGTACCAGGGCCAGCCGATCGTGCGCAGGCTCATCGCCTGCACGGTGGCGTCCGATGGATTGAGCACAAAGAGCCACCCCGCCGACGGGCTGTGCCAGACGCCGAAGATGATGAGCACCATGGCGCCGATGGAGACGACGAAGGCCACGAGCGCATCGAGCTGGCGCGTCTGCTCGTGCCAGAGCCCCAGCAGAAAGGCCCCCAGCAGGCCGCCGTACGTGAACGACGCGATCGACAGGCCAAGCTCCACGACGGGATTGTTGCTGTCCTGGAAGAGGCTCGCGAAGCCGATGAAGACGACGCCCCAGAAGAGCGTGAGGCCGCGCGAGACGAGGAGTCCCCGGTCCGCATCCAGCTCCCGTCCTGCGATGCGTTCGTAGAGGTCGTTGACCGAGGAGGAGGCCAGTGCGTTGAGCGAGGAGGAGAGCGAGCTCATGGCCGCGGCCACGATGCCCGCCAGGATGAGCCCGGACA
>CAYULG010000050.1:0-15136 GCA_964445365.1 uncultured Salinivenus sp. | reverse complement strand
GATCGTGATTGGAATCTCGTGCTCGACGGCCGGCGCCAGGGTGCGTGGGTGGAGGACCCGCGCCCCGAAGTAGGCCAGCTCCATCATCTCCTCGTAGGTAAGGGTGTCAAGGGTCTGGGCGTCGGGGACGTAGCGGGGGTCGGCGCTCATGACCCCGTCGGTGTCCGTCCAGATCGTGAGCGCCTCCGCCTGCAGCAGCGACGCGAAGAGGGCGGCGGAGTGATCGGAGCCGTTGCGGCCGAGGGTGGTGGGCACGCCCTCGGGCGTCGTCGCGACGAAGCCGGTGATCACGAGTACGTCGGCGTCCTGCCCGTCCCGCCACGCCTCAAAGCGCTCGCGGGTAGCGGCCCAGTCCACCACTGGGCCGAGGTCGTCATGCTCCACGACGAGCACCTCGCGGGTGTTACAGGCGGCGGCCTCAATGCCCTGTGCCCGCAGGACGCCGGCCAGGAGGCGCGCCGACCAGAGCTCCCCGTAGCCGGCCACCAGGTCGCGGGCCGTATCGGGAGCGGTGTGCATGAGCTCCGTGGCGCGCAGCACGTCGCTCACGTCGGCAACGTCGTCGTCGAGAGCCCGGAGGAGCGGGGCCGCGTCGTCGCCGGACAAAAGCTCCGTGACGACGGCCCGCTGTTCGTCGCAGAGGGCCTGCAGATCGTCGTGCAGGGCATCGTCGTGGGCCGGGCCCGCGTCGGCAAGGGCCAGAAGGCGGTCCGTGACGCCGCCCATGGCGGACACGACGACGGCCGTGGGGGGCGCCTGATCCGCTACGAGGGACGCGACGTGCCGAATGCGGTCGGGGTCGGCGAGGCTGGTGCCGCCGAATTTGTGGACACGCCAGCCATCGGTAGACGGGGATTCAGCTTCCATGCGCTCGGGGATCAGAGAGGTTCTTCAGCAACGAGGTACGTAGGACCAGTGGGGCGACGATCGGGGATCACAGAATCTCCAGGGGGCGGTCGGGGGCACGAACCGCCTACGCCGACTCGCTCACATTGTCAATGTCGGCGACGATTTCCCCGAGGAGGTGTCGGAGTTTCGGACGTGCTGAGTCAAGGGCCTCCGTCATTCGGCCCGTGGAGACCGGCTCCACGGCATCCGGGGAGCAGCGGTCCGAAATCACGGACACGGTCATCACGCGCAGGTCCATGTGCCGGGCCGCAATGACCTCCGGGACGGTGTCGGTCCCCACCACGTCCGCCCCCAGCGTACGAACCATGCGGTATTCGGCGTGCGTGCCCAGGTTGGGCCCAAGGGTCGCAAAGTAGATGCCTTTTTGGAGCTTGATTCCCTCACGCAGCGCAACGTCCTCGGCCACCTGCCGCAGTTCGGGATCGTAGGGGGCCGTCATGTCGGGGAAGCGGGGCCCCCACTCCGCCACGTTGGGCCCCACGAGCGGATTCATGCCCTGAAAATTGACATGATCGGTCACGAGAAACAGGTCCGAGGGAGCGATCTCGGGATGGACAGTGCCCGCCGTATTCGTGAAGAGAACGGTCTCGACCCCAATCTCTCCAAGCATCCGAATGGGAAATGCCACCTGCCGGGCCGTGTACCCGCCGTGGAGCGACAGCGGGCCGTCCAGCACCGCGACGGGAATTTCCGCGAGATGACCCACCGCCAGCGTCCGGTCATCCTCATCCGACGCGGGAACATGGGGAAGGCCGTCGACGGTCCATTCTTCCTCGACGGTCAGCTCCGCCGGACGAGTGTCCGATCCTGTGCCCAGGACGAGGCCGAGGACGGGGAGATCGGCGGTGCGCTCCCGCACGAACGCGGCGGCGTCCTTCACGTGACGGCGGTACGTAGCAGTGGCCTCGGGCGTAAGCACAGGGGCGTCGTGTGCAGTCGACATACTGGTGGGGCGTTCGGGCAGATGACAACGAATCGGGGCCCGTCCGTGTCAAGCAGAAGCACGGATTGGAAAGAGATGACGGGGTCCCTCCAGGCCGCTACTCCATGTCTTCGAGGATGCTCCAGATTTTCTCAATCTCTTCGGTGGAGGCTTCCTCCTCGTCCTCCGCCGAACGCGAGCGCGTCTGCTCCTCTTCTTCTTCCTCATCCTTCTCGGCCTGACGCTTCTTGACGTCCTCCTTGATGGCCTCAAACTGCCCCGTCGGTTGCGTCTCATCCTCATCGTCGTCGACAGTCGGCTCCTCCGTGGCTGCGTCGGGCTCGTCCGCCGTGGCGTCCACGTCCGAGTCGGTCACAGGGACCTCATCGGCAGAGGGCTCATCGAGCTCTTCTTCGTCGGGGAGGACGGGGAAGAGAGAGCGCATGGCCCGCTCCAGGTCGTCCTCTTCGTCCTCATCGGGAGCGGACGTCTCGGCGTCCGGTGTTGCTTCCCCGTCTTCGGGCGGGGCCATCGACTCGTCGGTGGGCGGCGACTCAGGCTCGTCGGTCGGGTCCTCAAACGCCCCTTCGAAGTCGATCTCCTCCGTTTCATCCTCCAGGTCATCAAACGTCGAGGAAAAATCGTCGAGGGTGTCCGGGTCGGGCTCCGCCTCATCCTCAACGTCCGAAGCAGCTTCGGCGGTGCCCTCCGGTTCGTCGTCCGCGACCTCCTCCCGAATGTCACCGAAGGAACGATAGCTGTCAGATCCGTCGTCCTCTTCGTCCGTGGCGGGCTCGTCTTCGTCTGTTTCAATCTCCTCCGCTGCGGGCTTTTCCGCTGCGGGCTCTTCCGTTCTGAGCTCTTCCGTCGCGGAATCCGATTCAGTCTCGGAGGGGACCGACTCGGCCTCGATGTCGACAGTGTCCGCCCCCGAGTCTACCTCATCTGTGGGCGGGACCTCCTCCCCCTGCGCTTCGGGCTCCTCCTCCCCCAGTTCGTCCACGTCCGGGAGCGTTTCGTCCCCGAAAATGTCGGGCTCGTCCTCATCCGTCTCTTCCTCAGATGCGGGCTCCTCAAACTCATCCTCGTCGACGACGTCTTCGAGCGAGTCCTGGAGATCAGCGAACTCCTCAGCGAAGGCGGCCTCGTCATCTTCGTCCTCCGTGTCTGCTGCCTCTTCAGTTTCCGCCACGTCCGGTCCGGCGGCCTGCACGTCGGGCTCTTCCTCAACCGCCGGCTCTTCGTCGTCTGGAGCAGAGGCCACGTCCGCCTCGTCGGCAATCTCGTCGGCGGCGCTCTCGATAGCAGCCGTATCGACCTCCGGCTCGGACGGTTCGGGCTCGGACGGTTCGGGCTCGGATGGTTCGGGCTCGGATGGTTCGGGCTCGGCCGTGTCCGGCTCATCGAGCGGGCTCACCTCCGGCTCAGTGCCCGCGGGCCCCGAGCGCCCCTCGGGAGCCGCCTGGGTTTCCACGTCCCGGTCCCCATCCTGGTACTCTTCGAGAATTTCGAGCTCCGAGTTCAGGAACGCCCGAAGCCGGGCCACGACCTCGTTGCGCCGGTTTTGGACCGTCTGGGCCTCGGCCTCCAGTTGATCGCGCTTCGCCTGCGCCCGCTGCCGGATTTCCTGCGCCTCCATCTCGGCCTCTTGAACAATGTTCTCGGCCTCCTGCTTGGCGTTTTCAAGCTTCTCCTCCGCGTTGCGGCGCGTCTGGTCGAGGGCCTCCTGCAGCGCCTCCTCGACCTGTTTATAGTGCTCCATCTGGTTTTCAAGCTCCTGGACCTTGTTCTCCAGGCGCCGATTCTGCTCTTCTATCTCCTCCCACTGGGTGGCTACCATGTCGAGAAACGCCTCAACCTCCTCGGGACTGTAGCCACGGAGGCTCTTGTCGAAATCCTGTTTTCGAATATCAAGCGGTGTGAGGTTCATGGCGCTGGTCAGTTCAGTGGGACAGTACACTACAGAGAGGCGTCCGTCCTCCCCAGCGGTGGGGAGGCGGAGTCGCGTCCCGAAACGCTATAAGCGTAGGAAACGGAACAATGAGGTACAACACGAGCCAGATGAGACTCGTGGTTTACCGTGTTTTCACGATGCAAGAATCGGACTGTTTCGGGCCGTAGCGGTCTCTCCGTAACTGAACCTGCATTCTCCCCTCAGTCGTAGTCGCGGGGCCCGAAGATGGCACTCCCCGGACGCACCATGGTGCTGCCCTCCTCAACGGCGACTTCGAAGTCGTTGCTCATGCCGATGGAGAGTTCCGTCATCTCCACCCGGGGATTATTCGACGCATCGTACGTCTCAAACAGCTCACGCATCTGCCGGAACTCCCCCCGGACGTTCTCGGGATCGTCGACAAAAGAGGCCAGCGCCATGAGGCCTCGGACGGCAAGGTGCTCGTAGCGGGCACAGTGGTCGAGGAAGTCGTGCACGTCCGCCGGAGCGAGGCCGTACCGCTGCTCCTGACCCGTAATGTTGACTTGGACGAGACAGGGAAGCACGCGGTTGTTCTTGGCTGCGCGCTCGTCGAGCTCGTCCGCGAGGGCCGGTCGGTCGAGGGCGTCGAACCAGTCGGCGTGGCGGGCGACGAACTTGGCCTTGTTCGTCTGGAGGGGACCTACCATGTGCCACACCACATCCCCGCCCTTGAACGCACCGAGGCGCGCCCGGGCTTTGTCCCGAAGTTGCCGTGCGCGGTTCTCGCCAAAGTGGTCCACCCCGGCCTGCTTGCCCGACTCGATGGCCAGCATGGGAAAGGTCTTGGAAACGGCAACGACGGTCAGGTCGTCCCGCGAGCGTCCGACCCGCTCGCAAGCCTGCGCGAGGCGCTCTCGTATGGACTGGACCCGCTGCTGGACGGCCTCGGCCGCAACCTGCTCCTGGATCTCCGGGGTGGCCTCCGGAATCTTGTTCATGATCGGTATGGGGACTGCGTGACAGGTACGTAATGAACGCGGTTGGTATCAGATACCGGCCTGCTTGATCCGGTAACCACGTGCGTTCTGTCTGAGGACGCAGACTTGTTCTTCAACGGGCGTCAGTCGTGAGCAAGCGGCGGACGATTGTGCTTTTCGTAGACGGAACTGTGATGCGTCATTGCGTGGGCTGGGCGTCAAACGACACGACTCGGTTCCCCTGCGTCACGACACGGACGCGGATGGGCCGACAACAAACCTGGCAGTCTTCGATGTACGTCTGCTCCCGCACGGACGGATCCACGAGCATCGAGATCGTTTCCCAACAGTGCGGGCACGTCAGGGTCTGTTCGAGAACGTTCATGAGTAGTGGGAATCTCTCACAAGAAAACGGCTCATTCAAGCCGAACGAACGCCCCGTACTGATGGGCACACACGCTCGTCGTCAGCGACCTTCCAGCGTGCGCCTCACACCTCCGCCCGCAGTACGTCGAGCGGCGGCCGGTCGTAGAGGCCGCGGCTGTTGAAGAGGCCGATGCCGATGGTCAACGCCGTAACGACCGCAAACGCGATGGCCAGCGCACCCGGCGCCACCACGAACGGCCCCTCGAACACGAAGTACGACAGGCTCCAGGCCGCCGCGAGGGCCAGAAGGATGCCCGTCAACGCCGCGAAGACCCCGAGGAAGAGGTACTCAACCGTCATGATGAGGAGCACCGTGTACTTCGAGGCCCCGAGCGTTTTCAGCAGCACGCTCTCTTCGGCCCGCTGGTAGCGGCTCACCACCACGGCCCCCGCCAGCACGATAAGCCCGGTAAAAATGCTAAAGAGGGCCATGAATCGAATCACGTACGCCAACCGCCCGAAGAGATCCTGAAACGTGGACAGCACCAGCGACAGGTCAATGGCCGAGACGTTGGGATAGTCCGCCACGACCTGCTTCTGAACCTGGGCCGAGGCAGAGTCGGTGCCCGAGCGGCTGAGCACGACGTGCATCTGCGGGGCCCGCTCCAACACCCCCTCGGGAAAGACCACAAAGTAGTTCGTCCCAATGCGCTGCCAGTCGACCTCGCGGAGGCTGGAGACGACGGTCGTCAGAGGGCGGCCCTGCACGTCGAACGTGAGCGTGTCGCCCACCCCCACGTTCAGGTCCTCCCGTGCAATTTCCTGTTCCATCGAGACCGGCACGGCACGGCCCGTCCGGAACGGATTCGGTCCCTCGTACTGCCCCACGAACTCTCCCGCGACGAGCGTCTCGCTGTCGGTCAGGCGGTCGCGGTAGGTGACTCGATACTCGCGATCATGGGCAAACGTCGTTCGGGTCGTCGAGTCCTGCTGGATCTCGCTGACGGTACGGCCCTTCACGTCCTGTAGGCGCATCGTCACGATCGGCTCGTCGGCCATCACGGGCAGGCCCGCGTCCCGCACAACATCCTTCACCCCGTCGATCTGGTCGTTCTGCACGTCGAAGAGCACGAGGTTGGGCCGTCCCTCCCCGCCCGTCACCTTGATCTGCTCCAAAAGGGTTCGCTGCACCAGGAAGAGCGACACGATGAGGAACGTCCCCAGCCCCAGCGCCAGCATCAGGACGGTCGTCTGGTTTTGTGGGCGGTAAAGATTGGCCAGACCCTGGCGCCAGGGGTACGACCAGGACGACGGAAAGAAGCGACGCACACCCGCCACGATGCCCCTCGACACGAGGGCCAACACGCCGAAGACGGCAGCTATGCCGCCCGCATACCCGAGTCCAATCTGCCAGGTAGGGGCCTGCAGGAGCGCCACCCCCGTGACGCCCGCCGCGATCGCCGCGGCCACGCCCCACCGCGCCGGATCCCGCCAGCCGCCCGTGGTGGGATCTACATTGGTCCTGAGCGCGCGCATCGGCGAGACGCCCCGCACTTCCAGCAGTGGCCACAGGGCGAAGAGCAGAGTGACGCCCACGCCCACGAGGAGGCCCAGCCCGATTGCCGTCCACGACAACGCAAAGCTCATCTCGAACGGCAAGAAGTCCGCCAGGAGGCGCGGCACAAACGCCTGAAAGCCTACGCCCAGGACGCTTCCGACCCCGGCGCCCAGTAGACCCAGCACCGCCGACTGCACGAGGTAGATCCGGAAGGTACGCCCGGCCGAGGCCCCCAGGCACCGAAGAACGGCGATCGACGAGAGACGCCGCCGCACGTACACGTGCACCGCACTGGCCACGCCCAGACTGCCCAACAGTAGCGCCACAAAGCCGACGAGGCTTAAGAACCGGTACAGGTTGCCGAGCCCCTCTCGCCAGTTCTCGGCCTCCTCCTCTACGGTGTCCGAATCCAGGTCCCGCCGCTCGGCGAAGGGCGCGATCTCGCTGACGACCTGATCGACGTTGCGATCGTCTTCGAATTTGAAATACACCTCGTACTCAGCAATGCTGCCCTGACTCAGAAGCGTCGTGTCGAGCCCAGACCGCGGCACGTAAATCGGTGGGCTCGCCGCCGAACTAAAGGCCGATTCCCCCGGAGCCTGTTTAACCTCTCCGGCAATTTGGTAGGTGACGCTCCCAATCTGGACGGAGTCGCCGATCTGCACGCCGAACTGGTTCAGCAGCGAGCCCGACACGAGCGCCCGCCGGCCCTCCTGATACACCTGTGCGGCACTGTCGGGCCGGGTCTCAAGCGCTCCGTAGAACGGGAACTCGCCCTCGACGGCCCGCACCGCCGCGAGGCGCGTGCCCCCTGTCTCGGGGAAGACGGCCATCGACCCGAACGAGATGCGACGCGACTGGAGACCGCCGATGGAGTCGATGAGGGCTTCGGTCGAGTCGTCGAAGGCATTATCGGATTCCAGACGGAGGTCGGCGCCCAGCAGCGCCTTCGCCTCCTGGTCGACGGTGGCGGAAAGGTTGTCGCCGAAGCCCCGAATTGCAACGAGGGCAGCCACCCCCAGCACCATGGCCGAAAGGTATAGGGCAAGGCGTTTCCGACTGCCGCGGCTGTCCCGCCACGCCATCTTCAGGACCCAAGGAAGGCTGTTCATTCCACTAGAATAGAGTAGACCGAATGCATCGTGCCCGAATACGGCGGCTTGTGATGTGTGAATCGTGATGCGTGATTGACAACAAGGCCGTTTTCACGTATCACGTTTCACGCATCACGCATTTCCAAACTGCTCGCCCAAGGAGTGGCAGAGGGCCTCCAGGTGCTCCTGATCCGTCTCGTCGAAGGCCCCGATCGTGTCGGAGTCGACGTCGAGCACGGCCAACAGGCGATCGTCGGGCGTGAGGACCGGAACGACGATTTCGGACTGCGTGGACGACTGGCAGGCGATGTGATCCGGCGCCTGGGACACGTCGGGCCAGAGTTGCGTCTCGCGGGAGCGGGCGGCGGCCCCGCACACGCCCCGGTCAAAATCGATGTGCAGGCAGCCGTGCGGCCCCTGATACGGCCCCACAATCAGGTGATCGTCACGCACCGCTCGATAGAAGCCCGTCCAGTCGTAATACTCAAACGACCGGTGGAGCTCGCAGGCCACCGTCGCCATGCCTGCGATCCAGTCCGTTTCGCCGTCGAGCAGGGCGTCGATGCGACGGCGCACATTCGTGTAGTTCTCGGCCTTGTCGGTGGCGGGCAAAGCGGTGGACATAGCAGACGGGAAATGTAGGGCTCAAAATGGATCCGACAGTCCCTACCAGGGCGGCGGCGACGGCGTTCCCCTCCAGCCAGCCGGCTGGTAATGGACTCGTAATTATGCGATGAGGCCCCAGACCGCCGTTGCGCTCCCGGTTGTTGAATTGTCTTGCTTCATTTTAGAGTTTTTGGCGCGCCGCGCGATTCAGGTCTCACCCGCTCTCCTCCGATGCGCTCGACTCTTCCCCCGACACTGCTGGCGTGCGCGATCCTCGCGCTCCTGACGGTCGCAGGGGGCTCATCCCCGGCTCACGGCCAAGCGCACTACCCTCTTCTTTGGGACCCGGCCCTTTCCTCAGAGACCGGCGCCGAGAATCTCGCGACGGCGCACCGAGGGCTTATGGCCCTTGAAGACCGGGTCCTCCCGCTCCGATGGACCGACGAACGCACGGTCGGCGAGAAGGCCCTGGGCGTGACGTATCGGCTGGGACGGGCCGTGCTTCTAGACGGAACGATCGCCTACCTGGCCGCCCTTACCCAGCACGAGGTGCACGGACACGGTGCAGGCGCCCGGCAGACCGGGTCGTACGGCTCTCGGTACGAGCTTCGCTTCCCTCCTCCGTACGGCCCAGGAGGAGGTCTCACCGATTACCCGGACGACGTCCGGTTCGGACCCTACGAATCTCTGCACGCCACCGCCAACGGCGTGAACGGGACACTGCAGTTGTTTCGGACAGTCCGCGACCACGCCGTTCTTCGCGGTCGCGTCTACCACGACGAAGTCCTGCTTGGACTAGCTGGTCACCTCGACCTGCCAACCTACGTCTGGAAAACATCCCGGCCCGCCGAGGACTTCAACGACATCGTCTCCTATCTCTCGGCCGTTGCCCCTCGTTTCGGCTCAGGGACTACACCGACGCTCTCGTCGCTGAGGACGAAAGCCCTCGTCTCGTTGCTCGACCCCTTCGCCCTCTTCGCCCTTCGCTCCTCCCTCGTGGACTACCTGTTCAGAGGGACGCCTTCCACTCCGCTTCGGGCGCTTGAGTGGCGCGGCATCCGGTACCTTCCGTCCATTCACCTGTCCCTCTCTCCCTTCGGTCCTGAATTTCTCCTGGAGCACCTCGCGGTGCACCATGACCGGCTGTGGCGGCTCTCGACCCGCCTGGGCAACGGCCCGTACGGACGATTTGGCGGCGCCGGCCTCAGGGTGAGCAATCTCGTGCACACGGACCGACTCCATACCGACGCTCGGCTCGACGTCTGGTACCAGCCAACCCTGCTTTTCAACGACTCCGTTCGGCGGGCCTACCGCCAATCGGACGACGGCATCGACCCGTTCGCACTCGGGGGACGAGCCGAGATCTCCGCTTCGATCCGTCCCACGACCGAGTGGCCCGTTTTTGCTACCGGGACCGTCGGGTACAAGACCGAAGGCTTCGTGCTCGGCGAAGGCCTCGACGACGGAATTCTCGTCGAGTTCGGACTCCGCCTGGAGGCAGACCTACTGGAGTAAGATGGATCGCCTACGCGGCTGCTTCCTCCGTCACGTTCACCTTCGTCGTGTAGAAGGCCACGTGGTCCTCAATCTGGGAAGCGGCCTCTTTCGGGTCCGGGTAGTACCAGGCGGCATTCTCCTTCCGGGTGCCATTCACGACCACGTCATGGTACTGGGCTTCCCCCTTCCACGGGCACACGGTGGTGTAATCATTGGGCTCAAGGTGCTCCTCGTTCAGCGATTCGGGGGGAAAGTAGTGATTGCCTTCGACGACCACGGTGTCGTCACTTTCGGCGAGAACGGTATCGTTGAGGACGGCTCTCATAAAGCGGTTGCGATTGTGGTTGCACATACGGTGGGTGCACCCAGGAGAAGCGACGGGCCCCGATCGAAGGCTTCTCCGCGGGAAATGCGGCTGCGGGCCACGATCCTGGTAATACTCGGAATAATGAACGTCTCCAGTGTTACGCGTATCCCGACCCCCGCGCCTTCTCACGAGTTCGTTGCAGCCACGACGGATACTGGGGCCTGCTGATGCCTCTAAAACGAATTGTGCTATAGTGCAAATTATGTGTTTCCTTTTGGAGATAAGCTCCCTCCAAGAAAAACACCACCTTCGTCGCTCTGAGCTTGACTCAGAGCCTATCCGACGATAGCCGAGGCCTTATCATTCAGTTGGATGGGCTCCAGAGCAAGTCTGGAGCGACGGTGGTGGCCGTTTCTAGCACCTGAAAGCAGACACACATATTACACACATAAGACAGCGCATTCTGAGACTCCGGCATCCGTGCGGTCAACCGGAGCTTCGGAACGAGCGGTGGGGCCTCCGCCTGGGCGCACGAGCGGAGCGCCCCCGCTACTCACTGCAGGCCCCGCATCTCCGTGGCGTGCCGCACCCGTTCGATCGCGTTCACGAACGCGGCCGTGCGCATCGGCACGTCGTACTCGGCCATGGTCCGCTGCAACGCCTCGTGGGCGTCCACAAAGCGCTCCTCCAGCTGGTCGTTGATCTCGGACTCGCTCCAGCTGAAGTGCTGGATGTTCTGTGCCCACTCGAAATAACTGACCGTCACGCCGCCGGCATTCGCGAAAATGTCGGGGATGCACGTAACGCCGCGCTCCGTCAGAATCTGATGGGCGGCGTAGGTCGTGGGCCCGTTGGCCCCTTCGAGCACGTAGTCGGCCTGCACGTCGTCGGCATTGCCTTCGGTGAGGACGTGCCCGATGGCGGCGGGCATAAGCACGTCGCACTCCAGCGTCAAGAGCTCCTCGTTGGTGATCTCGGTCGCGTCATCGAAGGATTCCAGGTTCCCCTCGGCCTCGACGTGCTCGTGAAGGGTGGGAATGTCGAGACCCGTGGGGTCGTGGTAGCCACCGGTAATATCGCTTACCGCCGTGACGGTCGCCCCTCGGTCGTGGAGGAGGCGCGCGGCCCAGCTACCCACATTGCCGAACCCCTGGATGGCAATTTCGGTGCCCGAGAGGGCTCGCTCATCGTGGTTCAGCACCTCGCGGAGGGCCAACATGCAACCCCGGCCCGTTGCGGCGTCGCGGCCCACCGACCCATGCACGTCGACCGGCTTGCCCGTCACCACCGCCGGCTCAAAGCCGTGGAAGTTCGAGTACTCGTCGAACAGCCAGGCCATTACCTGCCCGTTGGTGTTCATGTCCGGCGCCGGGATGTCCGTCGTCGGCCCGATGAACTCGTGTGTCGTTTCCACGAAGCGGCGGGTGAGGCGCTCGATCTCTCCGGCGCTCAGCTCTCGGGGATTGACCGAAATGCCCCCCTTCGCCCCGCCGTAGGGCACGTCGATCAGGGCTGTTTTCCATGTCATCAGGCTGGCGAGGGACTGTACCTCGTTGCGGTTGACGCTCTCGTCGTAGCGGAGCCCGCCCTTGAACGGGCCTCGGGCGTTGTCGTGCTGTACGCGATAGCCGATGAAGTTGCCCACCGACTCGTCGTCCCTGGTGATGACGAGTTCGACCTTCACCTCCCGGGCCGGGGTCTTCAGCATGTGCTCGGTCTTGGGGTCCAGCCCCAGAGTGTCGAAGCCGTCTTGCAGGTACTTGTTGGTCGTTTCGTAAGCGCTTCCAGACATGGGACGTGTTAAGCGTTGAGGAGGTGACGACGTGACGCTTTCGTAATAATACCCGTCACGCCTCAGGATAGCAATGCGATCCAGAATCGTAATGACCGTCGGCCGAATCCGCTCCCTGCCCTTTCGCTCGCTGCGCTCTTCGGTCCTCCGTGCGCCGGACAGACCTGAGGCCGAGGGCTGTAGGGGAATGCCTTTATACCAGGGCGAGCATCCGGGACAGCATCCACAGTACGAGGCCGCCCCGCAGCGTCCAGGCCCCGGTCCGGAGCCAGTTCGTGCGGACGAGGCGGCGGTGGGTCGCGGCATCGAAGCCGTCGGTGAGGCGATCGTGGAGCGGCACCTGCACGAGGGCCGTCGTGCCCCAAATGACGATCACCAGCACGAGCCCCGTCCACGCCTGCCAGGGGACCACCCCGGGCGGCGGGGCCCACACCAGCCAGCCGGCCGTGACCAGTTCGGTCGTCATCAGTGGCGCAACGATCCAGGTGATGCGTCGTACGTGCTCGGCCTGGTAGATCGCGTACGACACCTCCCCGACGTGACGAAACAGCGGGTAGTGCACGAGTTGCACGATGAGAATCACGCCGAGCATTATGAGCGTGGCTGCGGCGTGGATCAGAAAAAGCGTCATGACGCAGGCCCACGCGGGGCCGGGCTATGGTGGGTCCGCTTCAGGCCGACTGGTCTTCCACAACTGCCCGAGCAGCGGCGCGTCCCGACGCCAGGGCCCCGTTGAGGGAGCCGTTGTGTCGGTGGTCGCCGCAGACGTACAGGCCGTGGCGGCGCCGCACCTCCCGCTTCGGCGGGGACAGGAAGGGGGGCGACTGATCGGGCAGAGCGTACGGGACGTGCATGGTCCGGAGGTGGTCCCACCCCCCCGCCTCCAGCCCGAACCAGTCGATGAGTTGCTCGCGGACGGCCCCTTCGAGGTCCGCTTTGGTCTCTGGGGGGTCGCCCACGACCACGGCCCCTACCAGGGCCCGTCCGTCGGACGCGTAGCCCGGTGCCACGTCGGAGGGGACGACGACATTGTTGATGGGCCCCACGCCGTCGCCGTTGAGCACGAGGATGGGATCGTCGAGCGGCGACGCCGGTGCCGCATAATAGACGCACACCGTCGATCGCCCCTTGACCGGCGCCACGTCCCCTACCAGCCGGTCGGCGGCCGGGGCCTCCGTGGCCACCACTATGGCCGGGGCCTCCACCGTTTCGCCCCCCGCAAGCGTGACGGTCTGCCCGTCGATCGACTCGACGGGCGTCTCCAGCCGGACAGCGTCGTCGGGCAGGCCCGACCGCATTTGCTTCGGAATGCGGTCGATCCCGCCGGCGGGAAGCACGGTCCGCCCCTCGGCAAACATCTTGAACAGAAACTCGAACATGCGGCTCGACGCCTCCAGGGCTCGATCAAAAAAGACGCCGCCGAAGAAGGGCCGAAAGAAGCGGTTGATCATCTTTGCGGAAAAGCCCCAGCGCTCGTCCAGCGCCTCCAGGGCCGTCCGCTCCGGCCGATCCATGATCGTCGGAATGGAATCACGGGTCAGGTGGTAGCGCAGTCGGGCCACCCGGAGCTTGTCGGCCGGAGAGCCAACGGGACTGAACAGCGTCTGGGGCGTGTCGAGGGGATGCTGGAACGGATCGGCAACGCGGTGAAACCGGCCGCCGTAGCGGACGAGCGCCCCGTCATAGAATGGGTGAAGGTCGAGTGCCTCGTAGTCGAGCTCCAGCTGCGCCTGCGGGTACGCCGTCAGCAGGACCTGAAACCCACGATCCAGTCGAAAGCCATCGACGGACTCGGTGCGCACTCGTCCGCCCACGCGGTCCGAGGCCTCCAGAACCTGGACCGAAAGGTCGTGCCGGCGCAGGTGACGAGCACAGGCCAGCCCGGCAAGGCCGGCGCCGATGACGAGAACGTCGGGGTCGTCCATGAAGCGAGGGGGAAAAAGAGCGGTGTAAAACGCCTACTCTTATGCGAAAACGTGCAGTCCGTTGCCTACGTTTGTATGCTTGCGGCACGGGTTCTGACCGGTCGCCCTCCTTTCGCATGTCTCTGTCAAGCAGCGCGCCGTCGCCTCATGCCGTCTCGTTCCTCGCCCTCCGTCCAGATCGACTCGCTGTACGCCGACCTCGACCGACGCCTGGAGGCCCTTCGAACCGACCCGGCACTGGTTGAGCACTCGCGGGAGGTGGTCGAGACCGCCCTGGCCGACGGGGAGGCCCACTACGGCATCAACACCGGCTTCGGGGCTCTTGCCCAGAAGCGGGTCCCCATCGAGCAACTGGAGCAACTCCAGCGCAACCTCGTCTTCAGCCACGCGGTAGGCACCGGCGACCTCGTGCCGAAACCCATCAGTCGGCTCATCCTCCGCCTCAAGATTCACGCCTTGGGCCTCGGGTACTCGGGCGTGTCGACGGAGACGTTCGACCGGCTCCTGTTGCTGGCGGAGAAGGACCTCATCCCGGCCCTCCCGAGCCGCGGCAGCGTGGGCGCCTCCGGCGACCTCGCCCCCCTGGCGCACATGGCCCTCCCCCTCCTGGGCAAGGGCCAATTCTGGACCGAGGACGGCACCGACGTCCGCCCCGCCGAAGAGGTCCTCGACGAGCACGACCTCAATCCGATCACGCTCCACCCCAAGGACGGCCTCTCCCTCATCAACGGCACGCAGCAGATGAGCGGGTACGGGGCCTACGTGCTCCACAAGACGCAGCGGCTCGTCAAAGTTGCCGACCTGCTCTCGGCGATGAGCCTGGAAGCGCTTCAGGGCAGCATCAAGCCGTTCGACGCTCGCCTGCACGAGGTGCGCCCCCACCCCGGGGCCCAGGAGGTAGCCGAAAACGTGCGCACCCTGCTGGTGAATAGTGAAATTCTGGAGTCGCACCGCAACTGCGGCAAGGTGCAAGATCCGTACTGCCTCCGCTGCGTCCCCCAGGTGCACGGCGCCAGCCGCGACGCGCTCCGCCACGCCACCGAGGTCGTGGAGCGCGAACTCAACAGCGTCACGGACAACCCCATCGTCTTCGAAAACGGCGACATAATCAGTGCCGGCAACTTTCACGGGCAGCCCCTCGCCCTCGCGCTCGACTACGCCGGAATGGCTCTGGCCGAACTCGCCAGCATCTCCGAGCGGCGCACCTACCTGTTGCTGGAGGGGCACGACGGCCTGCCCGAGCTGCTGATGGAGGACACGGGCCTCAA
>CAYULG010000049.1:0-15230 GCA_964445365.1 uncultured Salinivenus sp. | reverse complement strand
ACCATCATCTCGAAGGGCATCTCGGCCGACGTGGCGGACAACAGCTACCGCGGCCAAGTGAAGGTGAGTAAGAATGCCGACAACGCCCGTAACTTTTCCCAGTGTGACTCCATGCTGCTGGGACCGGACTGCGGTGCGCACACCTACCCTTACATCGAGAGCAACAACCCTTCGGCTCAGATCGAGCACGAAGCGACGACCTCGAAGGTGGGCGAGGACCAGATGTTCTACTGTCACCAGCGCGGCCTCGGTGAGGAAGAGGCCCTCAAGCTCATCGTGAATGGCTTCTGCCAGGAGGTCCTGCAGGAGCTCCCGATGGAGTTCGCCGTTGAGGCCAAGGAGTTGCTCGACATCGAACTCGAAGGCAGCGTCGGCTAGTAGCTGGCATGGAAGGCTGGACGTGTGGATGTGTGGATGACCTCTCCCACCTTCTTCGCGTCCGCCTTCCGTCTCTCTTCTTCCGTACTTTCAGACATCCACACTTACAGACGTAATCAGGACATGGCACTTTTAGAAGTTAACAACCTGCACGTTGGCGTTGAGGATGAAGACATTCGCATCCTCAAGGGCGTGAACCTCACGCTCGACACCGGCGATCTCCACGCGATCATGGGCCCGAACGGATCCGGGAAGAGCACACTGGCTTCCGTCCTGGCCGGGCGCGAGGAATACGAAGTTCTCGAGGGCGAAATCCTCTACGACGGCGAAGACCTGCTGGAGCTGGAACCTGAGGAGCGTGCCGAGGAAGGCATCTTTCTCGCCTTCCAGTACCCCGTGGAGCTTCCGGGCGTAAGCATGACCAACTTCCTCCAAGAGGCCGTTAACTCGGTGCGCGAGGCCCGCGGCCAGGATGAGTTGTCCTCCACCGACTTCCTGAAGATGATGCGCGAGCGGGCCGACATGATGGGCATGAATGCCGATCTTACGAAGCGCTCGGTAAATGAGGGCTTCTCCGGTGGCGAGAAGAAGCGCAATGAAATCTTCCAGCTCGCCATGCTGGAGCCGCGCCTCGCCATCCTCGACGAGACGGATTCCGGCCTCGACATCGATGCCCTCACAAACGTGGCCGAGGGGGTCAATAAGCTGCGAAATGATGACCGTGGCTTTCTCGTCATCACGCACTACGAACGCATCCTTCGGTATATCGAGCCGGACCGTGTGCACGTGATCCTCGACGGAAAGGTTGAACACTCCGGGGACAAAGAGCTTGCTCACAAGCTTGAAGAGGAGGGGTACGAGTGGGTCCGTGATGAGGCAGCGGCCGCTGCGGCGTAGCCGAGCGGTCCGGCCCCCCGGGCGGCCGATCTCGGGCCTTCCGGGAGCCTCTCCTGGCCTCTCTTGTCTCCTCCGATTCTCTCCATATAACCTCTTCCTCATTATGACCACCGCACTCGACACCGACGTTCGCCCCGAAGACCGGTTTATTTCGGCCTTCAAGGTGAACCATGGTCAGACGCTCAACGGCACGAATGCTTCCATCGCTCACCAGCGCGAGGATGCGATCGAGCGCTTTTCTGAGCTCGGCATTCCCACGAATGAGCTGGAAAAGTGGAAATACACGAACATCGCGAAAGTGATTGACCGACCGTACGCTCTCCCGCTGGGCCAGCAGGCCCCATCGGTCGACGAGAACGCCATTGCGTCTCTCCTGAGCGACGACATGGACGCGCACCGCGTCGTTCTCGTCAACGGTCAGGTCGACAGGTCGCTCTCCGACATCGGCGAACTGCCCTCGGGCGTCGTGGTGAGCAGCCTCGCACAGGCCGGCAAGGACCATCCCAACGTCGTCGAAGAACACTATGGGAAGTACGCCGACTTCGAGAACGAGGCGCTCACGGCCCTCAACACGGCGTTCGTGCAGGACGGTGCGTTCGTGTACGTGCCCTCCGGCACCATCGTCGAGAAGCCGATTTTCTTCCTCCACGTGACCGCCAGCGACGAGGACCTCTTCCTGCAGCCGCGCCACCTGTTCGTCGTTGAAGATGGCGCAATTGCGAAGGTCGTGGAGAAGCAATACTCCCTGACGGACGCCAATACGTTCACGAATACGGTCGGGGAGGCCTTCGTTGGCGAGCGTGCCAACCTGGATCACTACCTCGTCCAGGACGAAGGGCCCTCTGCGTCCCAGGTGCACACCCGCGCCGCAAAGCAGGAGGAAGAAAGCGTTTATTCGAGCCAGACCGTTACGTTCAGCGGCGAGGTCGTGCGCAACAACGCAACGGTCGAGGTCGACGGCTCCTTCTGCGAATCGAACCTCTACGGCCTCTGTGTCGGGCAAAACGAGATGCACGTGGATAATCATACTCGAATGGACCACGTGCAGCCGGACTGCAACAGCAACGAGCTCTACAAGCACGTCCTCAACGACGAATCAACGGCCGTCTTCAACGGCAAGGTCTTCGTCTCGCGTGGCTCACAGCGCATCGACGCCTACCAGCAGAACGACACCATCGTTCTAACGAAGGACGCGCAGATTTACACGAAGCCGGAACTCGAGATTTACGCGGACGACGTGGTGTGTAGCCACGGCGCCACAACCGGCCAGATGGACGAGGACGCCATCTTTTATCTCCGGTCTCGCGGTCTGTCGGAGCGGCGGGCGCGCATCCTCATGCTTCAGGCCTTCTGTGAGGAGGTGCTTGAGGAGTTTCGGATCGACCCGCTGCGCGACGAGGTGACCCACCAGATTCGAAACCGCTTCGGCGGCTACTTCGAATAACTTTTGAACGGATAGATGTATGGATGCGCGGCACTAGATTCGTTTTCGCCTCCATCCCTCTACACCTCACGCGTCCGCACGCATCGCCCCTACAACGCCATGCCCGCCACAACGCAGCTTAAGACCGAAACGGCCTCGTTCGATGTCGAGGCATTCCGGGCGGACTTTCCGGCCCTTCACCAGGACGTTTATGACGATACGCCGCTTGTGTACCTTGACAACGCGGCGACCTCGCAGAAGCCGACGGCGGTCATTGATCGTCTGGAGGAGTACTACGAGGAGGAAAATAGCAACGTGCACCGGGGCGTGCATCGACTCAGCCAGAACGCCACGGACGAATACGAGTCGGCCCGGCGGTCAGTTGCTGACTTTATCAATGCTCCAGCCCCGGAGCAGATCATCTTCACGCGGGGCACAACCGAGGGTCTGAATCTTGTCTCTTCGACCTTTGGTGAGATGGTCGTCGGCGAGGGCGACGAGATTCTGCTTACGGAGATGGAACACCACTCCAACATCGTTCCCTGGCAGATGCTGGCTGAGGAGGTCGGCGCGGAGATTCGAGTGCTGCCCGTCACCGACCGAGGCGAGCTCCAGATGGACCGGCTCGGAGCGTTTTTGACGGACGAGACAGCGCTGGTGGCTGTCACCCATGTGTCCAACACACTGGGCACGATCAATCCGGTCGAGGACCTGATCGACGTCGCCCATGGGCGTGACGTGCCGGTGGTGCTGGATGGGGCCCAGTCGGCCCCGCACATGCCAGTGGATGTACAGGCCCTTGACGCCGACTTTTTCGTCTTTTCCGGACACAAGATGTTCGGGCCTACGGGCATCGGCATTCTGTATGGCAAGCGTGATCACCTGGAGACCATGCCTCCCTACCAGGGCGGCGGCGACATGATTGACCAGGTTTCCTTCGACGGCTCGACCTACGATGGCCTACCGCACAAGTTTGAGGCCGGTACGCCGAACATCGCCGATGCAGTCGGGCTCGGGACGGCCGCCGAGTACATCATGGACCTGGACTGGGATGCGGTACAGGCACACGAGGACAATGTGCTTGAATACGCGACCGAGCAGGTGCAGGACATTGACGGCCTCCGTATCGTCGGCACGGCACCGGAAAAGACGAGCGTGCTGTCCTTCGTCTTCGAGGACATTCATCCTTACGACGCTGGTACGTTTCTCGACCGTCTCGGCATCGCGGTTCGCACCGGTCACCACTGTACGCAGCCGCTCGTGAAGCGCTACGGCCTGCCCGGCACCATCCGAGCCTCCTTTGCGGCCTACAACACCTCTGAGGATGTCGACCGTCTCGTAGAGGGGCTCCACCGCGTGAAGCAAATGCTCGATTCGTGAGTATGAACAAGGGGTGACGGAAAGGGGTAGATGTTCTTGCTTGCATCTACGCCTCTTTGGGGTTCTCACCTTCATCCCTCCCCCACACCCGGCTTAACCGTTCAAACTTTTTGCAAGTGCAACTGCCAGAAGCAATCATGCCCTCGACAACCACCGTTTCGGACCGGGCCCAAGAAGTTGTTGACGAGTTTTCCCTCTTCGATGACTGGATGAGACGCTACGAGTACCTCATTGAGTTGGGGGATGACATCCCCCTCCTCGACGAGGACCAGAAGACGGACGAGAATTACGTTCACGGCTGCCAGTCCGACGTCTGGATCGAGGCAGAGTACGACGAGGAGGACCGTGCCCTTCGCTTTCGGGGTGACAGCAACGCCAAGATCACGAAAGGCCTCGCTGCCCTCATTATCCGTGTGGTCGACGAGTTGCCTCCGGAGGCCGTCGCAGACGCCGAATTCGACTTCCTCGACGACATTGGCCTTCACGAGCACCTGAGCTCACAACGCAACAACGGGCTGCAGGCGATGATCGAGGAGATGCGGGAGCGGGCGCGGCGGTTTCGAAATTAACCCCCATACGGCCTGCCCGATGATCGTGGGAGCGGCCGTTTCAAAGCAGGATCGGAGCACGAAGCGGGATGCGGGGTTTTTCTTCTCTCACTCACCACGCTTCGCGCATCACGAAAACAACGACGGCTGCAACGCCCCGACGCAGCACACCCGACCGTGACACTCTCAACTGACCGACACTAACGACATGAACCCTTCAGGAGCCATGCCCGGCGGAATGGGTGGCATGGGCGGCGGAGGCGGCGGTACCGCCGACGTGCCCGACGAAAAAGAAAATACCGACATTGAACTTCCGGAAACGATCCCCGACCACGTCCAGGACACGCCGGACGATGATCTCTACCAGCGGATCGTGGAAAACCTTCAGGAGATTTACGACCCGGAGATTCCAGTGAATGTATACGACCTCGGTCTCGTCTACCACATCGACCTGCACGAGGACAACCACGTGGACGTGCTCATCACGCTGACGGCGCCAAACTGCCCGGCGGCGGGTGTCTTGCCGGGACAGATGGAGGACGCGGTTCGGGAAACGGAGGGCGTGGAGAGCGTGAATCTGGAGATGACGTTTGAGCCGCCCTTCTCCCCGCAGATGATGTCCGAAGAGGCCCGCCTCGAACTCGGCTTCATGTAAATCCGAGTTGGGAATGCGGAATGGGGAGTGGGGAATGACCGCTCACCACTTCCATTCTACATTCCACACTCCGAACTCCGCATTCGGTATGGAGCATGCACAGACCATAGCGATGGCCACCGACCTCCTCGCCGAGGGGCGATCGGAGGACGTGGTCCAGATGGTGGATCCGCTGCTGAGGTCGGTCGATGCCCCGGCCGCCAGTACGGGCCAGATCATGCTCCGTGCGCTCCGGGCGCGCGTCGGGGTCGTGCATCGCGACGATACGGAACAAGCCCTCGACCTCCTCCCCACGCTCAGCTCTATCAGTGACCTCTGCACCTGCGCACGAGCCGAGGTCGCTCTCTGGCGCGGATGGGCTCACGCCCGGCGCCACACCGACTCGCGGGAAGCGGTGCGGGCACTCCGCCTGCTGGACGAGGCTGAAGGTTTGTTTGACTCTATCCACGACCCGAGTGGCCGCTGCTGGGCCTTGCTGGGCCGAGCCCAAGCCTTCTTCGCCGTGGATGAATACGCGCTGATGCGAGAGGTTTTGCGGGACGCCGACGCACTGGCCGAGAAACTCAACGATCGACAGGTCGACCGGTGGCGCCACGAACTCAACATCCCCGCACTCCGCTTCGAGGGTCGCTACGACGCCGCCGAGCGCCACGTCGATGCCCTCCGGTCTCTTGGCGAGGACCGGAATGACCGGCGCGTCCGGGGCTATGCGGCAGCCCACGCGGCGGCCCTCCGCTACGACCTGGGCCAGTCCCCCGCCACGATCATAGAAACGGCCGAGACCGCCGAGGCGCTCCTCCGCCAGGTCGAAAACCGCGCCCACTACCCCCTCCTGGCCGCCTATCACGCCCACGTCGGGGCGCACCTGCGTCGCGGGCAGTGGTCCGACGCCCTCGCCGTAGTCGACGAGGCCGAGGACGCTGTTCGCAACGCTCCCACTGACCAGGCCCACCTGCAAACGCTCCGCGCCCGCATCGCCCTCCAGCGCGACAACCTGGACCGGGCCGAAGACCTGCTTGACGACCTCATCGAACAGGTGCACCACCTCCCCCACGGCCTGCACCGCTCGCACGTCTCGCTCCTTCAAGGCGAGATCTTGGCCCAGCGGGACCAGCTCGACGAGGCCTACACCTGGATGCAACGCGCCCACCGCAACGCCAGAGAGACGGGACATCGTGGCAACCAGTTGCGAACCCTCCTCACGCTGGCCCGAACGGCCGCGGCCCGTTCCGACACGGAGGCGGCCCGGGCCCACCTCGACGCCGCCGACGCGTACGACGACTACTTCAGCGTCCTCCCCCACGCCGTGCGACGCTTTGCCGCTGAGGGCACCGTTGCCCAGGCGGCCGACCACACGGACAGCCGCCGGGACGCGATCGATGCCTACCGGCATGCCCTCTCCGCGGCGTCGATGATGCAGGATCGGTACCGCAGCGCGTCGCTCCGCCTGGCCCTCGCCCAGCTCGAGGACGACGACCGGGCCCGCGCCATGGCCGACGCCGCCCAGTCCACCCTCGACGCTCTCGACGCGGACGAAGAAGCAGACGTGGCCACGGCCCTGGCCGAAGAGGCGATGCCCGACAACGAGCCGGACCCCGCTTCGGCCGATCCGTACCCGTCCCCATCCGACTCGTCGGCCACTCTCGGAACGACGCTCGCTCAGGCCTCTCTCTCCCTCCCCCTCGTTGCAAAAACGTGGCTCGACGCCGTCTCGTCGCTGCTGCCGGACCGCTGGCTCGGCGTCTACCGCCTCTCGGACGACGGCATCGCGTCCGCCATCCACGAGCGCGGCGCGCGTCCGGACGGGCTGCAACTCCCATCGGGCACGGCCGCCGAGGATGACGGCGGCCCGGTGCAATGGCTGCGGCTGCGACGCTCGTCGCCGACGCTTCTGTTCGGAGCCCAGGTTCGTGGCGACGCGGACCCGGACTGGCAGAATGCAAAAGCGACCATTCGCGACTGGCGGCCGCTCGTGCGTCTCGCTCTAGAGCGGGCCCTTCTCCATCGTCATCGCCGTGAGGCTCCTCCCGTCGACGATCCCGTACTCGTCGATGGATTCGTTGCTGAGAGCGACGCGATGCGGTCAGTGACCGATCAGGTACAGCGGATCCGCACGAGCCACAGCCCGGTTCTCATCACCGGCGAAGACGGCGTGGGCAAGCGCCTACTCGCCCGGGCGGTGCACGCCACCAGTGAGCGCGCGGACGGCCCCTTCCGCCACGTAGCGTGCGCCAACATGCAGCACGAGCCCATCGCGGAGCGCATCTTCGGTCGGCTCGACGCAGACGGCACCCTCATCCCCGGCGCCATTCACGAGGCCGACCCCGGCACGCTGGTGATCGAAGACGTGGACGCCCTCCCCCTGTCCGCCCAGTCCACGCTCCTTCACCTGCTCGAAACCGGAGAAGTTGTGCCGGAAGGGGGAGCCGAGGCCGTGCCCGTAGACGTGCGCATCCTGGCCACCACCACCGAGCGCCTTGCGGAACGGGCCCGCAATGATCACGTCCGGCCCGAGCTCTGCGAGTACATGAACGTGATCTCGCTTCGGATGCCCCCCCTCCGCGAGCGACGAGCCGATATTCCTCTGCTCGTGCGCCACTTCCTGGACGTGCTGCGCCCGGACGACGCGACGATGGTGTCTATCACCCCGCCCGCGATGGAGGCCCTCCTCCGGTACGACTGGCCGGGCAACGTGCGCCAACTGCGCAACGAATTGGAGCGCGCCCTCGTCCACGTCAGCAATGAACCGGCCCCGACGATTGACCGGGACGTGTTGCTTGATACGATCGTCGAGGAGGCCCGGGCGCAGGGAACACCCTCGGACGATCCCGACGCCATCCTCCACCCGAATCAAACGCTCAACGACGTCCTTGCCCAGACCGAAGCCGCCGTCATTGAGCGCGTGCTGCGGGCCTGCGACGGGCAGGTTACCGCATCGGCGGACGTGCTGGGGCTCTCCCGGCAGGGCCTGTACAAGAAGATGAAACGCCTGGACATCGACGCGTCCGCCTTCCAGTCGAACCCCGAGCCCGAGCCGACGGCCGCTTCCTGATTGGGGTTTTGGACGCCCTGGCCGATTGCCGTTGTACGCTGAGAAGAGAATGGGAACGACGAAAACGCTCCCGAGTGGAGTCGTTCACTCCATCCCTTTCCATCCTCAACATTCTTCCCTGATCAATCTCACTTTCGGTTTCGCGCAGACGCCGCTCGCGAAGCGACGATCCCATGGCTTCACCTTCCCACGACGCACCGACCGACGAGTCTGCCCTCGACGTACGCCTCGACCATGCGTCCGTCATGACGACGGATCTCCAGGCCGCAACCGATTTCTACGTGGACCTGCTTGGGCTTACCCTCCGCACGGTCGAAGACGACCCGGTGCGGGAGGGACGCGAACGGGCCATGCTCGGGGACGGGTCGGGACAACCCATCATTGAGCTCATCGAGATGCCGGAGATGGAGCACCCGTCGGTCCCCGGTCGCGGGGCCATCCATCACGTCGGCTTCTCGCTCTCCGAGCGGGACTGGCACTCGCTTCGCTCTCGCCTCGACGCCGCCGACTACTCTTACCGCGAGGTTAAAGGCCGCCTCTTTGTGCGCGACACCGACGGCCTCGTGCTCGAAATCGAGAAGGAATGAGTGGGGAACGGAGCGCCCCGCCCGCCAGAAAGAGCGGTTGCCGTTCCAGAAATGGGGACTGCCCCGTGAACCGTGAGAATACCGGAGCTTCACACATCACGCTTCACGCATCACGTGCCCTCGAAGCCTCTCCCAACCCGGTCGATGCATCTTTTCTTTTCGTCCCAGCCGTCCAACCCCCGGAGGTTCTCATGCGCAGCACGACCCTGATCGACGAAAACGGCCACTTCGTCACCGTCAAGGCCCCCGAGGACCAGTTGTTCGACGACCCGAAGGAGGATACCCACCATGACTTCCTCACGGATCACTGGATGGACGTGGCCGCTGCCTCGTACCTCGGCTTCAAACGCCACGGCATTGGCACGGTCGTGGTGACTGAGCGCGACCAGGCGGCCGGCCGCCTCGACGACACGATCAGCACCCACAACTTAATGTACAGCCCGGCAGAGGGGGGATGGCTGAAACAGCAAGAGGAGCGGCTGCCTGCGCAGTGGCTCGACACGCGCTTCCAGTCCTACGATCCCAACGAGTCCGCAATCATCGTGATGGCCGACCAGGACGGGTCCCTTCGCGTTTACGTGGCCGACGGGACCCCGGCCCCACCTCGCTCCTTCGAACTGGTCCAGGCCCGCAGCAACTGACGACTGCGGCTCCTGCTCAGCGACAGTCAGATAGACGTGCCCGGACGTGAAAGGGGCGTCTCGCCTTCGACTTCTCCCCCCCGATCAAGGCGGCAGGCCCATCGTTACGCGGCCGCTGGGATCGGCGTCTTCTCTGCCACCTCTTCGAACAGCGCGTCGTAGGCTTCAACGTGCTCCGCCCAGTCGAGCGAAGCCGGCATTTTCTGGAGCGTATCGGGCGGCAGCGGGCGCTCGTCTCCCTCCAAGATGCCGCGCAGGATGTCAAAGAGCTGGTCGTCGTCCTCGTATAGGATCGGAGCGTGGAGGAGCGGCTCGTGGTGCGTCTCCGGGATGAGCTCCGGGTAGCTGAGCCGATTGGGCAGCACGGGATGGCAGCCGCAGTAGATGGCCTCCTGCACCGCCACCCCGAAGAACTCGTGCCGGGCGGTGGACACCACCACGTCGGCCCGGTGGAGGAGGCGGCTGTACTCGGCAAAATCTTCCGCGTAGCCGTAGTGGAGGATCCGCCCCGCGTACCGCTCGAAGGCCTGTTCGAACTCCTCGGGCTGTTCGTGGAAGTGCTTGCCCGCCAGGATGAGCCGGAAGGGCACACCCGCGTGGTCGAGTCGGTTCATGACCCGAAAGAAGGCCGACGGGTCCTTGTCGTACTCCCAGCGCTGGTTCCAGAGCACCACCGGCGGCTGGGTCGAGTTGAGTGAGCGCGCGGTGCGATCGCCCTCGTGCTCGTCGTGCGCGGACAGGTCCATCCCAAGATGCAGCACCGTGCTCTTCTCCCGCAGATCGCGGACGGTGTGCATGTTCGTGAAGTCCGGAAAGTCACGGAGGAGCTGGGGCAGCGCGTCGACGAACTCCTCGAAGTGGAACTGCGAGTTGAACACGACCCGGTCCGCCGCCAGGGCCGAAAGGTAATTCGTGATCGCGTAGGCCCGCTCGCGCTCTTGGTCCGGCGGCAGCGGATAGGTGAGCTGATTTTCGTGGAAGTAGAGCACCACCGGCACGTCCTTCAGGGCCGGGCGCGCCAGCGAAAGCACGGCGGGCACGTTTACCATGTCGGTGGCAAAGACCAGGTCCGGCCGGAATCCGTCGTCGACCGCCGACCGGACCTTCTTCGCGAGGGTCACCCCACCCCCCTCCATTCGCCAGCGCCAGAACCGTCCCGGCATCGTAACGGGGCGAATCTCGTGGGTGCTGTGCTCGACGAGCCCATCGAGAAAGTGCTCGTGGGCACCGCCATACCAGGGCTCTAGGGCAAGTACGTTCATGACAATTTAGTGGTCAGTCAAGCCGAAGGCATCAAGTGCCGAATTGAACTCATCGATCTGAATGCTGCTTCAACGGCTGAATACAATCCGTCGATCAGCGCTCTACTCGACATGGAGAACGTGACGCACCATGGGAGCGTCGACTCGCAGCGTCGGAACGGAAAAACCACCCGGCAACGGATCAGTCGTCGGACTCGATTCGCTCCTGCACGATTTCATCTTCCGCCTGGGTAGCCGGGCGCACGATCGAGATGCTCCGCACCTGAAGCGCCTCGCGAAGCGTGGGGTCACGGACCTCCTCCGGGGTTAGAAATTCCTCGTCTCCCGGCCCAATCTCCAGCGTCCGCGATGCCATCGAGACCAGTACGGCCTCGTCGCCATTATTTGTAATCAACATGCCGCGTCGGTCGCGATCGGCCATACCTGGGGTCGAACCTATTCACAGAAGCGAACGCCGCCATACGGGCGATTTTGGAGCGCAGATCGAATAGGAGCGTTCTTCAAGTTGACTCCATACAAATTGCAGTATACAATAGGAATACGGATTCGACAGAACACGCTTTCGAATTATCGCGAAATCTCGGCTGAGTACATCCGTCCCCCTTGTTTGACTGAAGCTGTCTACGTGATGAGACGCCACACTGAGAAGCGAATGGCGAATGTGTAGACCAGCGTTGAAATGTTGAACGGTTGTAGATGATAGGGAAGCGCCCCCATTGGCAAAAAGCACCTCTCTCCTCCTGAATGGCACCCTCCAGACCTGGCAAACGTGATCATGTCTTCGCCGCTGCGCACCGCCGCGTCCGCCACGGGTCGTGCCGTCCGAACCGTGGGCCGAGGCCTTCTCGATCTCATATATCCCCCCCGATGCCTCGGCTGCAGCGCACGGCCCGAGTCGCCGGAATTGCCGCTCTGTCCCCGCTGCCTGCAGTCGATGGAGCGGGCGCCCACAATGGGCGTCGCGGCCCGGCTCGACCGATTGCCGACCGGGCAGGGAATCTTCGATCACGCCCTGGCACTGTGGGTGTTTGACAAAGGCGGCACGCTGCAGGCCGTACAACACGCCTTCAAGTATGGGAACCGCCCCCGTTACGGGGTCGCGCTGGGTCGCCTCGTCGGGTCGGCATACGAAGCCGAAGCCGAGTTGCCGGATGGCGTAGTCCCAATCCCACTCCACCGCACACGGGAGCTCGAACGCGGCTATAATCAGGCCCGGATGCTGGCACAAGGCGTCGCCGACACCCTTGACCGGCCCCTCCGCGACGACCTCCTGTCTCGCCCCCGTCCGACCCGCTCCCAGACCAACCTCTCTCGGGAGGAGCGCTGGAAGAACGTACGCGGCGCCTTCGCGGCCGACGAGGCGTCTGCGGGCAACCGTTGGCTGCTGGTGGACGATGTCCTGACCACAGGCTCCACCGCCGTGGCCGCGGCCCTCACGCTTACCGACGCGGACGCCGACGCCGTTTCCCTCGCCACCCTCGCCCTCGCCCGACAGTAGCGAGTGGGGAATGGGGAGCGCGAGGACGTTGCTTTTCTAACTTCGCACGCCTCCCTTCAGTTTGTCGGCGTGCTTTTGACGGAGCTTGGTGACCTTCGGCGAGATGACGCTCTGGCAGTACGGCAGCGAGGGATTGTTTTTGTAGTAGTCCTGGTGCTTCTCTTCCGCCGTGTAAAAGGTCGTGAGGGATTCGACCTCCGTCACGATCGGATCGTCGAAGACCGTTTCGTCGAGCTCGTCGATCAGGGCCTCGGCGGTCTCGCGCTGCTCGTCGTCGTGGTGGAGGATGATGGAGCGGTACTGTGGCCCCACATCGGCCCCCTCCCGGTTCTTCGTCGTCGGATTATGGATGGTGAAAAAGATCTCCAGGAGATCCTGGTACGAGATCACATCCGGGTCGTAGGTCAACTGCACGACCTCCGCGTGGCCGGTGGTGCCGGAGCAAACCTGACGGTACGACGGGTTGGGCGTATCGCCCCCGGCGTAGCCGGACACGATCTCCTCGACGCCGTCCACTTCCTGGTAGACAGCCTCGAGGCACCAGAAACAACCGCCGCCGAGCGTAGCCTTCGCTGTGGTAGACACAATGTAGAATTGTTGGTTCGAGAGATAACTAGCCTGATAAAAACGCTTCTTGCCCCAACCTGTTGCCCGGGGCGTTTTCTCGTCTACTCTTCTCGCAAGCTCGTTACGAACAACGGGCTCTTTTTCTCTGAATCGGCGCATCAAACGTCTACTTGTGACTCATCGCGACCTCTCACATACCAGATTTCCATTGATCGTCCTCGGACGCGCCCAAAACCGTGCGATCCACTGAATGGGACTGCGGGATTCACGAACGACTCACTCCGCACACTCCGCAAAGAGTGCGCGGTCCCCTAGATTTTTGGCAACCGTCATTCGACGCCTTCTTTTCGATCTCAATTTTTTCCAACGACACCGAACAGACATGGCCACCGAACGCACCCTCGCCATTCTCAAGCCCGACTGCGTCCGAAAAGAACTGATCGGCGAAGTGCTCCGTCGCATTCAGGATGCCGGCTTTCAGATTCGCGCAATGAAAATGCTCACGA
Organism: uncultured Salinivenus sp.; assembly: GCA_964445365.1. Classification (GTDB taxonomy): domain Bacteria; phylum Bacteroidota; class Rhodothermia; order Rhodothermales; family Salinibacteraceae; genus Salinibacter. Next base: position 1,836 of record CAYULG010000049.1, on the reverse strand, counting down.
TGTCGAAGGACGAGGCGGAAGGGTTCTACGCCGTCCACGAGGACAAGCCCTTCTTCGACAGCCTCACGAATTTCATGTCGAGCGGGCCGTGCGTGCCCCTCGTTCTCGAAAAGGAGAACGCAATTGAAGACTTCCGCGACCTCATCGGTGCCACCGACCCCGACGAGGCAGCGGACGGCACGATCCGCAGCGACTTTGCCGACGCCATCGAGAAGAACATCGTGCACGGCTCCGACTCTCCCGAAAACGGCCGGAAGGAGGCCGCGTACTTCTTCCCCGAGCACGAGATCGTCGCCAACACCAAATAAGTGGCTCCTCTCGGCATGATGCGTTCCCTCCCGGCATGCCCGCTACGGGTAGGCGCCGTTGCGGCGGCCGGTCTCCTTCTGGCCGTGCTCGGCGCGGGCTGCCAGTCCGATACGCAGGAGGCCACGCCCGTCCGGTCGGGAGCGGAGGTTCTGGCCGCAACCGACTTCGACGCGGTGGACGGAGCGCGAGTGGGGCTGATCGTGAACCACACGGCACGGGTGGACACGGCGCACCTCATCGACCGCATCGACCGGGCCCCGAACGTGGAGGTCGGCGCCCTCTTCGGGCCGGAGCACGGCCTTCGGGGCACGGCGGGGGCCGGGGAAACAGTAAAAGACGGGCAGGACGTCCGTACCGGCGCGCCCATTTACAGTCTTTATGGAGACACCCGCCGCCCGACACCGGACGAGATGGACGGACTCGACGCCCTCGTGTTTGACGTGCAGGATGTGGGGGCGCGCTTCTACACCTACATTACCACGATGGGCCTGGCCATGCAGGCCGCCGCCGAGGCCAACCTCCGCTTCGTCGTGCTCGACCGGCCCAACCCGCTTGGGGGCTCGTACGTCTCCGGCTTTACACTAACGCCCGAACAGAAGTCCTTCGTCGGGAAATACCCGATTCCGATCGCCCACGGTCTCACGGTCGGCGAATTGGCCCGGTTCATCAAAGAAGAGAACCTGCTCTCCGGGCTCCAGGATCTCGACCTGACGATCGTCTCCATGAAGGGCTGGTCCCGAGACATGCAGTGGCCGGATACCGGGCGGGACTGGATTGCCCCCAGCCCCAATCTTCCCACCTGGACAACGGCCCTCGTGTATCCCGGCATGTGTTTTTTTGAGGGGGTTCGTGTGAGTGAGGGCCGCGGCACCGACCATCCCTTCCTCCAGATTGGCCTGCCGTGGGATCGGTCGGCCGCATCGGCGGTGGTCGACACCCTCCAGGCCCGGTCTCTCCCCGGCGTGTCGGTGGAGACGACCACCGTTGCGCCCACCTCGCGCCCAGAGGCAGCCCCATCGCCGCGCTTCGAGGGACAGACGCTGCCGGGCTTTCGGGTGCGCGTGACGGATCGCCGGGCCGTGCGGCCGGTGGAGTTAGGCATCCATGCGCTCCAGGCGAGCTACCAGCGGGCCGAAGCAGAAAACGACACGGGGTTCGTGAATCGTCCCGAGCACCTCACCCGACTGGCAGGCACCGAGCGCCTGCAAACGCTTCTAGAGAAGGGCGCCTCCCCCGACTCGATCATCGCGGCGTGGACGAACGACGTGGCCGCATTCCGCGAGCGGCGGGCACCATACCTTCTCTACTGAGGGGAGCCTACGCGGCATCGTTCTCCACCTCTTCGTCGTTGGGCTGCCAGAGGATGGCGTAGAGAACACCCGCATACCCGGCGGCAATGACTACGGGCGACACGTTCAACGAGACAAAGCCCAGGAACTCTCCCTCCAACCACATGGCTACAAAGCCGACCACGATGAGAAGAACGCTGACGAGAAGCATCAGGTAGTTGCGCTTCTCGAAAACGAG
>CAYULG010000048.1:0-15256 GCA_964445365.1 uncultured Salinivenus sp. | reverse complement strand
GGGCATGTGGCAGGAGGTGGGCTTCCTGGCCGACGTCTTCCAGATCTTCAAGCATCACGGCCTGTCGGTGGACCTGGTGGCCACCTCCGAGGCGAACGTGACGGTGACGCTCGACCCGACGGCCAACGCACTTGATCCCGACGTATTGGACCGCCTGCTGCACGACCTCAACCAGTACTGCGAGGCCGAGGTCATCGGCTCCTGTGCCATCGTGAGCCTCGTGGGCCGTCACATCCGCTCCCTCCTCAGCGAGCTCGGCCCCGCGTTCGAAGTGTTCGACGAGCAAAAGGTGCACCTGGTGACCCAGGCGTCGAGCGACCTCAACATGAGCTTCGTGGTGGACGAGGAGCAGGCCCCCCGCCTCGTGCGGCAGCTCCACGCTCAGTTCTTCGGGGGGCGAGCCCCGGACCCTGCTTTTGGCTCGCGCTGGCAGGAACTCACGGACCCAACCGACGAGGTCGCCGACCATCCGCCCGATGTATGGTGGCGCGACCGTCGCGAGGCCCTCTTGGAGATCGCCGACGAGCAGTCCCCTCGCTACGTGTACGACGAAGCCACGATTGGGGCGCGAGCCCAGGCGGTCCAGGGCCTCGATCCCGTGGATCGGGCCTTCTACGCGGTGAAGGCGAACCCGCACCCCGACGTGCTGCACGTGCTGGCGGCGGAGGGCCTGGGCTTCGAGTGCGTGTCGCCCGGCGAGGTGGAGCGGGTGTTCGAGGCGTGTCCCGATCTTGACCCGGACCGTGTCCTCTTCCAACCCAACTTTGCGGAGCCGTCCGAGTACGCCGACGCCTTCGAGCGGGGCGTGCACGTAACCCTCGACAACGTGCAGCCGCTTGCCGAGCACCCGGAGGTCTTCGCAGAGGAGGAGATGTTCGTGCGGGTGGATCCGGGGCAGGGAGAGGGCCACCACCGTCACGTCCGGACCGCCGGGGCACAGTCGAAGTTCGGCGTCGTGCCCGGCGACCTGGACGACCTGCGCGCAGCGGCCGACCGGGTTGGCGCCACCGTCACCGGCCTCCACGTGCACGTGGGGAGCGGAATCACCGACGAGGCCACCTGGGCCGACCTCGCCGATTTCCTGGCGTCGCTCGCGAGGGACTTCCCGGACGCTCGCATCATCAACGTCGGCGGCGGCCTCGGCGTGCCGGACCGCCCGGGAGACACGTCCCTTGACGTGGGGGCCCTCGGCGCCGCGCTCGACGAGGCAATGGGGCCGCACGGGCCGCTTTCCCTTTGGATGGAGCCGGGCCGCTACCTCGTGGCCGAGGCCGGCGTGCTCCTTGCCCGTGTGACGCAGACAAAAGCAAAAGGATCCGTTCGCTACGTGGGGCTCGACACCGGCATGAACAGCTTCCTCCGCCCGGCCCTGTACGGCGCCTACCACGAGATCGTGAACCTGTCGCGTCCGGATGCGTCGCCCGCCGTGACGGTCGACGTGGTCGGCCCCATCTGTGAGACCGGCGACGTACTGGGCCACAACCGCCGCCTTCCCCCCACCGAGCCCGGCGACCTGCTCCTCGTGGCCACGGCGGGGGCCTACGGCGCGAGCATGGCCAATCGGTACAACCTCCGACCGCCCGCCGGGGAGGTGGTGATGCGCGAACCGTGATGCGTGAAGAGGGAAGGGGAGGACAACGGAATCTCGCGCTTCACTCACCCCGATTCGCGACCCTTGGAGAACAAGGACAACCTACGGGTCGGGGGCATGGTCTTGCTTCGAGGCAAGCACAGACCCATCGAGGCAAACAACAGCATCCCCCTTCTGCTTTTCTACTGAACGCAAGAATACCACCGAATGAACAAACCGCTCAGAATTGTCCAGTACGGCCTTGGTCCCATCGGGCAGGAAACGGCCCGCACCGTTCTCGCCAAGGACGACGCCGCGATGACACTCGTCGGGGCCGTCGACATTGATCCCGACAAGGTGGGACGAGACGTGGCCGAGGTGATCGGCGACGGGGTCGCCCAGACGGGCCTCAGCGTCTCGGACAACGCCGGCGCGGTTCTCAGCGACGCCGAGCCGGACGTGGTGCTCCACACCACGACCTCCTTCCTCGACGGGGTGACCGACCAACTGGTTCAGTGCGTCCGGGCCGGCGCCCATGTTGTCTCTTCGACCGAAGAGCTGTCGTATCCGCACGATCGGCGCCCAGAGGCGGCCGAGCGGCTCGACCGGGTGGCGAACGAAGAGAATGTCGTGGTTGTGGGCACGGGAGTAAATCCAGGCTACGCGATGGACACGCTGCCGCTCACGGCGACGGGCGTTTGCACCGACGTGCGGGCCCTCCGCGTCGAGCGGGTCGTGGACGCGGGTGAGCGGCGCCACCCGCTGCAGGACAAGGTCGGCGCTGGGCTCTCTGCGGAGGCCTTCGAGGAAAAAAAGGCGAGCGGAACGTTTGGCCACATTGGCCTCCGGGAGTCGCTTGTGATGGTGGCCGACGAACTGGGCTGGCCGATCGACGAGGTAGAGGAGGAGCTTCAGCCCGTTCGCGCCGACACGGCGGTCGATACCGGGTACCGGCAGGTGGAAGCAGGTGAGGTGGCCGGCATTCACCACACCGCGGCCGGTGTCATTGGTGCCGAGCGTCCCCTCACGCTCGACCTAAAAATGTACGTCGGCGCCGAGTCGTCGTACGATGCCGTCAAAGTGGACGGCGAGCCGCCTATGGATCTTCGCGTTCGGGGCGGCATCTTCGGCGACACGGCGACCGTAGGCATGCTGGTGAACACGGCCCCGCTCGCGGCGGGCGCCCGACCGGGAGTGAAGACGATGGCGGATCTGCCGGTGCCTCGCGCCTTTGCGACACAGCCCCTGAGGGACCGGTCTCACTGAGAAAAGCGTTTACGCTGGACGTGTCGTCTTCTTCCAAAAAAGAAAATGCCGGACAGGCGCGCTCACCCATCGACGCACCTGCCCGGCCGTACGGAGGCCCCCGCGGACGCTACAATCCAGGGGGGCAGCATGAACCTTCATTGGTCCATCGCCGCATCATAGTTAACGCGGCAACAGGCGTGCCAGTAGGCGTCGAACGGGCATTTGGACGCGTAAACCGGGGCGGTCAGTGGGTAGAAGCGTCCGATGTGTCACACACGTGTACGCGAGACTGAACAGCCGCCTCAGGAGCGACGCGTGCGCCGAACCGTCGTTCTCGCTCTGAACAGCCCGTTCTGCACCGGTTACCGAGGATTGTTGCTCCTCTTTTGCACTGCACAACGCCGTCTGAATTGCCGAGGCCGAACGGACAAGATCCTGGCTCAGGCATCTGCGACGACGGTCGGGACCAGGGTCGAGATCAACCGACCCTCAAAAGAGACGATTTTTCTGAGCAGAAACGCGTAGAACCGGCAAAATGGCCGTCGGGAATCGGTACTACGTGCCAGAGCGCGCGACCTGCGTCTCCTCGGCGAGTTCCTCAAGAAACTCGAGCGTCAGAGCGTCGAATTGGTCCGGATGTTCAATCATCGGCGCGTGCCCGCACTCGTCGATGAAGTGAAGGCGAGCGTCGGGCATCCGGTCGCGAAACTCCTCGGCCACCTCGGGGGGCGTAACGATGTCGTTCTGGCCCCAGATCAGCAGCGTCGGCACGTCCAGCTGCGAGAGCTGCTCGGTGACCGTTTCTTCGTCGGCCGACCGCGCGATTTTCAGTAGACGAAGGGCCCGTGGGCGATCGTTGACGATCTCGAACATATCGTCGACGAGCTTCTCGGTCGCGTGGACCGAGTCATAGAAGGTCATCTCCGTGCGTTCCTTGATAAACTCCCGGTCCTGGCGCTTGAAGAAGGTAGTGCCCATCGTTGTCTCGTAGATGCCGGACGAGCCGGAGAGGACGAGGGCGTCGACGAGGTCGGTGTAGTTCAGCGCGTAGAGCAATGCAATGTGGCCCCCCAGCGAGTTGCCCACGAGGATCGTGGTGTCGAGGTCCATGGCCTCGATAAAGCCGTGCACGTGCTGCGTGAGGCGAGGCACGCCCGTTTCCGAAATCGGGAAGTCGTATATGGGAATAATTGGGGCCAGGACCCGATAGCCGTGTTCCGACAGGCTCTGGACGGTGTCGACCCAGTTGCTCAGGTCGCCCAACATGCCGTGCAGCAGCACGATGGGGGGCAGGGGAGAGTCACTCGGGCCTTCGTCGTTGTATTGAAATTGGCCCGTCTCGTGGATCTGGAACGGGGTTTCGTGCATGGGTGGGCTCTTCGTCAGTGAAAAACCGGGTGGTCCGGCACCGATCCGGGTGGGCTACCCCCTCTGTCGGATCCATGTCCGGGCGGGAAAGGAGGGCCGACCAGCAGGCGTACGAGAAAGCCTCGTACATTTCCGATGAGCATGTTGCAAGAAACGTACGAGGTCAGTAACATTCAAAGCGGCGTTCCCCCGCACAGCCGACTCCGGAGACGCTGCCCGACTCCAGAGACGCTGCGTTGGAGCGTACGGGATCCAGTGCAGGAGTGCCCTCCACAGCCGAGGCGTAGGTGAAACCCCATGCGCCGCGGGAGAAACTGGACTCCCGTCATCCAGTACACATACAGATACCTTCACAGGTCCTTTTCGTCCAACGTCTACCTGGTTCATGGAGAAAAAATCACAAAAGCGCACCACACAGATTGGAATCTGGAGCGCCCTGGCCGGGGGAGCACTTGGATTTACCCTGGGGATGCTGTTTGCCCCGCAGCGTGGCCCCGACACGCGCCGACGCCTTGCGTACCAGCTTGAACGTCTTGCGGTCCAGGCGGAAGACTTCCTGCGCCACCTCGCGGCATCGAGTCTGGAGGTTGAACCAAGCCAGACCGGAGACGAGGTTGTGGCCGACGCCGAGGCCCGAGCCAATCACATTCGCGACGACATTGACGCGTTGCTCGAAGAACTCCGCGAGCAAAGCGACGCCTCCGCCGAAGATAAGAATGTAGAGTAACCCGCTGTTGGGGGACTCTTCTGGAGCAGTCGAAGGGTCTCTTTCGGAGCAGGGCCCGCGCCACCGTTCTCACGTCTACTGATCGACCTCAGCCTACATGCCGAATCTTAGCATTCTCTTGTCCCCGGCCGACCGAAAACAGCCTGGGGGCAATCCTTTTGCCCCAGACATGTTCGACTACCGCACGTCGGGGACGTTCAACTACTACGATGCCCTCAACCCTGAGCGGCGAGAACTCATCGATGCACTGCAGGAAGTCATCGAGGAAGAAGACGAGGACACGCTCTCCGAGGCATTTGGACTCGAAGGGTACGAGCTCGAAGAGGCCCTGCGGGTCAACGGCGAAATTTATGATGCCCCGCTCATGTCGGCCCTTGACCGGTACAGCCCCGGCGTCATGTACGCCGCGATGGACTTTGCCAACCTGCCCACCGGGGCCCAGCGGCGCCTGCTCGAAAACGGAGTCATCCTCTCCGGGTTGTTTGGCTTGCTGCGGCCCGATGACCTGATCCCGAACTACCAGCTTGGCATGGACGTCGCCATTCCGGATGTCGGACCGGTAACCGACTACTGGCGGCCCGTAGTGAGTCCCATGCTCAACGACAACCTGGAGGGACGCTGGGTGTGGGATCTACTGCCAGAGGTGCATCGGGAGGCGTGGACCGACGAGCGTACCTACGAGGCCCGGGCCGAGGTAACCTTCGAGACTGAGGAGGACGGAGAGCGGGTGCCCATCACCGGCGAGGACCTGGAGGTGCACCGCGGCCAGTTTGTCAACTTTATTGTGCAGGAGACCGCCGAGGAGATGGAGGATCTGCAGGAGTGGGCCGAGGAGGAGTCCGACGAGTATCGCTTCGACGAGGATGCTTCGACCTACGACGACGACACGAAAACCTGGTCGATTGTGATGGTGGTGGAGTAACCGCCTGTCGCTCCTATTTCCACTTGTATGGCCACGGCTTGAGGGCACGACTATGGAATCGCCAGTCGTCATTGGCATTGCTGGGGGCTCGGGATCGGGAAAGACCACCGTCCTCCGGCAGATTATTCGGGAGTTTGGGCCTGATCCCATTGCCATTCTCGACCACGACGCCTACTACCACGACCTCTCGCATCTCGCTCAGGAGAAGCGCGCGCAGTTCAACTTCGACCACCCGGACGCGCTAGAGACGGACCTGATGCGGGACCACCTCGATCAGCTCATCGAAGGGGAGGCCGTTGAAAAACCGGTGTACGACTTCACGACACACACGCGGAAGGACGAGACGGAGACCGTCGAGCCGCGCCCCGTCATCATTATCGAGGGCATTCTGGTGCTGGCCGAGCCGGCCCTCGAAGAACGGATGGACATCAAGATTTTCGTCGATGCGGCCGACGACATTCGTCTCATGCGGCGCATCCGCCGGGACATGCAGGAGCGGGGCCGCTCCATCGAGGGCATCCTGCGGCAGTACGAGCGCACCGTGCGGCCGATGCACCTGGAGTTTGTGGAGCCGTCGAAGCGAGAGGCCGACGTTATCATCCCGCGCGGTGGGCACAACCACGTTGCCATTCAGATGGTCATGTCGCGGATTCAAGACCTGTTGCCCGGCGTCCAGTACGAAGCATAGCTTTCCTGTTTCTGTTGGCTCGTTTTCTGAGGGCTGTGCCTGAAAGTGGTTGAAGGTCGGAAAGTCTGAAAGTTGGAAGGTTGAAGATTGGTCGGGAGAGAGGATTGTTTGACATGCCGGGGCCGGGAGGGGAGTGTCTCACTCGTCGGCTGGCGTCAGGAGGCGGATGCCGTGGAGGACGAGGTGGGGGACGTGTTGTGTGGGGCGGTCGAGGTGATCGGCGAGAAGCGTACCCCATCCGCCCGTGAGTACGACCGTCGGGGCGTCGGGGAGGGGGGCGGCGAGCCGGTCGCTCATGCCGCGCACCGCGTCCACGAGGCCCCACATGATGCCGCTCTGTAGCGCCGTCTGGGTGGAACGGCCCACCGGATCCCCTGGAAGTTCGAGAGGCACGGCCGGAAGTTGAGCGGTGCCGGCCTGGAGGGCCTGCCGTGCCAGATCGGGCCCGGCGCCGATGGTGCCGCCTTGATAGATGCCGTCACGGTGCACGACCTCGCAGGTGACCGCCGTTCCTGCGTCCACCACGAGCACGCTCTGTGAGGGCGACGCCGCCCGGCCAAACTGCATCCACCCGGCCGCGGCCGCTGCCAGCCGGTCGGTGCCGAGCGTGTCAGGGGTCTCGTACCCCAGCTCGAACGGCAGCGGAAGGGTGGGGCCAATGCGGGTGATGGAAGCGTTCGTCTTCTCCGTCAACGCCTCGGCAATCGCGTCGGCTGTCGTGGGGACGACGGAGGCCAGTCCCACGTGGTTGACAGACTCGTTGGGGACGTGCGGGACCAAGGCATCTTGCCAGGCCGTCTCCGCCGCGCTCTCGCGTGCGTCCACTGCTTTGAGGGACACGGAGAAGACGCGGACAAGCTCAGTGTCGTCGAAGAGCCCGGCCTTCACGGCACTGTTTCCGACATCGAGGGTCAGCAGCATGCGAGCGGAGGCACGAATAAAACAGTCAAGTGCAAGCAGGAAGAAGTGCCACGTTGGACCGACACGTGATGCGTGAATCGTGATGCGTGAGAAGCACCTCGCCTGTTTTCTGTCGCGCGTCACGTTTCACGCATCACGCTGAGTTGTCACGTCGCCAGCGTGGATTGTTTCGGGGCCGTCGGGGGTCTGGAGGCGAAGGGCGCCGGTTTCGGTGATACCCTGCACCACGCCGGTGATCGTCCGGTCCGCGGCCGGGACGCGATACGTCGCGGGCTCGTGGAGAGAGGTGAGGCGGTCGTGGAAGGCCGGTCGCACCGCCCCGGCGCCGCCGGACCCAACGGCATCGTACCGCTCTTCCAGACGCTCCAGAAGCTGGGCAAAGAGCGAGGCCCGAGGCACGGCCCGGCCCGTTGTGAGCCGGAGCGAGGTGGCCGTGTCGGCGAGGGGGGCGGGGAAGTCGGTCTGGTTGACGTTGAGCCCCACGCCGAGCACGACGACGTCGGTGTCCTCGTCGGTCGTCGGGGCCGAGAGGGAGGACTCCAGCAACATCCCGCACGTCTTACGTTCCTCCAGTAGCACGTCGTTCGGCCACTTAAGGGCCGCCCGGTGCGGTGAGACGAACACGTCGATGGCCTCGGCTACGGCTACACTGGCGGCCACGGTGATCAGGCCCAGGCGGTCCGCGTCGAGCGTGGGGCGCAGGACGACGGAGAACATCAGGTTTTTGCCCTTCTGCGCGTCCCAGGTGCGGCCGTGCCGCCCCCGGCCCTCGGACTGGTACTCAGTCACCACGACGCTTCCCTCCCCGGCGCCGGCCGATGCCCACTCGGCAGCTTCCGTGTTTGTCGACCCTACCTCCTCAAACCCGCGCATCTCCTGCCCAAAGCGCTCGGTCGAGAGGCGATCCAGCACATCGTCTACGAGGGAAAGGGGCATGGGGCAGCATCGTCAGTGGAGAGCGGCAATACCAAGCGGAGCAGACAAAATTCTGTGTTGCGTATTTCGTATTGCGTATTCCGTTTCTGTCGTACGTTTGGGCATTGATACGCAATACGAAATATCAACCGGAGCAACGAGGGCGTCGACGACGGTCATCTCATTCTACTAATGACGACTCATACGCGTAAAACGCCGAAACGGTGCGGAACTGGTGGGGGGCACGGAACGGAACGTGCACCGAGGCACGGACGCGGGCGACGTGGGGCACCCAGGTTCCGGTCGGGCCCTGCCGCAGGCGAACGCTCAGCCGACTGTCTTCCCCGAACAGCAGCACCTGGCCGTCCCGCACGAGGCTGAGGCCGATCAGTTGGTTTGAGGGCTGGTGGATGAGGAGACGGGCGTGGCGCACGCCTTGCTCGTTGCCAGTTCCGGACGAGCGGGCGCGTACAGCCAGTACGTGAACCGGGGTCCCGTCCCGCAGCGAGTCTGCCCGGAGGGCGTAGCGGAAGGCCTCCCGGGTTCGGGGCTCGACGTACGTGGGCTGGTCCGGCAGAATCTGGGCGGCCACGTTGGGAGGGCGAGCCGCCGGATTGCGGTCCGGGGCCGCGCGTCCAAAGAGACCACCGTCGCGGAAGGCCCCGGCCGAGTCGCGCCGTTGGGTCGTGCCGTCCTCCGCTCCTGCCCGATAGCGAACCTCGTACGACCGGACGGCGGTGGTCGTCCCGGCGGGCGTCATCTGCTCGGTTCGCACGTGGCGCGTGACGGCGTAGTCGCTGAGCCGGGCAAACGCGGAGTCGAAAGCGGTGCGCTGCATGGCCGTGAGGACCGCGAGGGCCGAGTCGCGGTCGACGGCGGACGTGATCGTATCGGGCGGTACAAGCGGTGATTCTCCCCGATTGTTCTCCGATGTGCACCCTGTGCCGCCAAGGAGGAACCCTGCGAGCAGAAGGCCCGTCCCGAGGGCGTGTAAAAAACGAGCGTGTTTGAGCGGGGACGGATGCATCACTGGCCGTCGGTTTATATGTTGACTTATCCCTATTCCCGGGTCTTTTTCGAGCGACATCCACGCTCAGCGACCCAGGAGCGAGATGTGAACAGGGGCCTATCGCTAGCCCAGAGCACGGAAAAAGTTTCGGGCCGGATCCCGGGCTTCGCGAAGACTTCGGGGTTCCGGCCGACGCCGGAAGGGATCCGGCATGTTTGACGACGCGAAATCTTTCACTGTAGTCCATGGACGTTCCCACCCACGATTCGGCCTACGACGACGCCCTCGGCGTGGCGGTGCGGGCTGCCCGCCGCGGCGGTGAGGTCATCCGCGAGCACGCCGGTCGGCTCGATGACGTACGGGCGAAGGGCACCAACGACTTCGTCACGGCCACCGACGAGGCGGCGCAGGCGGCCATCGTGGAGACCCTCCGCGACGCGGCGCCCAGCGATGAAGTGATTGCTGAGGAAGGGGCCGAGCTCGATGCGCATCCCCCAACTTCCAAGGCCCGCCGCTGGATCGTGGACCCGCTCGATGGCACGACGAATTTCATGCAGCAGGTACCGCCCTACGCCGTGAGCGTTGCGCTGCAAGATGGGGATGCGGTCGTCGTGGGCGTCGTGCTCGATGTCACGCACGACGAGCTCTTTACGGCCGTCATGGACCACGGGCTACAGGTAAATGGAGACCCGGGGGGCGTGACCCAGACCGATACCCTTTCCGACGCCTTTCTCGCTACCGGTTTCCCGTACCGCCGCTTTGAGCACACCGAGGAATACCTTGCTGTGCTGGAGCGGGTCATCCGTAGCACACGGGGGGTGCGCCGGCACGGGGCGGCGGCCATCGACCTGGCGCGTCTGGCTTGTGGGCGGTTCGACGGCTTCTTCGAGACCGGGCTGCGCCCCTGGGACGTGGCGGCGGGGACGCTGCTGGTACGGGAAGGGGGCGGGCACGTTACCGATTACCGGGATCGCGGCGGCCTCACGCCCCTTTTCGACCAACAGGTGTGCGCGACCAACGGGCCCATCCACGACGCCCTCCTTGACTGCGTCGCCTCCATGAAAAACGTGCGGCTGTGATGCACTTCATCTTCCTCCTTCCAGAGAGCCCCCCGAAAAACGTACTGCTCCGAATAGTAGGACGTGATACGTGATGCGTGAAGCGTGAAGCGTGATTGTACGTTTCCGTTGTAGACGTTCACGCATCACGTTTCACTCGTCACGTCCCCTCAAGAAGGACCGAGTCTTTCGAACTGCTCTCCACTTTTTCCAGAATCGAACCCGTTTGCTACTATGGCTGGACACGACCTGCTCGACGGAAAAACTGGGGTCATCTTTGGCCCCCTGAATGAGGACAGCATCGCCTGGTCCATCGCCCAGGCCTGTCACCGTGAGGGCGCCGAGTTTACGCTCTCGAATGCCCCGGTGGCGCGCCGCCTCGGCAACCTCGACGAACTGGCGGAGGAGACGGACAGCCCGATCATCTGGGCCGACGCTACCGACGATGAGGATATTGAGGAGCTTTTCGAAGAAGTGAAGGACACCTACGGCACCATCGACTTCGTCGTCCACTCCATCGGGATGGGGGTGAACGTGCGCAAGGATGTACCCTACGAAGACCTCAACTACAACTGGTACGAGCAGACGCTCGACGTCTCGGCCGTGAGCCTGCACCGCATCGTCAACCACGCGCTCGACACCGAGACGATCGACGACGGGGGCTCCATCCTGGCGATGAGCTACATTGGCGCCCAGCGTATCTTTTCGAAGTACTCGGAGATGGGCGACGCCAAGGCGCTTCTCGAAAGCATCGTGCGTTCGTTCGGCTACCGCCTGGGCAAGCGCGACATTCGCATCAACGCGATCTCGCAAAGCCCGACGAAGACCACCGCCGGCTCCGGCATTGAGGGCTTTGACGCCATGTACGAATTTGCCGAGCGCGTCGCCCCCCTCGGGAACGCCAGCGCCGACGAGTGCGCCGACTACGCCGTCACGCTCCTGAGCGACCTCACCCGCATGGTGACCATGCAGACCCTCTACCACGACGGCGGCTTCTCGAGCATGGGCATCTCCGACCAGATCGTGGAGGCGATGGAGGATACGTTCGCCGAGGAAGAAGAAGACGCGTAGCGTTCGGATTGGAATGTTGCACGTTCAACGTTCCAACATTCAACGCACCACCGTTCCAACGCAATGATCACACTCTTCGTCACCGACATTGACGGGTGCCTGGCCGAACCCTACCAGCCCTACGACTTAGAGGGATTTTCTATGTTTCGCAGGTTCGTCGAGGAGGCCGGATCGTTGACGGAGAACCGGTCCGCTCCAGCTGTGTCCGTGTGTTCGGGGCGGTCGTATCCCTACGTGGAGGCCATCACGCAAGCGCTGGGCGTGTCCATGCCGGTGTTGTTTGAAGGCGGCGGGGGCCGCTTCGATCCCGTCGCTGCCCAGACGACCTGGAACCCGGCGCTGACCGACGAGCTTGAGGCCGAGTTGGAGAAGGTGCGCCACTGGTTTGTCACCGAGTGCGTGCCCGGCACCCAGCTGTCGCTCGACCACGCCAAGCGGACGCAGGCCGGGGTCGTCTCGCCCGACCCCGACGAAATCACCGAGGTGCGTCCCCGAACGGAGGCCTTTGTGGCCGAGCACGTGCCCGACCTTCGCGTCTTTTCGACGGAGGTGTCGGTGGACGTGGTGCCGCCCGGCATCACGAAGCGTACCGGGTTGGAATGGCTCGCCGATCACCTGGACGTGCCCATGAGTGAAGTCGCCTACATTGGCGACGCCGACTCCGACCTGGAGGCCCTGTCGGCCGCAGGGACGTCCTTTGCGCCGGCCAACGCCGACGAGGAAGTACTTCGCACCGTGGATCACGTGACGGAGAGCCGCGTGCTCGACGGCACCTGTGCGGCGTATCGCCAGTGCCTCGACGTGAATGAGGCGGAATCGACACTGGACCCCCGGTCGTGAACCTCCACGCCCGGATGAAAGTAGACGCTCATAGGAGATTTCTTCTCAGCACACACCTCATTCGCACGAGCACACCGAGGCCCATGCGCACGATAGGTCTACTGCTGCTTTTGTTGGGACTGATGGGCATCGGGCACACGACGCCGGCTCAGCTTGCCCAGTCTCCGGGGGCAGCGTGGGACGGTACGTCTGCTCCGACCCGGTCCGCCAGCTCAGAGAGTCGATCCTTGCAGCGGGCGCGTGCCCCGGCCGACGTCGCCCTCGCCCACGTAGTGAACGGGCGTGCAACCCTCTACAACCGCTCCGATTCGACGGCCCCCGTCACCACTCTCCCGGTCCGAACGCCCGTCCACCGCCACGACTGCTCTGGCGCCTGGTGCCGCGTGCGCACCGAGAGCGGGCGCACCGGTTTTCTACCGGCCGCCACCGTATCCAATGTCTGGATTCGGGTCTCGAAAGCCGATCAGCGGCTGTTCCTATACAAGGGGCCTCACCTCGTCGATGCCTTCGAGATCGACGTAGGCTACAACACCTTTGCCGACAAAAAGCGACAAGGTTCTTCTGAGGACCGCGATCACTGGCGCACGCCGGAGGGGGTGTTTTACGTTGTGGACAAGCAGCCCCACAGTGAATTTTACAAGGCGCTCGTTCTCAACTATCCTACCACCGCTGATGCTGAGCGTGGACTGAAAGAGGGCCTGATCTCGGAGAGCGAGCACGACGCCATCGTCCAGGCTCAAGCGGAGCGCCGAATGCCGCCCATGGGCACGGACCTGGGGGGCTGGATCGAAATCCACGGGGAGGGCACCGGCGGCGCGACGAACTGGACCCAGGGCTGTGTCGCCGTGCAGAATCAGGTGATGAATGCGCTCTGGGGGGACGTAGAGGTTGGAACGCCCGTGCTCATCGAATGAAACCGATTCCACAACGCTGCACAAAGGCTCAGTGGGTCCGCTCCCTCGTTTTCCATTCTTCCGCCCTTTCTGTCGACTGTTTTTCACCACTCACCCATTACTCGCCCATGGCTGCAACACGCTGGATTGCTATCCCTCTCACTGGTCTTCTACTCATTCTCGCCGGCTGCGGCGGGGGAAGCGGCCCGGCTGCTCCTCCCTCCGGTTGGGAAGCCTCCGAAACCCGAATGTGGAAAGAGGGGGTTGACACCTCGGAGGTCTTCCGCGACCTGAACTCCCTTTCTTCCATGGGCATTCTGGAAGAGGACTTCGCGCTGAGCTCGGGCCAAATTACCCAGGAGCAGTTTACGAATGCGATCAAACAGAGTCTCGAGAACCTCTACCGCACCAATCCGACGCTCGTCGATTCCCTCTTTAAAGAGCATGCTGCCTCGGAGCTTGAAGGAGCAGACCTGAGTGGAAACGTCATTGCGGACGGACAGCTTGAGCCGAAGCTGTTGAACGAGTACAAGAAAGCAGCTTTCAAGGAAATTGAGGATCACTATCGGCAGCCCCAACTCAAGGAAGGGGTATCCGGCATCACGTATCCGGACACTCTTCGCACCCAGGAAAACAGCGGACGGGTCGAAATTCAGATGCACATTGACAGTACCGGTGCCGTCGATGCAGTAGAAGTAATCGAGGGAACGCATCCGACGCTCGACGCCATTGCGATGAAGGCGGCCACCGAGACGACCTGGGAGCCCGGTTACGTCCGTCGGGGCGCAGGCGAGGAGTGGAAACCGAAGCCGGGGTGGGGACGCTCTCCCATCGACTTCCCCGCGCCTCGGTAACGAGGAGCCGTCTCGGCCGGCGTCGTCGTTGGGTCAGGCCCGAGGACGGCCGCAGGCTTGGTGCATTTGATCCTTAGGAAGAAGTGCTCTCGAACCGGGGTAGCTTTGTCTCGGACGCGACGAGGTCGGTTAAGGGGCACTTGTCCTCTATCCGACGAGCACGCCGGCGATTGTCGCCGTCGTCCAGGAAGCCAGTGCGCCCCCGAGCACGGCTCGCAGGCCGAGGGCGGCAATTTCACTTTTCCGCGACGGCGCAATGCCCCCGATCCCCCCGATCTGGATGGCGATGGAGGAAAAGTTGGCGAAGCCACACAGCGCGTACGTACCGATGACGACGGACCGCTCGCTCATGACGCCTCTCAGGTCGCGGAGGGACGCGTAAGCCACGAATTCGTTGACGGCCACTTTTTCGCCGAGCAGGGTCCCGAATTGAAGGATGTCGGCCGATTCTACGCCCATCGCCCAGGCGAGCGGGGCAAAGCAGAAGCCAAACACGGCCTCCAGGGACAGCGCCTCGAAGCGCCCCCCGGAGGCCTGGTTCACCAACGTGTTTACGTCGTAGAGCTCGACGCCGTAAACCACCGGGGCCCCTACCCATTCGAAGCCGGCGTTGATGGCCCCGATGAGGGCGATGAAGGCCAGCAGCATGGCCCCCACGTTGAGGGCTAGCTTCAACCCCTCGGACGCGCCGTTGGCAGCCGCCTCGATGACGTTGTCGACCTCTTCGGTGTCCTGGATCTCGGCTCCGCCTCGGGTCTTCGGGGTCCCGGTCTCGGGCACAAGGATCTTGGCCATGACAATGGCGGCGGGGGCGCTCATCACCGAGGCCGAGAGGAGGTGCTTGGCAAACAGTTGGCGGGACTCGGGGGAGTCGCCCCCAAGAAAGCCAATGTACGCCGCGAGCACCCCGCCCGCGATGGTGGCCATGCCCCCCGTCATGAGCGTCATGATCTCGCTGCGCGTCATGTCCTCGATGTATGGCTTCACGGCCAGCGGGGCCTCGGTCTGGCCGATGAACACATTGGCCGAGGCCGCGAGCGATTCGGCCCCCGAGATGTTGAGGGTCTTCTGCATCACCCATCCCATGCCGTTAACGAGCGGTTGCACCAGCTTCAGATGGTACAGCACCCCCATCAGCGAGGCGAAGAAGATGATGGTGGGCAGCACCTGGA
>CAYULG010000047.1:0-15285 GCA_964445365.1 uncultured Salinivenus sp. | reverse complement strand
GCCGGCCTTTCACGCCGGTAACACGGGTTCAAATCCCGTACGCGGTACCATTTCGTAATATTTAAGTGAGGCCTCGGGTCATTTGTGTCCTGAGGCCTCTTTTTTGTTCAAATGCATTTGTAGCGTGTGCTCTACGAGTTGAAGCCTTACTGACTGACAGACGGGCTACACGACAAAAATTCTGAGTCCGAGTTCTTCTGAGGCTGACAGAGTCAATCCCAGATGGTCATCAGCCGAAGGATTTACCCTAATGTGGAGAAGGTCTGATGGAGAAGGGCTGCAGATAAAGCGGATTCCTGCCCACAGGGATGAGATTCTACGGTCGTGGAGATCGCGATTTTTCAGTCCCCTCAGCGTGACTGTATCCCAGAGCGGGTGGGGCCAGTTCGCTACTCTTCAATTTTTGTTGTGAAGTGTGGAGTGGAAGGCCAAGTGTGCTCCGCGCTCTCTTGCAATCTTGTTTCTTCGCGACGGCATGGAGAGGCGAGCAGAGAAGATCGATTCGGTACAATGTGAGATGTGAGAGAAACAGACGGCCTCCCCGTCCACTTTTAATTTCGCCAATTTGATGGATACATTGGCTGTACCGACCCTTCCTTAAAAGCATACTCCTGACGGGGCCACGAGAGAGCACTCGCCGTGGAGTGAATCCCCGCCTTTCAACGTCCTCACTGGACCGACGACCTCGATCACCAAGTATAGGACTCCCACCATGGAACTGGCCCAGCTCACCGTTCTGAATCAGCGGTACACGATCAAGCGCGTACTCGGGGATCCGGGACCCTTCAACATCACGTACCTGGGTCAGGATGTGGATTCGGAGGAAGAGTATATTATCCGAGAGTTCTTTCCGGTTCACCTTGCCCGGCGCGCAACCGAGAAAACTGCTGTTAAAATCAAAGGAGGGGATGAGCAGGCGGACCTCTTCGATTCAGGACTTGAGTATTTTCAGAAAGAGTCCCAGGTTCTTGCTCAGCTGAATCACGAGGCGCTTCCGTCGTCCTACGACCTTTTTGAGGCGAACGGCACATTTTATCGCGTTCGTCCACGTCCGGCCAGTATGTCTCTCCGCAAGGGGTTGGCCGACAAGGGCCAGCTCTCCGAGAAGGCGGCTCTGACGATCATGATGCCTGTTCTTGAGGCTCTGCACGAAGCCCACGAGAACGGGTTATATCATGGGGGGGTCTCGCCGCGGAGCGTTCGACTTTTGGAAGGCGGCGAGGTGCTCCTGACCGGCTTCCGAGGAGCGTTCTTCCAGCTAGCACGTGAAACGGGTCACCTTTCGGATCTGGTGCAGCCCGGCACGAGTGCGGTGGAACAGTACACCCCCCGCGGGCAGCAGGGCCCATGGACAGATGTCTATGCCGCCGCCGCTACCATCTGCCAGATGGTAACCGGCGAAGCTCTCCCCGAATCAACCGATCGGCTTGAAGGCGACGACTCACTGGAAGAGCTTGTGCAGGACGCCGACGTCTTCTCTGCACCCGGCGTGCGTGAGGCGCTCGTTGATGCCCTCTCGGTCGATCCGTCCCAGCGGCTCCAGTCGATTGAGGCGCTGACGAAGGCGCTGACCGAGTCGTCGACGCGGTACGATGAGGATGAGGACGCTTACTCCATCATTCCGGTCGAGCCCGAGACGGGTGACGGAGACACAGGGACCGGGGACGACGAGGAAGTCGAAGTATTGTCGACCCGTGCTGAGGATCGACCTGCTCGGCCCGCCAGTGGATCGCAATCGGAGTCGTCGTCAACCAGCACGGCGGTCCTGATCGGGATTCCGGTGCTTCTCGTAGCGCTCGGGGGGGGAGCCTGGTTTATGCTGAGCGGGGAGACCTCCAGCGCTACCAGTGGGACGTACCAGGAGATGCGGAATCGGGCCGATTCTCTGTTTCAGGAACAGGAATACGAGCGGGCCGAGTTCTTATACAACCAGGCCCTCAACATGCAGGGTGACGACCAGTACGTGCAGGAACGCCTGGTTGAACTGGAAGAGATTCAGCAGCAGAGCAGTGAGGAGCAGTACGAACAGTTGATTGTTCAGGGGAATGAGTTGAAGACCACCGCTGATTCACTTTACCAGGAGGGGACCCTGAGCGAAGCGAATAGTCAGTATTCCAGGGCTCTTGCCTCGTTCTATTCGGCTCGGGATGCGAATCCGGAGGGAGAGGAGGCGCAGCGGCAAATTGACGTGATCGAGTCCCGGCAGGAAGAAATCGCGAAGCGCCAGGCCGGAGGAGGAGAAGACGAGGAAGAGTCGGGCAGTGTGAGCCTTGACCAGCTCGCCCAGTTCTTCCGCGATCAGGGAGATCGCCAGCTTAATGCGGGGAACCTACAGGCTGCTCTCGACAAGTATCAGCAGGCCCGAGAATATGCGCCCGATGATCAAGAGCTGAAGCAGACCGTGGTTACCTTGCAGAATCGGATTGAGGAGCAACAGTCTCAGCAGAAATTTCAGCGCAACTACAACGAGGGCCGTCAACTACTCCGAGCTGGAAAGTTTCAAGCGGCGAAGGCTGCTTTTCAGAAAGCCGAGGAGGTGTATCCAGACAATCCGGATCTTCGGGATGCTCTGACGGAGGTAAATCGACTGCTGAAGGAGAAGAAGGTCAAGACTAAGAAGTACGAACGGTTCCGGAAAGAGGGAGACGCCCTATTCGACGAGGGGTCCTTTCGAGAGGCGATTGCGGTATACGAGAAGGCCTTACAGATTCGCTCCGATGATGAGTACGTCAAAGATCGAATTGAACAGGCCAACCGAGAGCTTGAGCAGATGCGCCTCGCTCAGCAAGAGATGGAGGAGCAGAAGAAGAGGCGTGAAGAGATTGTAGATGAGGAGGGGGTATATACCGTCGTGGACAAGGAACCGGAGGTGAAAGGGGGGCTTGGCTCTCTTACGCGTGAAGCCAACTACCCGGACAAGGCGCAGAGGGACAATGTGGAGGGTCGTGTTTACGTCAAGGCGATAGTCAACAAGGATGGGACCGTTCGGAAAGCAGAAGTCCTACGGGGACCGGGCGCCGGGACGCACGAAGAAGCTCGTCGCGTCGTAGAGGATGCGGAGTTCACTCCGGCGACGTACAATGGAGAGCCCGTGCCGGCCCGGAAAACCGTCTGGATTCAGTTCCGATTGGACAACTAGCCTCGGAGGTGCTTCCCAGGACCTTTGTCCGCTGCGAGACCTGCGTTCTTGCAGCGGGCTTCTTATGTTCATGGATTCGATTGAGAAGGGCGGGCATGCCGTCAGTTCGATGACGGAGAAGGAAACGGAGCGACGGCCTGTGTTTTTGCCAGTGCGCGGTCGTTCAGGAGGAGAAGCGCCCACCATCCGGCTCGTACTCCAACGCCGAGAGTGAGGGGAAGCACGACGGCGTGGAAGTCTTGAGGCCAGAACGGCCATCCGAGGACAAACGTCACGGCGGCTACCGCCGTCAGGCCCAGGTAGAGGCGAAGGCCCCGGATGTTTGGCTGCCGGATCAGAAGCGCGGCAGCGACGAGGTGTGTGGGCCAGGCCCACCCAAGGTTGAGGTTGTATTTCGTCACGGCGTAGGTCGAGACGAACCAGAGGTAGCAGAGCACGAGTCCGATGAGGCCGATAGCCGCGAATAGAATTGCATCGCCCCACCCCGTTGGGAACCGTTTATTCGTTGCCTGCCAGCTGGTCCAACCCGCCACGAGGATCAGGAACAGCCATCCTGCAGCCACCGGCCAGTCGAAGGCCGGCGCGGTGCCGCTATAGTTCGAAACCCACTGGACGGTGTCAGTTTGTGTGACGAGAGACTGCGTTCGCCCCTCGGCCGACACGGTGGCCTGCGCGAAGGCCTGCATCAAGTGCTCGGGCAGAAACATCGTCTCCTGCGCCGTTGCGGTTTGGTCGGCTGGTCGGCCCAGGGCGAGGTCAAAGCCGAGGTCGAGGAGGGGACGGGAAGCCACGTATGGATCAAGGAGATGGCGGAAACTTTTCTGGGGCGCCGGAGCGCCGGAAAAATCCACGTCCGCTCCTAGCGTCTCTGTAAGAGCGTTCCGAATGCGGGTGGAGCAGTTGTCGAAGAAGAAGTCATACTGGTAGTAGCGGTTTTCGGGGCGGGCATTGTTCTGGAGAAATCGGGCGAGGAGGGTTCGCTGCGAGCGGGTGAGTCGGAGCCGTTGTTCGATAATCGGGCGTCCCTGCCGCTCGTAGGCCCGCTTCATGGGACCGTAGGGCTGGACGCTCAGGAAGTATCGGAGGTGGCCGTACGTGAACTTGGGGATGAAAAGGGGATCGTTGAAACTGAACGTCCCGTAGTTATAAAGTCTGTCGACGTCGCGGGCCGGGTCCCGCACGCGAAAGGCGCTGTGGCCGGCAAACGTGTATACGGGGTCGCCGGGGAGGATGGTGATGAGGGAGATCCGAGACCGGTCCGATAGCTGGGCCGGTTGGGACTGCGCCGGGCGCGGGTCGGCTCCCAGAACGAGCGTCAAGGCAAGAACGACGGAGACGACTGCGCTTTGACGAAAGAGGAGACGCATTGCTCACGGAGCCTGGAGAAGAAAATTCTGAGGACTCGAACGTTCGGCGTCCCCACGGGTTCAAGGAGGCGTCGCTCTTCGTACGGCAACAGAACCACCGAATTTGTGGGCCGAACCCAGCGTGCCGCGTTCGTAATTGAGAAGCTCCGCGAACGCATTGATCGACCAACGACCGAGCTCGAGTACGAAACGCCGTATCAGTTGCTCGTCGCCGTCATTCTTTCCGCCCAGTGCACCGACGAGCGCGTAAACAGTGCCACCCCGGACCTCTTCGCGGCGTACCCGACGGTAGAGACGCTATCGGAGGCCGCTCCGGACGACATCTATCCCTACATCCAGTCCATCACGTTTCCGAACAACAAGGCCGGGTACTTGGCCAAGATGGCCCGTCAGATCGTCGAACGCTTCGACGGCAGTGTGCCTTCGAGCGTCGACGAGCTCGAGACCCTAACAGGCGTGGGGCGCAAGACGGCCCGAGTTGTGGCCAACGTTGCCTTCGACGTTGCCGAGCTTCCGGTAGACACCCACGTCTTTCGCGTAGCCAACCGCCTTGGGGTCGTGAAGGAGGATGCGAATACCCCCAAGAAAGTAGAGCAACAGCTCAAGCGCGTCATTCCGCAGCCGGACTGGGCTGACGCCCATCACCTGTTGATCCTGCACGGGAGATACACCTGCACGGCCCGCTCGCCCGATTGCGACGACTGCCCGCTGACTTCGGTGTGCAAGCACTATGATCGGTTGCAGAAGCGTCCCGAGCCGCGAGGCGATCTTGACGCGACGGCCGGAGCCTATTACTGCACGACCAGCGACCACTATTTCGACGAACCTGCCACTCATCTCGACCGTCACGATCTCGAGCAGATCGCCTGCCCGCACTGCGGATCCATGCAAGTGCTCGAGACCCGGAAGGGCACCCCCACGAAGCAGGTCAGGGACTACCGCGTCAACGGTTGAGCCCGCTTCCCAGCGGATCACTGGTGACCCGTTTGTAACTCGAGGGCGGGCACCTAAGAACCTGCTTGGGGGATGGATATGATGCCCGAGACACAGTGGGCGAAGCTGCAAGGTGACGCCCCTATGCGCCTTGTAGGGGAATTACCAGACAAATGAAGAAGCCATTTTGCACGAGATCGACGACGTCGCAGCCTGCAGCCAGTCCGCCAAACCGGTTCCCACTCTTCAACAGTACACGACCAACCCTTGAACCGAATGGATTCGACCAAGCGTCACCTTCTCGTCATTCTGGATGGTTGGGGCCTCCCGGAAGACGCGTCCGTCAGCGCCATCGAGCACGCCAACACGCCCTTCGTGGACTCACTGGTGGAGGACCATCCGAGCGCCGTCCTTCAGGCATCGGGTCGCCCTGTGGGCCTGCCGGAGGGGCAGATGGGCAACTCGGAAGTCGGGCACACAAACCTCGGGGCTGGAAGCGTGGTTTGGCAAGAGATCCTGCGCATTTCGAAAGCCATTGAGGATGGATCCTTCTTCGAAAACGACGCGCTGGTCGAGGCCGCCCGGCACGCGAAGGCCAACGACGGGAAGCTCCATCTGATGGGCTGCTTCTCAGATGGTGGCGTGCATAGCCACCTGGAGCACGTGTATGGCCTGTTGGCACTGGCGCGCCGGGAGGGCCTGGCCGCCGAGCAGGTGTGCGTGCATGCGTTCACCGACGGGCGCGACACCGATCCCCACGGCGGCGTGGGCTATGTCCGACAGTTTCAGGAGGCGGCCGAGGAGGTCGGAGTGGGGCGCCTCGTCTCCATTGTGGGACGCTACTACGCCATGGACCGGGACCAACGGTGGGAGCGCACCGAGCGTGCATACCGGCTCCTGACGGACGGGAAAGGCGAAGCGTTCGATGATCCGGTGACCGCCCTGGAGGCGAGCTACGAGGACGACGTTACCGACGAGTTCGTCGAGCCCCGCCTCATTCACGTCGACGACGAGAACGCGGTGGGCGATCAGGGAACGCGCGTGGAGGACGGAGACGCCGTGATCTACTTCAATTTCCGGGCCGATCGGGCTCGCCAGTTGACGCAGGCCTTTACTGAACCGGGCTTCGACCACTTCGACCGGGACTCGGTGGAGGATCTCCACTACGCCACGATGACCCGGTACGACGACGACTTCGACCTGCCCATCGCGTTCGATCGGCTCAATCTCGAGGGTACACTCGGGGAGGTCATCAGCCGACGAGAAGGGACGCAACTTCGAGTGGCGGAGACCGAAAAGTACGCGCACGTCACCTACTTCTTCAGTGGGGGACAGGAGGAGCCGTTCGACGGAGAGGACCGGATTCTCGTGCCATCCCCGGACGTGGCGACCTACGACTTACAGCCGGAGATGAGTGCCCCGGAGGTGGCCGAGCGGTCCGCGGAGGCGCTCGCGGAAACGGACTACAACCTCGCTGTGCTCAACTTTGCAAACCCTGACATGGTGGGGCACACGGGCGACTTTGACGCCGCCGTGGCGGCCTGTGAGGCGGTCGACGCGGCGGCCCGGCAGGTAGTGACGGCCGCTCGCGAAAACGGCTATTCGGTCAACGTGATCGCCGACCATGGCAACGCCGATAGGCTGAAAAATGCGGATGGATCGCCCCACACGGCCCACACGACGGCTCTGGTGCCGCACGTCGTGCTGAAGGATGGATTCGACGGGCCTGTTGCGGACGGGAAACTCGGGGACGTGGCGCCGACGATCCTGGCCCTGTTGGGCGAAGAGGTGCCCGACGCGATGGAGGGGGACGTCCTGGTGTCGACCGAGGCACCGGCCGGTGGGCGATAACCGGGTTGTTCTGCAGTTCTCCCTGGGAGAAAGGAGCAGCCCATACACCCCCTACGAGGAACGTCTCGCCGGGCGTGGACGGGCCGACCAGGGTTGCGGCACTCTTGTTGCGTCGCGTGCCAGTCGTCGCCCATCACGGGGCCGGAGTCACTCGACTTTCGGCGTAAAGGGCAGTCGCGTTTGAACCTTGCCGTCCGTCCCGACGAGGCGGTCGAGCGCGCGGCGATGCTGCCAGAGCTTGCGTTCCAGCGGCGTGGCAGCCATCGATTTCCAGAGCTTGGTGGTTTGAGTGGCGAACTGCTCGTTGAGCCGGTCGAAAACCGTCTTGGGGCGTGGACGCATGCGGGTCTGATAGGGACCGTCGCCCATGCCCGCGGCCTGCCCCGCTATCGTCAAGGCATCCCGGAGCGTGCCGAGGGTATCGACCAGCCCGATCTCGCGGGCGTCTCGGCCCGACCAGACCCGTCCCTGAGCCACGTCATTCACGGCCGAAACCTCCATGTTGCGCCCCGACGCCACACGCTGAAGAAAGGTTTGGTAGGTATTGTCGATGGAGCGGCCAAGGAGTTGGCGCTCGTTCGAGGAGAGAGGCTTGCTGGGCGTGTACATGTCGGCGTAGGAACTGGTGCGGACCCCGTCGAAGGTAATGCCCAGCTTGTCCTCAAGCAGTTCCTGAGCGTTGAGCAACACCCCAATCACGCCGATCGAGCCCGTAACGGTCGTTGGATTCGCGACAATTGAGTCCGCCCCGGCGGCCAGGTAGTATCCGCCCGACGCCGCGACGTCGCCCATGGAGACGATCACCGGCTTTTCGTCGGCCGTTTTTTGCACGGCCCGCCACATGGCCTCGGAGGCCGATGCGCTCCCCCCTGGTGAATTTACGCGGACCACCACGGCCTCGGTAGAGGGGCTCGTTCGGGCCTTCTCAAGGGCATCTATCAGAGAACTAGACCCGAGCGTTTGCTGATTGGAGCCGAACGGATTGTCGTCTGGGTCGCCGGGTACGATTTGCCCTTCGGCGTATACGATGTCGATGGTTCCCGAGTCGGCGAGGGTGACCCCGGCACTCTCCGCCGAGATGCGCTTATATTTTGACAGCTCGATTGTGGATAGGTCCGCATTGGAGGGGATGCCGTTCAACCGACGGAACGCCCCGCGAACCTCGTCTTCGTACCGAATGCCATCGATGAGACCCCGGTCCACGGCCGCCGACGCCTGGAGGAGCGGATCTTCCTCTGCCATCGTCTTCAACTCGGAACCGGAGACGGGCCGGTCGTCGGCAATGGTGTCGGTAAACTGATCGTTGATCGTCGTGAGCAGGGCCTGGAGCTGTTCACGGTTGGGGGCGGACAGGTCGGATCGCACATACGTTTCGGCGGCACTTTTAAACTTGCCCGCCCGAATGACTTGTGGCTCCACCCCCAGCTTGTCGAACGCATTTTGAAAGAAGCTGAGAATTGTTGCGAATCCGTTGTACGTGAAGGCCGACTGAGGGCCCACGTACACGCTGTCGGCGGCACTCGCCACGAAATAGTCCTTCTCCGCCAGCCCAAAGTCCTCCGCGGAGGCAATGACAGGCGTCCCGTTCGCTTGGACCTGCTCGACGGTTCTACGCACCTCCTGGAGGGTGCCCCACTGCGCAGAGGTGCCCTTCATTTTAAGCCACACGGCCTCGATCCGATCGTCCTGAGCGGCGTTGCGAAGGGCCGTTTGCAGGTCGCGGAGGTCGTACCCGGGGGCGTTCCCAAACGCCTTCTGGAACGGGTCGTCGGCCGTGCGCTCGGGAATCGTACCCTCAATGGGCACCGTGAGCACCGATCCCGGCTGCACGGTCGGCGTTGTGTCCGCCGAAAAACTGAGCGCGAAGAGAAAGAAAAACAGGAAGAAGAAGACCAGACCAAGGGCGATGAGGCTGCCGAGCACACTGGCCGTGAGGGTGGACAAGAATCGCATGGGGCAAATACCAACGAGGGGAAAAACCAGATGGGGCGCGTGCGATCATTCACTGCACACGCTACCTTATACGGGACCCGCTCATACCGTTTCGGCAACGGGCCGGGCGACCTTGGAGAGGCCGCTCGCGGAACGGCCCCCCACCGGAAAAGGAAACTTGAAGCGGGGTGTCATGTAAGGTATCCGACTTCTAGACCCCATTCTGCTTTTGGACTATAGATTCCCTCTCAGGGTGTGGCGGATTTTATCCGGACACGGGCCGGGACGAATGATCTCCGAGGAAGCCCCCCTCGGCGGAGACCAGTCATTCGGGAGAGCGGAAGCGACTGAGCAAGATGTTTGGACAATCGAGTGTTCAAAACGTGAGCACGAGACCTGAAAACGGTGAGGAACGCAACGAGGAGCGTCCCACGCTCAGCGATCGCGAGCGTGCGATCCTTCGTCTCGTCGTCGAAGAGTTTATCGACGAGGCGGGACCGGTCGGGTCCCGATCGCTTGCGAAGGAGAGCTCGCTCGACCTCAGTGCTGCCTCGATCCGAAACACGATGGCGGACCTGGAGGACATGGGCTACCTCGATCACCCGTACACCTCGGCCGGACGGGTGCCGACCCGCCTGGGCTATCGCACGTTCGTGGACGAGCTCATGAACACCCCCGAGCTGACGCCCGTCGAGCGGGAGGTGTTGAAGATGCGCCTGGAGCAGCTCGTGAGCGACACCGACCAGCTGCTGCGCGAGAGCACGCGCCTGCTTAGCAAGCTCTCCAACCTGCTCGGCATCGCGCTCACCCCCCGGCTCTCGACGGGTGTCCTCGATCGTCTCGAGATTGTCCCCCTGTCGGGGTCCCGTCTCATGTTTGTGCTGAGTGTCCGCGGCGGGGTGGTCAAAACGATCGTTCTTCGCTTTGAGGCGGACCTGAGCCGGTCGGAAATCGATCAGGTGGTGTCCCTCCTGAACGAGCGCCTCGCCGGACTGACACTGCAGGAGATCCGTGAAACCCACCAAGAGCGACTGAGGGACCTCCGAGACGAAACCGGCCTCCACGAGCTGGTTATGGACGAGGCCGCTGTGCTTTTCAGTGAACCGGAAGAAGGACGGCTCCAATTCGAGGGCACGGAGAATATCCTCACACAGCCCGAATTTCAGAAGCCCGACGACGTGCGACGCCTCATTGAGATTATCGAGGACGAAGATCGAGTCGTGCAGGTCCTTGAAAACCTGTTTGAGTCCGACCCCGACGCCGTCGGGTCGGCGACGGTTCGCATTGGTGGCGAGACGGACGAAGAAGAGATGGACGCGTACTCGATTGTGACCTCGCCGTATCAGTTGGGCGACACGATCGGAACGCTCGGGGTCATTGGCCCCAAACGAATGGATTATGCCCGGGCCGTAGCCCTCGTCGAAAATGCGGCGAACGTGATTAATCGTCCCGCCGATGCGTCCGCCCCCTCCGACCGCGATCGCTCTGCCTCTTCGTAGTTTCCCCGCGTTCGCGTTTTTTGTGAGGATCTGCGGTCGCCGGGATCTCTCCGGTGACCGTTGCTCGTTTTGTTACCCCTTCTTGTTTCAGCGACTCCTACTTCGACTGTGAGCACGAACCAGACTGACGGCCGCGAGATGACCGACGACTCAGCCGAGCCCCCCTCCGACGTAGAGGCCTCCGAGGAGGAGCCCGACCCCAGTGGGACGTCCGAGGCCGAAGAGGCCTCAGAACCGGCCGATCCCGAAGATAAAATCGAGGAATTGACCGAAAAGGTCGAGGCACTAGAAGAGGAACGCGACGAGCTCAACGACCGTGTTCTCCGCAAGGCCGCGGAGTTTGAAAATTACCGGCGCCGGATGGATCGCGAGAAGAAGCGGCGCCACGAGGCCGGTATGCTCGAGGTCATCGAGCCCGTGCTCGAGGTGCTGGATGACTTCGAGCGCTCGATCGACGCCGCCGAGGACCTTGAAGACACGCAGGACGCGGAGAAGGCCTACGAGTCGCTCAAGGGCGGAGTCGAGATGGTATTCCATAAATTTCGGGATACCCTGGAAAACCTGGGCGTACAGCCCATTGAAGCCGAGGGAAAACCATTCGATGAGGAGCTTCACGATGCCATGATGCGGCAGCCCTCCGACGACACGGAGCCGGGCATGGTCTTACAGGAAATCCGCAAGGGGTACCGCATGGATGAGCGTGTTATTCGGCACAGTCGCGTCGTAGTGGCCAGCGAGCCCTCCGAGGACGACGAGCAAAATGCCGACGATGCATAGCGCCTCTCGCCCCAGCTGAGACGCCGGGCGCGTCGAACTGGGCAATGCTGCTTGGGCCGGCTGGTCGCACCAGGGGGCCTGCGACTCGCGTTTTCTGAATTGAAGATGGTTCACAATGCCGACTGACTTCTACGAGATTCTTGGGGTCGATTCGGACGCCTCTCAGGACGAAATCAAGAAGGCGTACCGGGAGAAGGCGATGGAGTACCATCCGGACCGGAACCCGGATGACCCCGAAGCCGAGAAAAAATTCAAGCAGGCCTCGGAGGCGTACGACGTGCTCTCCGACCCGGACACCCGCCAGCGCTACGACCGCTACGGGCACGCCGGCCTCGGTCAGGACGGGGGCGGCGGGCGTGGGGGACAGCGCGGCTTCCACGACATCGAGGACATCTTTAGCGCGTTCGATGACATCTTTGGGGGCGGGGGCGGGCGTCGGTCGCGGCGGCAGCGCGGGCGGCCCGGCAGCGATCTGCGGGTCACGCTTCCCCTTACGCTGAAAGAAATTGCGGAGGGGACCGAGAAGAACATCAAGGTCCGCAAGTTCATCGGTTGTGAGACCTGCGACGGCACCGGTGCGGAAGGCGGAATGGAGGGCGAAAACTATGTGATGTGCCCCAAGTGCGACGGGACCGGGGAGGTTCGACAGGTGTCGCGCTCGGTCTTTGGCCAGTTCGTGAACGTGCAGTCCTGCCCGCGCTGTAACGGAGAAGGACGGATTATTGAGAATCCCTGTGACGAGTGTGGGGGAGAAGGCCGGATTGAAGGAGAAGAGACCATTTCGGTGACCGTTCCCGCCGGTGTGATGGAGGGGAATTACCTGACCATCTCCGACGCCGGCAACGCGGGCCTTCGCGGCGGCGTGCCGGGCGACCTGCGCATCGAAATCGAGGAAAAGCCCCACGAGAACTTCGTGCGGGACGGGCTCGACATCTATCACGACGTGTATCTTTCTTTTCCCGAGGCGGCGTTGGGTACGGAGGTCGAGGTGCCTACGCTGGACGGCCGGGCGCGTCTGGAAGTGGAGCCGGGCGTGCAGGCCGGCAAAATTCTTCGCATGCGAAATCGCGGCATCCCGGACCTTGAAGGCAGCGGCGAGGGAGACCAGATGATTCGGATTCACGTCTGGACGCCGCAGGAGCTATCTGACAACGAGCGGGAGATGATGGAGCAGCTCCAGCACCACGACAACTTTCAGCCGCAGCCCGATCAGACCCAAACCGAAAAGTCTTTCTTCCGCCGAGTATCGGACGTGTTCTCGTAACATCTGAGCCACTGCCCGAACGGGGGCGTTGAGGTCCCGTAAAGTTCCGACATCGAAGAGTCGTATTTATGCGGAATCGCTTGGGGACGCTCAGGCGATCATCCCCGCGTCCGATAACCGATCCGGTTTGTTGTTCCTATGTCCGAGCCCGTGGAGGGTCGAGAATTTCGTACGACGATGCGCCGCGTGCCCTCGCCCGTCGTCGTTGTGACGGCGAAAGGGGACGATGAAACACGAGGCATCACTATTGGATCGTTTGCGAGTGTAGCCCTCGATCCGCCCCTCGTGAGCTTCAACGTGGCCCGTGAATCCCGCATGTACGAGGTGATGGAAACGTGTACCCGGTTTGCCGTGAATGCCCTTGGGGAAGGGCAGGTGCATCTGGCCAAGCGGTTCGCCGTGCCGGGCCTTAGCGGCGACGAGCAGTTCGACGCCGTTCCGTATACCAGAGATGCCCATGGCACCCCCTTGCTCGAAGGCGTGTCGGCGCGACTCCACTGCACGCCCCACGACTCCATCCCGGCCGGCGACCACGTTCTCTACGTCGGCCTTGTGGAGCAGATCGATGAGCAGCCGGACGACGGGGCCGTGCTCTACTACCAGAGCAGCTACCGAGGGGTGGGGAGCGAGCTTCGATCGACGGAGTTGTCGCCCGTAAAGCGCGTGTCGAGCGAGTCGTCCTGAGCGCCCACCCCGAAGAAGGCAAAGTCGTACCGCGCGGGGTCCGACGGGTAGAAGTGGCGGCAGACCGCGGTGAGGCGGCGCACCGCTTTCCAGTCGTTTGTCTTGCGCTCCAGCAGTCCCAGCTTCCGTGCCTGCCGCCCCACGTGCACGTCCACCGGTAGCATCAGATCCGCCGGCTCCAGGCAGGTCCAGTGCCCAAAGTCGACAGGGCCGGGCCGCACCATCCAGCGCAGGTACATGTTGAGTCGTTTACAGGCGCTGTTCGCCTCCGGCCGCGCAAGGTGCTTGCGCAGACGCTGGGGCGTGTCGTCGTGGATCGTCAAGAGCGTCGTGCTCACGCCCTGCAGCATGGCAGCGACCGGGGAGTCGTCCTCGGACGCGGCTCCGTCCGGACGGTGAGCAGCAAAGAGAGCCTCCATGGAGCCGTACTCGTCGAGCGCGGCATTCAGGTTTTTGGTCAGCCAGACGGCGTCGATGGGTTGGAAGGTGCGATGCACGAAGTCGTCAAGGGCGCCACGATCGTCCGTCTCGTCAAACGTGCGGACGAAGTGGTGGGGCGCATGGTGCATTCGTTCGCACAGCTCCTCCAGCTTGCGGAGCATTACGCCGCGGCGGCCCCAGGCCAGAAGGGCAGCGTAGAACCCGATGACGGCCTGGTCCTGCGGGTCTTCGAAGGCGTGAGGGATGGAGATGGGGTCGTCCTCGATAAACGCCGGCGTCTCGTGACGGTCCACGAGCGAGTCGAGGTACTGCTTAAGGTCGTTCAGGGTGGGCACGAGTTTTACTCACGAAATTGTAGAAGATGGATCTCCTCAGTACGTGTATTTTTTTAACGTAGGTGGTACGTTATGTAGTGGTATACCAAAAAGAGAGAGGTGAAATATAATCAACAAGTATTTAGGGTGTAAAAAATAAAGTTTTTGAGATAGCAAGAGCCCGTAACGTGCTGCCATGAATTACAAGTGTACCACATATGGGGCGAACCACTGTTCTCTCCTTGCGTGGCGGACAGGGCGTCATTCCAGTAGAACACTGCCCGGAGCCAATAAGGAGCTAAAAAAGCGAAACAAAGTAATATATCTGAGTCCGAAGTGTGGATACGTAGAAGTGCCCAGGTCGGTACGGTCCTTGTTAACAACTACAAAAATACCTGACGCATTTTCCGGAAGAGAAAAGAAGGAAAGATGAAGTGTCGGTTGCGCCTGAAGTCACGAGACGCTTTGTCAATCCACAGAAATCACTGACGGATCTTCCATCTGTTTCTCACTGGACTGTAGACGGCTGTAGGGGAGGCTCACTACGCCGGGTTACCTGGGCAACATCATATCAATGAAGCCGGGACCAAAAATCAAGGGAGCGGGGATCGACCGCCGGTTTTCGCGAGGGGTCGGCCGGGCTACACACGCACTGTAGACTTTTCGCAGTGGGTGAGTGAAGAAGTGTTTTGGGGCTGTTCGGGGTCACGCTGGCGAGACTGGGAATTGACGACACATTTCACAGATGCAAATCCGATTTATGACGGCATCCATCCGTATCCCATCGCTTTTGAGGTGTGCTCGCAACTCAAAGCCGTGTGCGGCCTGGAAGGCCCTCGTCCTTGCTTTTGCGTTGGCGCTGGGGGCCGCCGGCCCCGTGTTCGCGCAGACGGGACCGGGGGGGGTCGGGGACACCACTGGCACCTCCGACCTGCAGATCTGGATGGATGCGGGGACGGTGGACGACACCACCGGAGGGGGCGTTGTGAACGCGTGGGACAAT
Source organism: uncultured Salinivenus sp. (assembly GCA_964445365.1). Lineage (GTDB taxonomy): Bacteria > Bacteroidota > Rhodothermia > Rhodothermales > Salinibacteraceae > Salinibacter. The sequence goes on along the minus strand of CAYULG010000047.1, from coordinate 81 downwards.
CTCGCCGGCACCAATCCCTCTACCACGGCGGGAGATCCCGAGATTGAGGCGGACGGGATTGGAGGACAGTCCGTCGTGCAG
>CAYULG010000046.1:0-15456 GCA_964445365.1 uncultured Salinivenus sp. | reverse complement strand
ACGTCACCGGTGCGGGGCTCCCGGTCGTCGTGTGCGTCGAATCGAAAAACCCTCCGTCCCCCCGACCACGGCGGTCGCCGTAGCCGGGGAGGGAGGACAGTGTCAGTAGCAGGCGAGAAGACGGTTATTCTTCACCGGACATGGTCTCCGTCTGCTGCCACTCCTGGATGAGCTCGTCGTACGGAACCGTGACCGGATCCTCCGGCGGGCGTTCGGCCTTCGGGGCCCCGGGCTGGTTGAGCCAATACTCACGCGAGCGCTCTTCATTAAGCTCCGGCGAGTAATTCTCCAGGCGGAGCCGCTCCATCAGCGAGTTCTGGATGTTGGCGAGGTCGTCCATGGCCTGCTTCACCGTCTTCTCCCCGGTAACGGCCTGGGCGACCTGCTTCCACCACTGCTCCGCGAGGAGGGGATAGTGAGGCACGTTTGTGCCGGTGTCCGTCCACTGATCCTCAACAGGGGACGAGTAGAAGCTGATGAGTCCACCGAGGTCGCCCTCCCGCTGCTGCCAATACTCGGAATTGACGGTGGAGGAGCGGACGGGCGTTTTCCCAACGTTGAACTTGTTGAGAGACACCGTCTTCGAGACGGCGAACTGCGCCCACATCCACGCGGCTTTTCGCTTGTCGCCGGTGGTCTGTGTGGGAATGCTCCAGCTGCCGGCGTCCTGGTAGCCCACCTTCATGCCTTCGTCCCAGTAGCGGCCGTGCGGGGTCGGGGCCATGCGCCACTTCGGATTTCCGTCCTCGTCGGTAACCGCAGACTCCGGATCCGTGAACTGCTCGGCCGAAAGGAAGGTGATGTACTGGAAGGCACGCTGGGCCACGTTTCCTCGGGACGGCACAGGGCCGGCCTCGGACCAGCGCATCGACGTGGCAAACGGCGGCGCGTAGTTTTTCATCCAGTCAATGTACTTCTGGGTGGCGTAGTACGCAGCCGGACCATTCGTTGCACCGCCGCGGTCGACAGTAGAGCCAACCGGGATGCGGTCCTCGACGCGAATGCCCCACTCGTCAACCGGGTTGCCGTTGGGGAGGCCTTGGTCCCCCACACCGGCAATCGAAAGCCAGGCGTCGGTAAAGCGCCAGCCGAGCGACGGGCTCTTCTTGCCGTAATCCATGTGGCCGTAGATCCCTTCCGAGTCCATACCGACATCACTGGGAGAGATCGATTCGGTGAAGAACTCCGCAATGTCTTCGTAGGCGGCCCAGTTTCGGGGAACGCCCAGCTCGTATCCGTACTCGTTGCGGAACTGCTCCTTAATCTCCGGATCGGTAAACCAGTCGTACCGGAACCAGTAGAGGTTCGCGAACTGCTGGTCGGGAAGCTGAAGCTGCTCGCCCTCGTAGTTCTGCCCAAATTCGGCGTTCATCCAATCGTCTATGTCGAGGGTCGGGTTGGTGTACTCACTACCCGCTCCTTCCATGTAGTCGGTAAGGTTGACAAGGCTGTTGATCCGGGTGTGCATCCCGATGAGATCGGCATCGTTGACGTAAATGTCGTAGATGCTCCGACCGGACGAAAGCTGGGTCTGCAGCTTCTCGACGAGGCTGCCCTCACCGATGATGTTGTGGCTCACGTCAATGCCGGTGATCTCCGAAAAGGCTCCCGCCAGGACGTCCGACTCCCATTTGTGGGTCTTGATGGTTTCGGCGACGGACGAGACTTCGGTCCCTCGGAGATCGTCGGCGTTCTGAGCAAACCAGATCAGCTCGTCGATCTGTTCCTTGAGGGTGAGGACCGACGGCTGAAACTCCATGGCCCACTTCACGGCCGCTTTCTCGCGGTCGCTGAGCGGTCCATACTCATTCTGTGCGTAGCTCCGGGCTTCGTCCTTCGTTATGTCTGGATAGTTGGGCTCGTCTGGAAAGTCCTGGGCCTGAACGGTGGTCACCGCCTGCAGGCCTAGGGCTAGGACACACAGCGCTACCGAAGAGAGTAGCCAGCGAGACATCGTGCGTGTGTTGCTAATCCTACTCATAATAGGTCTGTTGGATAGTGAAAATAATCGTCGAGTTTGATCGTGGCGGGGAAGGGCAGGTGCCAGTGTAAGCCCTTCGATGGGGGGGAGGGAAGAGCAAAGTTTCTTCTCCGCTCACCGCACGGGGAATCCGGATGTGCCACAGTTCATCGGATTTCCCGAGCTCCGTCGGTCCGTGCCACTGAGAAGATCCCCGAGCAGTTGTCGCCAGCATGCTCGTGTACGAAGCCGTACACGGGGCAGGGCCGACCGTCATCGTTGCAAAGTCGGAGAGCGCTGGACACGTATGATTACCCTGGCAGTGCGAGTCCAGTTGCGAAGCGCTTTCAACCGCGCTCTTGTAATCGCTTCCGCCGACCAGTGGAAGGATGATGGTTACCCCCTTCTCACACGGCTGATGATAGTATAGAAAGCGCTTTTCTTCAACCGATAATTTAATCCTCCGAGAAAATGCTCTCATCTTCCCAAAGTTGCGCCGATTGTTTCATCACGGTTTGCGACCGGGGCATAGGGACCGGGAAGGTTCAGTCGGAAGGACAGAAACCTAGGGGGTTTGTATGGCGCCAACTCGGGGGCGAGGGGCGACCTCGTTTCGACTAGCTTGTCCTGTAGGGGATAATCAGGAGAACGAGGGGGAGACGGGGAGCCTGATTGCTGGGGGGGCGATCTCGGTTCCAAGCACACCATTGGCGCGCTGTGTTTGATGTCGGTCGCACCCAAATCCTCCTGGGACGCGCGGGGGATGAAGGACATGCCGTTGGGCCCAAAACGTGGAGGTGGGCAATGTTGAGGGAGCGAATGGCCTCTCTAACTGGCCCAGTCGAAACAATTGGGAAAACAATGTGGACCGCGCTCGACCGAAATGTCCGTAGACCCAGCGGGGTGCTGAGTGAGGGGGTCCCGTTCCCGGGAAGAAGGGGATTCTCCCCATGAGAAATAGGTATCAGGCTACTTTTCGGCTAGGCGCTGAACGATGGATTGCGCGTTGCTGAAGCCTTGTCCCTGTTCGATGTCGTTGCTGAACCAGACGATTCGATTCCCTTTTTGAGAGGCGGAGAGGACGTCGGGGTCCCCGTCCGCGTCCATATCAGCGGCCATGACGGTCCCGTACGTATCGGAGCCCGAAATCACTTTTCGGGTCGAGAAGGTGCCCTGTCCGTCCGTGTTCTCGTACCACGCCAGTGTCTCGGAGGCGGAGAGCACGTCCAGGTCGCCGTCCCCATCGAGGTCGGCCGCGTGGACCGATCGGGCATCGGGGGCATTCGTTGAGATGACCTTTTGGTCGGAGAAGGTACCATACCCGCTGGTATTTTCGTACCAGGCAATCTTGCCGTCGTCCTTGGAGGCGGAGAGAACGTCGTTGTCCCCGTCCCCGTCCAGATCGGCGGCGTATACCGACCGGGCGCCTGCCAAATTCTTGGTGATCACGTTCTGACTGGCGAAACCGCCGGCCGTATTCCGGTACCACCCAATCCGATCGTCGCCTCCGTATGAGCTGGACGCAGAGAGCGCATCTTTATCCCCATCCCCGTCCAGGTCGGCCGCGTACACCGCCTGGGCGCCCGGGGCAGCGGTCGAGATGATATTTTGCCCAGAGAAGTTGCCCTGCCCGTTTTCGTTCTCGTACCAGGCGATTTTTCCGTCGCCGTTGGAGGCGTAGAGGATGTCCGAATCGTCGTCGCCGTCCAGGTCCGTTGCGTAGACGGAAAGAGGATTGCCCGCTTCGTCCTCAATGACCTTCTGGTCGGAGAAATCGCCGTAGCCGTCGGTGTTCTCGTACCAGGCGATTCGGTCCGAGTAAATCGACGTAGAGAGGACGTCCGGGTCCCCATCCCCGTCCAGGTCGTCGGCGAAGACCGACTTGACCCCGCCGGCCCGCTCCAGGATGGTCGTACGGTCGGTGAACGAGCCGTCGTCGTTGCGGTGCCAGGCAATCTCGTCCCGATTGCCGGATGCGGACAGCACGTCGAGGGCGTTATCCGAGTTCACGTCGGCGACGTGGACCGATGCGACCCCCGTGGCCATCGGGGCCGAAATCGGCAGGTACATCGCCCCCGTGACAACGAACGCAAGAGCGAGGAGTCCGACGATGAGGGAGGAGGGGAGTGTGCGATCCATGGCCGTAACGCTGTTTCGATGGGAGGGCGGGTCTTGGTGGCAGTCCTCACACCTGTCCACCATCTCGCGGAAGGAAACGGGGTAACTCTACCTACGCAAGTGTAAATGCGTAATGGTGGAGGAGCGAGTCAACCATCTGTCAGGCGCGAGGCGTGTGTCCTGTCCGGTTTATTGGTCCTGCGGGCGACGAATTGACGCTCGCAAGAACGAGATCTCAGCCAGTGGAGAAAGAGGCATATACGTTCGTACCCGCCTTGTCCGGGGTCGAACGGATCTATGCAGAAAAAAGTCCCACTGTAGTAGTTGATTTACGCGCTCGAACCCGGAAGCGGAGAAACCGCTTCCAGCAACCGTTTTATTTCAACGCAATCCTCATTCCAACAGAACGAACCAAGGAGAAGTGTTGGGAGGGGAGGACTTGCGGCGCACGCATAGAAAAGAACAGCGTGGGCAACCGACTAGGCGCCGAGGCGGGATCTGCGTGCTCAGGGGAGAGAGTAGTGGGTCGTCTCGCGACAACGGAGGGCCCGTTTGGATCGCACAAGAGAGCGGGGCTAAAAGAAGTTTATGATGCCGACTGCAGCGGCGGCCCCCGCCACGAGGACGCCCCAGAGGGCGGACGTGCCGATAAAGTATAACCAAAAGCAAAAGAAGATTCCGGTCGTGAGGATGCTCATAAAGACCCGGTCGCCCCGAGTGGTCTCAATCGGCAAAATGCCCTGCTGTGCCCAGCCGGGGTCTTTGGCGTCCCAAAAGGAAAGGACAGCGAGCATGGTTAGAATGAAACCCAGGAATAAAAGAGTCGGCACCGTCCAGTACATCCACTGGGGCGAGAGGTCGATCATCATGGCAGTTTGAGGGGTCGTGTTGGGAAAATCAGTCCGTGCCGGGCGGGGGAGGGCAAATGACGCATCCGGCTTGCCCCGAGCCCTTTAGAGCGAGGGGCCCGGGGCGTCGGATCCGGAAAGGATTGGGTCTCAATGGGTCGGGAGGAAGAGCGTCTAGTGGCTATACGCGTCCCATCGAGAAGCCCGTTGCCAGCAGGTCGCGCACGAGGTAAACGATAATGGCACCCGGAATCATGGCGAGGACACCGGCCGCGGCAAGCACGCCCCAGTCCCAACCGCCGGCCCCCAGGCTCCGGGTGAGCGTCACCGTAATCGGCTGAGCGGCCTCGTTCGTCAGGGTGCGGGCCAGCAGCAGCTCCACCCAGGAGAACATGAACGAGAAGAAGGCGGCCACGCCGAGCCCCGGTGTAATTAGGGGAAGAAAGATGTTCCAGAAGAAACTCGGGAAGCTGTGTCCGTCAATAAACGCCATTTCGTCGATCTCCTTCGGGATGCCGGACATGAAGCCCTCCAGAATCCAGATGGCCAGGGGCAGGTTGAACAGGCAGTGCGCCAGCGCCACCGCCCAGTAGGTGTCGATGAGATTGAGGTTGGAGTACAGGATGAAGAACGGCACCATGAAGGCGGCCGGAGGGGCCATCCGGTTGGTCAAGAACCAGAAGAACAGGTGCTTATCGCCCCGGAAGTCCCACCGCGAGAAGGCATACGCTGCGGGCACCGCCGCGAGCAGGACGAACACCACGTTCAGGAGCGCCATGGAGATCGAGTTGATGTAGCCCGCTCGCCAAAACTCTGAGCTCAAAATCTCAACGTAATTCCCGAACGTGAACTCGTGCGGGTAAAGTGTAAGCTGCCCAAGGATCTCCGAGTTGGGCTTGAAGGACATGTTCAACATCCAGTAAATTGGTATTCCAATCAATACCAAAAACAGGACCAAGTAGTATTGTCGTTTCATTATTCTTCACCAGCACCTTGTCCGAGATTCAGCATAATTATGTAGATCACGAAGGAGAGGAGGATCACGATGAAGAAATAGATCAGAGACGTGGCGGCGCCTCGACCCATTTGGAATCCTCCGATGGCCATTCGTGACGTGTACGTGCTCAGGAACGTGGTTGAGCTGCCCGGGCCGCCGCCGGTGAGCACGAACGGCTCCGCGTAGATCTTAAACGAGTCCATCAGTCGCAGGAGCACGGCGATGATGAGCACACCCCGCAGGTTCGGGAGCGTGACGTACCGAAACGTTTTCCAGGGCGAGGCCCGATCGATCTTGGCGGCCATGTAATACTCCTGCGGGATGGCCTGAATGCCGGCGTAACAGATGAGCACGACCAGGGGCGTCCAGTGCCAGATGTCCATTGCCAGTACGGTCCACCAGGCATCCCCGGTGTTGCTGCTCACGTTGTAGGCGTATCCGAGCCACTCAAAGAATTCGGGCAGCACGCCGATGTCGCTCCGCGTGAACACGCGCCAGATGATGCCGACCACGTTCCAGGGGATGAGGAGAGGAATGCCGAGGAGGACGAGGCTCACGCCCACGCCCTTTCCTTCGGTCGGCATGCAGAGCGCGAGGGCAAGGCCCAGCGGAATTTCGGTGATCAGTACCAGTCCGCTGAAGATGCACTGTCGCCAGAGAGCCCCCCTAAAGCTCGAATCCTGGATGACCTTCATAAAGTTCTCCAGGCCTGTGTAGTAGGGGGCCGAACCGGGGAGAAGCGAGAGCTGGGAGTAGTTTATAACCGTGATAAGCGGAATAAATGCACTGATCGAAACGAGGATCAGCGCCGGCGTCAGAAAAAGCCAAGGGCGTTGTTTCATTGGTCAGTCGGGTCGTGCTCCTAAACAAAAAGCGGGGAATAAAGAACGTTGTGTGACACAGCGCTCCCTATTCGGCGTGGACGGCGTTTTCTTGGTGAAATAGCTGGACCTGGTCGCCCGGAAATTTCAGCCAGAGGGACGCGTCCTCGTCGATCGCGTAGTCGTGGGCCACTCGTGCCTTCACCTCGGCGTCCGTGCCCTCGGGAATCGCCGTTACGATCTGAAACCCACCGAGCATTTCGACCTTCTCGACCTCAGACGGAATAAAGCCGTCTTCCGCGTCCGGCTCGGCCACCTGAACGACCACGGAGCTGGGCCGAATGCCGATCTGGCAGTCGGTCCATTTCGGATCGACCTGTGGGTGAATGGCTTCGGGCAGGGCGACGGGGTGATCCCCGAGTCGGGCGTGCGGTTTGCCGTGGTCCTCTCCCACGTCACAGTCGAAGAGGTTCATCCCGGGGCTGCCAATGAAGTGGCCGATGAAGGTATTGGTGGGATTCTGGTAAAGGTTTTCACCGGTGTCGTACTGGACCAGGTTGCCATCCTTCATGATGGCCACACGCTCCGCAAAGGTCAGTGCCTCGTGCTGGTCGTGCGTCACGTAAAGGGCTGTGATTTCAAATTCCTGCTGCGCCTCTTTCACACGGCGACGGATCGTGAGCTTGCGGGAGGGTTCTACGTCCGTCATCGGTTCGTCGAAGAGGATCGCGGAGGTGTCGGCGCGGATGATGCCCCGGCCAAGCGCGATGAGTTGGTTCATCTCCGGCCCAAACTGTGTCGGGTTTTCCTGCAAGATGTCGGTCAACTCAAGCAGCTCAGCGATGTTGTTGATCCGGTCTTCCACCTCTGCTTCGGGCACGTTCCCATTCCGCAGGGGAAAGGCGAGGTTGTCGTACACGTTCATCGAGTCATAAATAATCGGGAACTGGAAGACCTGGGCCACGTCTCGATCGGCCGGCGAAAGCTCGGTTACATCTTCTCCGTCAATCAGGATGCTGCCTTCGGTCGGGGTGAGAAGGCCGGAGATAATCTGGAGCAGCGTCGTCTTGCCACAGCCGGAGGGCCCGAGGAGGGCACTGGCCGTGCCGTCCTCCAGGGTCAGGTTCACGCCGTCGACGGCGACCGTCTCATCCTCCGTGCCCTGATCGTAGACGTGCCGTATGTCACGAACCTCGATTTCAGCCATCTAACAGGGAATGGTTTTATGAGAAAGAAGGAATCTTTTCCCCCGTCGCGATAAGATCCTCGGATTCCAAATCGTAGACGTAGAACTTCTCGGGATCCAGGGCGAAGGGGATGGACGTCCCGGCCTCTGTCTGGACGGGACGCTCGTTCAGTGCGTAGATTTCTTTGCCCTGAAAGTCCAGGTGCAGTGTGCTCGTGGACCCAACCGTTTCAATAAATGAAAGGTTGGGGTGGATGGTGGTACCCGCGCCGTTTTCGGTTGGGGTCATGTCCTGCGGCCGGAAGCCGAGGAGGTATTCCTGCCCCGGGGAGAGGGACGAGAGGGAGCCCGCTTCCAGTTGGGTTCCGTCGCTCAGTTCGAAAAATCGGTCGGTTTCGTCCTCACCGAAGGTGGCGGGCAAAACGTTCATCGGCGGCTCGCCCAGAAACTCGGCCACGGGCAAGTATGCCGGGCGGAAGTACATTTCGTCCCGGGGGGCGTCCTGGATGATGTTCCCGTCGTGGAGGTAGCCGATGTGAGTGGACATGGCGAGCGCGTCGCCCGCCTGGGGGGTTGCGTAAACGACCGTCGTGTCCTGTTCGGAAAAGAGGCGTTCGAAGTCGGACCGAAGGCCCTCTCGCAATTTGTAGTCGAGGTTGGCGAGGGGCTCGTCCATGAAGAGGAAGTCGGGCTCCTTGATGAGGGCCCGAGAAATGGCGGTCCGCTGGGCTTCGCCGCCGCTGCATTCTTCCGGCAGATTGCCTAGAATATGCTCAATCTGGAGCATCTCGGCCGTTTCCTCCACCCGCCGCTCGATCTCCTCCTGGCTGTAGTTTTCGTCGCTCACCTGGAGGGGAGAGGCCAAGTTCTCCCAAACGGTCAGGGAGGGGTAGTTGATAAACTCCTGGTAGACCATCCCCACACTCCGTTCCTGGACGGCCACGCCCGTCATCTCCTTGCCGTCGTAATAAACGGAGCCCGAGTTCGCGGGCTCGATGCCGGCAAGAATCCGGAGCAACGTCGTCTTTCCGGCGCCCGTCGGGGCCACCACGCTGAAGAAGCTCCGGTCTGGAATTTCCAGGTTGACGCCGTCCAGAACTTTTTCGGTGCCGTACGACTTGTGAAGGTCCTCAACACGAATACCCATAAAGAGATAATGTGCGCGATTCGTTAAACGAACCCCCAGTGGGCAGTGGGGGAGAGAAAAGCCGCTGGTGCAGCGAGGCGGGGGCACCCGCCCAAGCGAACGCGGCGCCCGTCGGAACCGGCCAAAAACCGGAAGCGTGTGGTCACGACGGGACCGTCTCTTCCGTCTCGGATTCTTCGACCTCTCCGTTGGTGGCGGCGCCCGATTCACTGTCGTCTGGATCCTCCCAGGCGCGAGCACGCTCGACGGCCTTTGACCACCCACTTCGCAGTTCATCGACCCGATCGGCCGACATGGAGGGGTCGAATTTCTTGTCCAACTTCCACTGGTTTTGGATTTCATCTCGGCTCTCCCAGAAGCCAACGGCCAGGCCGGCGAGGTAGGCCGCCCCCAAAGCCGTGGTCTCCAAAATCTCGGGGCGTATAACCGGCACGTCGAGGATGTCGGACTGAAACTGGAGAAGAAGATCATTCGCCGCTGCGCCTCCGTCGGCGCGCAATTCTTTCGTCTCGATGCCGGAGTCGGCCTCCATCGCATCGATGACATCCGCGACCTGATAGGCCATGCTTTCGAGCGCGGCCCGGGCCAGGTGGCCCTGGTTGGCCCCCCTGGTGAGGCCGGCGATGGTCCCCCGCGCATACTGGTCCCAATGGGGCGCCCCGAGGCCGGTGAAGGCGGGAACGAAGTAGACCCCTCCGTTGTCGTCCACCTGACGCGCGAGCTCCTCAACCTCCGAGGAGTTGCGGATGATCTGGAGTTCATCCCGGAGCCACTGCACGACGGCTCCGGCTACAAAGATCGACCCCTCCAAGGCATAGTAGGTCGTTCCGTCCAACTGGTAGGCAATGGTGGTCAGCAAGTTGTTCTCGGACGTCACCGCCTCCTGCCCGGTATTTTGCACCATGAAGGCCCCGGTGCCGTATGTATTCTTGCCGAGGCCGGGTGTCGTACACATCTGTCCGAAGAGAGCGGCCTGCTGGTCGCCCGCAATCCCGGAAATCGGGACCGCCGAGCCGAAGGTGTCGACGCTGGTATGACCGTAGACGGTGCTGCTGTCCTCGACCGAGGGCAGCATTGAGCGGGGCACATTCAGGATGGAGAGGAGTTCCTCGTCCCACTCGCCCTCGTGGATGTTGTAGAGAAGAGTGCGGGACGCGTTGGTCGCGTCGGTAATGTGCTTCTCCCCGCCGGTCATGCGCCAGACGAGCCAGCTATCGACCGTCCCGAACGCCAGCTCGCCGTTCTCGGCCCGCTGGCGCGCCCCGTCAACGTGATCGAGGATCCACTTGATCTTGGTGCCGGAGAAGTACGCGTCCAGGATCAGGCCGGTCTTCTTCTGGAAGAGGTCCAGGTAGCCCTGATCTTTCAGGCGGTCGCAGAGACCGGAGGTGCGGCGATCCTGCCAGACGATGGCGTTGTGGATGGGCTCACCGGTTGATCGGTCCCAGACGATCGTCGTCTCGCGCTGGTTGGTGATGCCCACGGCGGCGAGGTCCGACGCGGTGATCCCTGCCCGGCTGAGGGCCTCGGACGCGGTCCCCATCTGCGTGGACCAGATCTCGTTGGCGTCGTGCTCCACCCAACCCGGCTTAGGATAAATCTGCTCGAACTCTTTTTGGGCGACGGACTCAACCTGGCCGTTGCGGTCGAAGAGAATCGCCCGGGAACTCGTCGTTCCTTGGTCAAGAGCGAGTATGTGCGTCATGGGTAACGGGGGGCAAGTAGTTCAGAGAGGGGCCCGGCTGGAAGGAGTGCGGCCGACCGCCCTAGACGTCTTAGCTGTAAGGGCTTCCATCAATGGAGGTAAGAAAAACTGTCTATATTCGCAAATTCTTGGGGCCAGTGCTGCCGAAGCGTCTCTCATGAAGCAAATTTAATATAGGAAGCGCTTTTCTGAGTCGGTAACGTAATCTTCCAGGAAAATGCCTCCATCTTCCCAAAGTCAGCACCCGATAAGGGTCGTGCGTGTCGGCGAAAAGCGATCTCTTTCGGGAGATGTGCGTAACGTTTTTGATAATTACACGCCCCGTTCTTACAAGTAAAGCCCCCGAAAATGGGCCCTTTTCGCCCACGAAAGGCCAATTCAGTCCGGAAGGATGCACTTGCAGAGGACCCCGACCACCCCTATTTTTTCAGGTCGAACGGGGATGATCTCCCCATACGCCCTCGAGGTTCTGGCAGATATAGGAATCTTTTTTGCATGAGCGAGAACTCGTTCGACGTTTGATCGGGGTGTTGGACATCTTATGATCGTTGGTGAAAACCGGCGCTCCCTTCCCCGCGCTTCGTACTGTAGGAGTGCCGATTTTTCACCCGTCCGGCTCTCAGAAATTGAAGATGTTCTCTGACTGTTATGTCCGTGGCTACGATTCCCAGTCTGTACAAAGACGATCCGGAGAGCCTCATTCAGAGCCGGCGGGGCGTGGGGGGGGAGACCGTTCGGCTTTCGTTGTATCAGGTAGATCGGGCGATAGATCGAACGACGCTCCAATCCCCGCATCTCTTTTATTACGGTGTGGTGGCGGGCCGAAAGGTGATTCACGTGGATGAAGAGACATCGGTGACCTGCGGTGCGGGTGACTCCCTCATTGTCCCTCCCCTGCAGACCATTTCGGTTGAGTTTCCCGAGGCAGAGCATACGCCTGTTCAGTATGTGGCGTTGAAAGTGAGTCAGGATCGGGCGGCCCGCACGTTGGAAAACATGAACGAAGACGCCCTTGACTCATCGGTGTCCCGGCAATGGAAGGTGGAAGAGCAGAAGTACTGTCACGTGGAGAACCAAGAGGGCATTCGCCGAATCCTGGAGATGATTGCGTTTTTGATTTGGGAAAACCCTCCCAATCGGGACCGCCTTATCGACCTTAACGTGCGGGGGTTGATGATCCACCTCCTTCAAACCCAATCCCGACCGCTCCTCGTCGGCGATTTTTCGCGCCACTCCTCCACCGGCGGTTTGGCGGCGGCCATTCAGTACATCCAGAACAACCTGGATCGCCACATCTCGATCAACGAGTTGGTGGACGAAGCTTGCATGAGCAAATCCACCTTTTATCGTCACTTTGGCGACGAGTTTGACATGTCGCCGTTGGAGTACATTACCCGTGAACGGATCGTTCGGGCCCGAGAACTGCTGGCAGACCCCGAGAATACCGTCACTAGCGTGAGTCACGAACTGGGATTTAGCAGCACCAGTCACTTCATCGACACGTTCAAAGAATACGAAGGCATCACGCCGAAGCAGTATCAGCTTGAGATTACCGACTGAGAATCCACTGGATCGATCGGTGAAGAAGGGCGAGGATTTTGCGCTCTCGGACATCCGCGCCTCGGATTGGGAGGGAGCGAAACAGTTGGCGGATCTGAGCAGTCAGACCACACCATATACCCGGCCACGTCGTGTCGGGGCGAGACATCCGCTTTACTTGCTGTCGGGGCAACCGAGGAAGACGTCCGGTCGCCGACGACCGAAGCGCCTTCGATTTCGGGGTCCTGCGCAACTTGGACAAACTGACCGTACCGCGGATGGGAAGCGATACACAAACGGCACCGCAGGACCGGCGGCTCGATGATGAGATCGGAGTGAATCCGTTCCGCAACTGGCAATAATGATCCTGTCTAGTTGTGCGGGCTCGCCAGAATCGCAACTTTGGGAAAACGTCAGGTCACGTCTATGTCGTCCATCACACTCTTCGGGGCCGGGAGTTGGGGCACAGCCCTATCTGTTCACCTCGCCTCCGCCGGCCGCGACGTGACCCTGTGGGCCCGCCGGCCCGAGGTGGTTGAGGAGATCCGGGACACCTCCCACAATCCTACCTATCTTCCCGAGCTGCTGATTCCATCGACTGTCACCATCACGACGGATTTGGAGGAGGCAGCCCAGGCCTCCAACTTTTGGGGACTGGCCGTTCCGTCGCAGAAACTGCGCGAGCGAGCCCAGGCCCTGCGCCCCCACCTGCACGATGACGTGACGGCCGTTGCGTTGTCGAAAGGCATCGAGAATGACACGTTGCTCACCATGACCCAGGTCCTGGCCGATGTCTTCGGGGAGCTGCCCCGTCGCCAGATTGGGGCCCTCTACGGCCCCAGCCACGCCGAGGAAGTGGCCGAGGGGCGCCCTACGACCGTGGTCGCGGCGGCCCCGGATGAGGCCGTTGCGCGGTCCATACAGGACCGTTTCATGACTGAGCGGCTGCGCGTCTACCTCAATACGGACGTGATTGGGGTGGAGATCGGCGGATCGGCAAAGAACGTGCTGGCGATCGCTGCGGGCATCTGCGACGGGGTCGGCTACGGGGACAATGCCAAGGCGGCACTCGTCACCCGGGGGCTCGCCGAAATTCAGCGACTGGGCCGCGCCCTGGGGGCCGAGCCGCAAACGTTTGCGGGCTTGGCCGGGATGGGCGATCTTGTCGTCACGTGCATGAGCCGCCACAGCCGAAATCGCCACCTGGGGGAGCAGATTGCGTCGGGCAAATCCCTGGAGGCGGTACTCGACGACATGGAGATGGTGGTCGAAGGGGTCCGTACGACCCGGTCCGTTTACGACCTGGCTCAGCAGCACGGCGTCGAAACGCCCATCACGGAAGCGGTGCACTCGATTCTCTTCGACGACAAGGCCCCTAGTGAAATGGTGAAGCGGCTCATGACCCGGTCGGCGAAGCCGGAGAATTGGGCGCCGGAATCGGTACAGCATTAGCCGCGAAGGAAGCGGTTCCACCCTCACTGACGCCAATCCAGGCAGCCCCGACAGAGGGGCGGCTCGCTTGACGATCCTCGCTTCTTACATCCATTTTTTCCCTTGCAAGCCAGTTGCTTCTCGCTATGCAGACCGACGACCCTGAGCCGAGTGAGCCGACAGAGGTGCCCCCGGACCGATTGTCGCTTATGACGCTGGAGCAGTTCGTGCTCGACCGCAAGGAGCGGTTCTCCCACTCGACAGGCTCCTTCTCCCGACTGCTGCGCGACCTCAGTGTGGCGGCCAAAATCATTAGCCGGAACATCCGCCGGGCCGGTATCCTCGACGTGTTGGGCGAGACCGGCACGGTGAATGTGCAGGAGGAGAAGCAGAAGAAGCTTGACCGCATTGCCCACCGCGAGCTGGTGCGGGCGCTCCGGAAGGGCGGGGAGTGCTGCATGATTGGGTCCGAGGAGCAACCCGACGCGATTCCGGTCAATCCCAGTGCGGAGACGTCGGAGCGCTACGCCGTCTTCTTCGATCCGCTGGACGGTTCGTCAAACACGGACGTGAACGCGTCGGTCGGGACCATCTTTAGCGTCTACCTGCTTCCCGAGGACTGGGAGGGGGGAGACGTGCTCGACGTAGCCCTGCAACCCGGGGCCGAGCAGGTCGCCGCCGGATACGTGGCGTACGGGTCCGCGACCATGTTCGTCTTTACGACGGGGAATGGGGTCAATGGCTTTACCCTTGATCCCTCAATCGGCGAGTTTTTGCTTTCGCATCCTGACCTCCGCATCCCCGACCACGGGGGCATGTACTCGACCAACGAGGCGGACATAGAGGATTTTCCCTCCGAACTCCAGGATTTTCTCGGCTGGATCAAGCGCAAAGATCCGGAGACCGGCGAGCGCATCCGGGCTCGTTACATCGGCTCGTTCGTGTCGGACTTCCACCGCAACCTATTGGACGGGGGCCTCTACATGTATCCGTCTTCCCCGTACCATCCCGACGGCAAGCTCCGGCTCATGTACGAGGCCAATCCGATGGCCTTTCTGGTGGAGCAGGCTGGAGGCCGGGCCTCCAACGGGCGCCGGCGCATTCTCGACATTGAGCCCAGGGCCCTACACCAGCGGACGCCCCTGTTCATCGGCAGCGAGCCGTTGGTGACGGCCGCCGAGGCGTTCCTGCAAGGCCGAGAGGCGGAAGTCATGGACTGATCTTTTGGGTCTTGGCGTAGCGAGCGAACTCTCGGGCAGATGAGCGACGCGTGTTTATGCTAGAGGAGGCCGAACCCGCCGCGGTCGATCCCGTGCAGACGCCGGTCGAAAAGATGCGCCGGCCCGATACGCTTGATCGCTCGTTCGAGGGCTGGTCGCCGGAGGTGTTCGCGATGCTCGACCGGCTGCGCGCCGCGCCCCATATCGATCAGTACAACGAGGAAAAGCCGGGCGTCACCGATCACCTCAAAGATCCGTTCCGCCGGTACCGCGACGACCTCGCCGTGAACTGGGTGCTTCCCAATCGGCTCGATCTGGAGACGGAGCGCAACGTGTTCAGTCGGCTGCTGAAAAACGACTTCGGCGCGGGCGGCTGCCACGACCATAAGTGGATGTCGTTCTACCGGCCCGCGATCCGACGGCTGGAGGACGTGCAAATTACCCACCGCGTATCCCCGGACGGCTTTGCGGTGGGGGTCTACGT
>CAYULG010000045.1:0-15548 GCA_964445365.1 uncultured Salinivenus sp. | reverse complement strand
CCTACGCCGCCCGCAAGTTCGAGGACGACGTGCCGGAAGACGTGAAGCAGCGCCGCCTCGAAGAGATCATCGAGCTCCAGAACCGGCACGCGAAGGAGAGCAACGAAGAAGAAATCGGCCGTGTGCACACTGTGCTCGTTGAGGGCGCCAGCAAGAAGAGCGACGCGCAGCTCTTCGGTCGCACGGACACGAACAAGGGCGTCGTTTTCGACCGCGAGGACTACGAGCAGGGCGACTACGTAAAGGTCCGCATCGAGGACTGCACCTCCAGCACGCTTCTGGGCACGGCTCTCGAAGAGACCACCCTTGAAGAGGCCGCCCGAACCGAATCGATTATGACCGAGCCGGCCGTGGCATAGCTTGCGGCTCAGAGGGTAGCGGCGCAACCCCCACCATGTCGAACCGAGCTGTTTCCCTTGCAAGGGAAAATGCCGAGACGCCAGAGGCGGTTTGCGTTTCATCGCAGACCAGGGCTAGGTGACCATCGCTTCCAACATCCGGTCTGTCTGGGCTGTGCGACAGTGGGGTCTCCCCATCAGAAAGGCAGTTAGAACGGGAGCTCATCGTCGGGTTCGAAGGTATCCTCCTCGTTGGATCCGGCGTTTCCTGATCCCCCTCCGCCCGGAGCCCCTCCCTTCCCCTGATTTCGCTGATCCTGGGGCTGAGGTCCCGGAGCAGGGTCGCGCTGCATCGACGGTCCGCCCCCCTGCTGCTGACCACCGTCTGGACTTTCGAGAAAAAGCACGCGTCGGGCGATGATGTCTGTAGAGTAGCGGGTAATGCCGTCCCGGTCCTCATACTGGCTCGTTTCCAGATTGCCTTCGACGTACACTTGATCCCCTTTGCTGGTATACTCACTCACCGTCTCCGCCTGGCGCCCAAACACCGTGACGTCATGCCATTCGGTTTGGTCGACCTCCGTTCCGTCGTTTCGGGTATAGCTCTCATCGGTTGCAATTGAAAGATTTGCGACCGCTGTTCCTTCTCCTGTGTATCGAAGGTCGGCGTCGTCGCCGAGGCGCCCGATGAGTTCGACTCTGTTAAGTGATGCCATGACACGTATTGTTTGTTCGTGCAGAAAGACAATTGTAGGGCCAACGTAAGTGGGTCCGGCATCCCCAACCCCGGATCGTGAGGGAATTTATCCACGTTGTACGTTCATAAGTGCGGTCACGCAGATGGCTCTGGGGGCCGAAAATTCGTTGTGGTCGCAATTTTTCGGTTCCCGTGAGTGGGGGACGGGCCGCTTATGCATTGGTAGTTGGCACGGTTCGGAGCAGCATCTCGGTCGACCCCACCTGGTCGGTGAGGTCAGCTGCCATGGCAGAGCGTCGCCTCTTCCATCATCGTCTGTTTGCACAAACGGAACGAGAAGAGCGCCGCCTCTGATCGACCATCACGTCCCGTTCCGCTTTGGGGAACGCTTTCGTCCGTTCGACGAACTCCCTCGCTCCCGTCATGGCGGCCTCGTAGCCCTGAAGCTTCTCCAAGCTCCGAATATTCCCCATCGTCTCGGGGCGACAGATTGCAGTCTCTCCGTGTCCCCACGTCCTTATTACCGGTGCCGAGTCTCAACGACGGTACCTGAGAGAAGGGCACCGCATTCCTACTACGGAATCACATTTTCCCTAACGTAGGAACGTTCAGGGTTTCCGTTAGACGTTTTGTGATGGCTCCGCTCAGTTGGCGGACGGCGTTGTCCTCTGGGTCCCGACGCGATCAGACGGATTGTGTATTACTGGTCTTCGTCGATGTCCTTGAGTTTGCGGTAGAGGGTGCGCTCGCTGATGCCGAGTGCCTGGGCCGTCTTGCGTCGGTTGCCGTCGAATCGCCTGAGGGCCCGACTGATGAGCTGCTTTTCGGCCTCTTCAAGGGTGGGGAGGTCGTCACCGTCCTCGTCGGTATCCTCGACGGGCTCAGCCGAAGACACCGGTTCCTCCCGCTCGGGGGAGCGGGCGGGGCGCTCGCCGTTCGGCGCTTCGTCCCGACGGGGCGCGGCGTGCTGCTCGCGGGGCGTGGGGCGGGCCGGTCCCTCCTCGTCTACCTCGTAGACGACATCCCGGATGAGGGCGTCCACCTCGCCCGGCTCGTCCCGTCGGGGCCGAGCCCGTGAATCGTCGGGGTCGTCGTTGCGCACCACCACGAAGTCGTCGTAGTCGCTCGGAAAGTCGCCGCGCTCGGCCACGTCTCGGGGCACCACGACCCCGACATTCGACATAAGGGAGCCGATCTGATCCTTGAGCTCCCGCATGTCCATGCGCATCTCCAGGATGGCGCGATAGAGAAGCTCGCGCTGGCGGATGTCGGAGCCGGACTCCTCCTCGTGGCGCTGGTCCTCCTCCCGTTCCACCCGCATCAGGTCCGTCGAGGGGGCGGCCTCTCCAATGTCGCGCATCAGGGGGCGCAACTCGTTGGCCGACACTTCCTCCTCCCGCAACAACACAGCCACCTGCTCGGCCACGTTGCGGAGCTCACGCACGTTGCCGGGCCAGCGGTACGTCTCCAGCACCTCCTTTGCGTCCTCCGTTAGGGTCTTACGAGAGGAACTGTACTCCCGGGAAAACTCGTGGAGAAAGTTCTCAAAGATGGGAAGAATGTCGTCATTCCGTTCCCGGAGGGGCGGAATGTCGATAAGAACCGTGCTGAGCCGGTAGTACAGGTCCTTCCGAAACCGCCCGGCCCGCACTTCTTCGAGGAGATCTTTGTTCGTGGCCGCCACGATGCGCACGTCCACCTGCTCCTGCGTCGAGGCGCCCACACGGCTAAACGTGCCCGTCTCCAGCACACGGAGCAGGCGGACCTGAGCCTCCTGTGGCATCTCGCCAATCTCGTCCAGAAAAATCGTGCTGCCGTCCGCCTCTTCAAAGTAGCCGACCCGTTCCTCAACGGCCCCCGTGTAGGCCCCCTTCTCCGCCCCAAAGAGTTCGCTCTCGATGAGGCCCTCGGGAATGGCGCCACAGTTGACGGTCACCATCGTCTCGTGGCGCCGCATCGAGAGCTCGTGGAGCATCTGAGCGATCAACTCCTTCCCCACGCCGCTCTCCCCCTGCAGCAACACGGTGATGTCGGTCTTCGCCACCTGACGTGCCTGGTCGATGACGTTCTTGAGGGGCTCGGAAGTGCCGACAATACCGAACCGTTCCTGGATGGAGGCACGATCCATAAACAGGAAAAAAGCAGATGGATACAGACACGCAGAGACCAAAGCGGAAGTCGGCCCTGCCCCAACTGCCACTTTGTCATAAACAGGGAAATACTACACACGCGTCGCAGGCAAAGGATCCGCGCGCCGTCTCACTGGGCATTGAAGATGGCGTGACGAACCAATGTGCGCCTCCGTTAAACGGTCCTCGTTCGAGGTCGTCGCGGTCTAAGAGATCCGCTTCTACGCACCCTCTCGTCATCTCCGGTCGTGGTCCGTTGACCGTTGGCAGGTCACCGGTCTAGTATCCCCCCGGGGAACGCCGTATCAGGCACGCCGGGCGTCTGCAGTACGGTTGAGCACGGCCCGGAAGAAGTCGTTGAGCGGCTCTACGCCAGGAGAAGGATCGGAGGCGGGAAACGTCGTATCGGCCTGTCGCTCTAGCTCTGCCTCAATGAAGCTGTGGAGCGTCGGGAGGCGGGGGCCCGCGTCGAGCTCCCGCCCCGCCCGCTTCCGAGCCACCAGGTCGTGGATGGCCTCGCGGAGCGACCCGTCCTCGACCGTCGTCTCGACGAGGCGGTCGAACGCAACGGGCACAGGGCCCCGGTCCTGCTCGGCCCAGCGGACGGCCAGGAGCGCGCGCAGGACGTAGAGGTAGGCCTTGTGTGGAATCGGCTCCTCGGCCAGGTTCTGCTCGGCGATGCTCTGGGCCATGCCCCGATAGGCGTGCCCGGCGGCCAAGGGCGTGTAGTAGTCCGGAACCAGATCCCGCCAGCAGGTCATCACGGGCTTGATCTCCCGGTAAATGAGGGGAGACTGCAGCCAGTCGAGCAGCGTGGGGTTGGCCGTGCGGAAGAGGCCGAGCGCCTTGCGCAGGTCCCAGCCGTGCAGGTCAATCTCGCCGGAACAGGGCGGGTCAATCGTGTCGTCGCGCCGCTCTACGTCAATGGACAGGTACCAGTCGCGCGGGTGGGCGTAGACGACCCGCACGTCGTAGTCGCTGTCGGCGGAGGGGAAGCCCCACGCCCGGCTCCCCGACTCGCAGGCGTAGAGCACCGTCACACGATGCTCTGCCTCGACCGCGTCGAGCCGATTGGAAATCTGATCCCGACGGCGCGAATCATCCATACAAAAGGGCGGGCGTTTGATATCATTTGCTGAAGATGACTGTGCACTTCGCTACGGGACCTTCGGAACGAATTGTCGCGAGGCGCGCCTCGCGACGGGCTTTCCGTTCTATTCGAACCGATGCGGTGCACGTCGATCCTCGGTAGCCGATATGAGGCCCTCGTGGGCATAAGCGAATGGAGACGACCACCCCTCACGATGCTACCGATCCCGGACAACGCGAAGGCCCGTCGCTCGGCGCGGGACGTCAGGACCGGTCGTGGCCTTTGGATTTTTCAGGGTCAACACCGACCCATTTTCGGCGCGAAGGCCGCTGTCGGTCCGGGCCCACTCGGCGACGTTGCCGCCCACGTCGTAGAGCAGCGGGCCGCTCCCGTCGGGGCCGTGACCCGGCGGACGGCTTCCCACCGGCATGAGAAGCTCGTCGATGGCGTGTGCCGCCAGGCGGCGCCGGAGGTGCTCGTATTCGTCCGGGTTGGGCGCAAAGCCCGCCCAGTACGCCGGCGTGTTCTCGTCCGATCCGCTGCGGCTGGCCTTCAGGGTCTCGAGTTCGGCGGCGGTCGGAAGCCGGTAGGATCGGCCCGTTTCCTCACTCAACCACTCGACGTAGGCCTGTGCCTGCTCCCGTGAAATGTCGTTGGCCGGATGGTCGGCCGTGCCGGGCGCCACCTCGTAGGAGGCGTCGTGGGCCCGAAACTGGGCACGCGTCACCTCAAACCGTCCCACCGTCAGCGTGTCGCCGAGGGTCACCGTTTCGGGGACGAGCGTGCCGTTCACCCGCTCGCCGTACCGGCCGTCTGTCCGGGCCGGGGGCTCGGCGGACTTGAGGAGGGAAAGGGGCGCATCGTCGGCCAGCAGGCGGTCCGCCACCCGCTCGTCCATCGAGGTGTTGCCGAAGAGGTAGGTATCGATCCATTTCAGGTCCTCCTCCATCTTGCGTCGCTGGTGGGACAGCTCGCGCAACCCGTGGGGCTCGCCGGGATAGCTCAGGAACCGGACCGGCGCTTTGCCGATCTGCTGGAGGGCACGGTAGTACTCCCATCCCTGTTCATAGGGGACAGCGCGGTCCTCGGTACCGTGGTGGATGAGGGTCGGCGTCCGCACCTTCTCCATTTCGAAGAGCGGGCTCTTGTCGATGTAGTGCTGCGTGTACTCCCACGGCGCGCCCTTGAAGTAGGAGTTGTCGAAGCGGACGCCAAACGCGCAGTTGCCGTAGTCGGACGTCCAGTTGACGTCCCCCGCCCCGGGCGCAGCCACCTGGAAGAGCTCGGGGTGCTCGATGGTGAGCTGGATACTCAGGATGGCCCCGTTCGACCAGCCCATCACGCCGAGCGAGTCCCGATCAACGACGCCCGCGTTCGCCAGACTGTCGATCCCGCTCACAATGTCGGGAATTTCGAGCTCGTAGTAGTTGCCCTTGATCGACTCGACGAACTCGAGCCCGTGGTGGCCGGAGCCGTGATAGTTTGGCCGAAAGACAAACGCCCCCCGCTGAGCCAGCAGGGGCGCGTACACGGTCCAGCCGAGCGACCAGGCGTCCAGGTCCACGCCGCTGGGCCCGCCGTGGATGACGGTGACCATCGGGTAGGAGCGGTCCGGATCGTAGTCGAGCGGGTAGTGAAGGATGCCGTTCACGGTGTCGCCGTTGGCCCCCTCCCACCGCACGACCTCGGCTTCCGGAATGGGCTTCTCGTCGAGGTCGTCGTTGATCGTCGTCAGCGTCTCGTCCTCCTGAATGGCGCCGCCGCGGTAGGTCCCCACGCGGTACGACGGCGGCGTGTCGGCCGTCGAGTGGCTGAACACGATGGTCTCGCCGTCGGGGCCGGCGGTAACGGAGGACGCGTGCGTCAGGCGCTCGTCCTGCACGGGCTCCACGGCCCACCCGTCGCTCGTTTTGCGGTAGAATCGCGGCTTGAAGGTCGGCCCGTCGGCCAGCTGCACGTGCACCCCACCGTCCACGACGCTGTAGCCGCCGTAGCTCACGCCCCGGTCGCCCCACCGGAGCGGCACCTCCTGGTAGGAGCGCCCCGTCAGGTCGTAGTGATAGAGCTTGGTGATGCCGGCGCCCTCGTGCTCCGGATCGGAGGAATGAGAGTCGGTCGCGTAAAACCCACTCCCGTCCGCCGTCCACTGGTAGTTGGAGGGGTCGACGTACTGCTCGTCAAAAATCTCTATCGTCTCCCCGGTGTCGAGGTCGAGGAGGAACTGGTGCGGCTGGTTGCGCGCGTCGGCGTCGATCGGCGAGTCCCTGAGGCTATAGACGACGTACTCCCCCTCGGGCGACGGGGCAAACTCCGTGATCTGGTGCTCATTCTCCGTGATCCGCGTCACCTCTTCCGTCTTGACGTTCACCACGAAGAGGCGCACCGGACGGAAGAGGGTCGTGTCCTCCACAACCGTCGCGTCGTCTTCCTGCTCCTTGAGGTGCTCCTCGTACCGCGTGCTCTTCTCGCGGGCGGTAAAGAGCAGGCGGTCGTCGTCGAGCCACCGGGCGCCCCGCACGCCGTGCTCGACCGACGTGAGTGCTTCCGGGGCCCCGCCGCGAGGGTCGAGCCGCCAGATTTGCCGTCCGCCGCCCTCGTCGTCCTCCATCTCCCGGGACGAGAGAAACGCCACGTGATGCCCGTCCGGGCTCCAGCGAGGAGTGTCGTTGTTTCCGGACCGGGTCAGCCGGATCGTGGCCGTGGAGTCCCCCGTGTGCGGGTCGTCCCGGTAGGTGAGGTAGAGGTCGGACTGCGTCTCGTCGGCCTCCGGATCCGGCGTCTCCTTGACCCACAGGACGCGTTCGCCCTTCGGCCCGATGTTGACGTCTTCCAGCGAGCGCTGCTGGAGGACGTCGTCGATGGTCCAGGGCCCCGGACTCGTCGGCTGTCCCGAAACGGAAACCGCCAATACGACGGAAAGCACTGTGAGGATGCACGTGCGCATGCAAAGCAAAGGCGGTTGGCATACAAAAACGAACACGGCCGACGGCTGGGACTCGTTCGAGCCGCTCGGGCCACGACCGATAAGCAGAGCGGGCTCCGCAGGGGACATCTCTACGCACCTACCCCTGGAAGAGCCGCTTCTGTTCAAAGATGCGACGGCGGCTCTCTACGTGGTCCCCAAACTTTTCGGTGCCCTCCCGGCGCATCTCTTCGGCGTGCTCGTCAAAGTACGCCTGCAGCGCCGCTCGGTCACGCACCTGGTACTGAATGGTCCACGTGCGGGGGTCGGTGGGCTCATCGTCCTCGGGGACGGTGTCGCCGTCCTCGCTGCGGTCATACCAGACCGCGGCCTCGAAGCCGTCGAGGTTCAAGATCTCGCGGATGTGCTCGCGGAGCCAGGGGCTGTAGCGGGGGGCGGCGTCGCCATCGACGGTCAGGTTCACTTCGTAGATGAGCATGAAGCGAGGGCGTCGTGCGGGAGAGGAGAGACGAAGAGTCGCCCTACGAACCGAAGGCACTCGCCCGTTGATCCGCCCGAAAACGAAAGACCGTCTATAGCGGGACGCAACGGAAAGCGGGTGGGCGTGGCGTTGCCGAAGACGTCGGGGCCCCGAAACAAAGCCCGGCTGGAACGGCCCGTCTACGTCCGGAGACGGTCAGGTTCGGGCATGGACAAGGAATGGCGGAGCGTGACGCGGCACCGGCCCCGGTCCCGATCCAGGTCGATCTCGCGGAAATGCGCCTGGACGATGTCGGGCGAGCTATCGTCGGGGCGGGCCACACCCACCTTTAGCATCGCCCCCTCGCCGAGGATGGGGAGCTGCTTACCCGTCACGAAGTTGCCGAGCGACCACGCCACCAGTTGCCCGTTATCGCGGCGCTCGAACGGCTGGGGCAGGTGGGTGTGGTGGCCCGCGGTGAGAGCGTATCCTTCGGGCACCGTCTGGGCGGGACGGGGGTGGCGTTCGTGCTCGTAGCCCCAGTGTGGCAGGGCCACGTGCAGGCCCGGCGCGGCAGGCGCACCGGGATCGCGTCGGGCCACCCCGTCGGCCGAACGGTTGAGCCACCAGGTCCAGGCCGTGAGCGTCACGTCGTCGGCAAGGCGGAGGCGCGGCCGACCAGCCGTGCCCAGCCACCGAATGTCGCGATGCTCAAGAATCCGGAGGGTGCGGCGCAGGGCCTTCGTCCCATAGTCCGTCGCGTGATTGTTGGCAACCGAGACCACCCAGCGCTCCAGGGGGTGAATCTCTGCCATCACGTTGAAGATGTCCGGGCTGTGCTTCATGAGAAAGGGTTTCCAGCGACGCTCCGAAAAGACGCCCTCAAAGTTGCCGATTACCACGTCACAGTCCGACAGAAATGCTCGCACGCCCGCTCCGAACTGCCCCTCGCGCCCGAACAGCGGGCACACGTCTCCGACGAAGCCCATCGTCCACTGTGGAGCAACGTCCCTCAGTTGAAGGGACCGGTCCAGCGACGCGGGGCGAGGAGACGGCGACGAGAAGCGGCGCCCGACCATCGACAGAAATTCCCCGATGGGGTAGGGACTGAGGGGGACGCGCATGGGAATGAGTAGATATGCGTCGTGGTGTGGTCGGGGCCCTGCCCTTCTTCCCGTCCTCGTTTGTGATCGGTGCTGAAGCGCGGTCTCACTCCCGATCATCGGGACCGGCGGCTCCCTCCTGGACGTACCCCAGGAGATCGATTCCCTTCCCCAGGCCGGCCAGCAGCGCCGCTACGACCAGAAGCACCGTTCCGAGCGACGTGAACACACTGCTGCCCTGCTCCGCCACCGTCAGCAAGACGAGGCCGAGGACGGCGGACAAGCCGGCGAGGGTGTAGGCACCGTTTCGCATGAGCAGGATCGGTGAGCAACACGAAGAGGACTGTGCGTCTACTCGGAGCCCGTCGAGTCCTCAATCGTCCAGAGAAAGAGCGTCTTCGGGCCCTCCGTCGGGGAACGGGCCTCGATTGAGACGGTGGAGTCGGCCGGCCAGTCGTCAATGTCGAAGCTGTGAGACACGACGCGGTCGCCGGGACCGAGCTCCTCCCGGAGTTTGGGGCGGAGCCGATTGTTCATGTCGGGCCAGAGGTACAGCGTGACGATGGTGGCCTCGCTGAGATCGGTCTCAAAGAGATCCCCCTGTCGGAACTCCACCCGATCCGCCACGCCGAGGTTCCGGGCCTTGATGCGCGACTTCTCGACGAGCCCGGAGTCGATCTCAATGCCCACGCCCCGTGCGCCGTACTTCTTCGCGGCGGCGAGGACAATGCGCCCGTCCCCGCTTCCGAGGTCGTAGACGACGTCCTGTTCGTCGACGTCCGCGAGGCTGAGCAGGCGCCAAACGATGTGCTGGGGCGACGGCACATACGGGGCCCCCTTCCCACTCCCATCAGCCTCGGTCTCCGCACGGTCGGCGGCGGCCGTGTCCGGGCCCTGGGCGGAAGCCGGGCGCGTCCCGACGTGTGCAACAATCAAGAGGCCGACGAGAAGAAGAGACCACGTCCGGTTCATCTGAGCGGCTGGGATTGAAAGGAGAAAGAGTGGCGAAGAAGGAACCTCCACTTGCTAAATGACGGATCCGATGGCGCCCCCCGTCATTTATCTGAGATACATAGGATGCCGGATCGCCCTTCAGGAGGGCCGCTCGCTTGTTTCTTTCGATTGACTCCCCTTTCCATGCTCGAACGACGCCCTCGTTTCCGTCTCGTTCTCCTGGCCCTCGTCGGCGCCCTCCTTGCGGGGGCGTGCAGCGGGCCGACGACGCTCCAGAGTCGATCCAGCATGCAGGCGCCCACAGTGGACGGGGCCCTCGAAGAATGGGGGGGCAGTCTCGCCTACGTCGAGGACGAGTCGGTCCGCATGAGCGCCGAACCGACGGACAGCCTCCTGTACGTGGCCGTCGCGATCCAGGACCGGGCCCTGATCCGATCCATCGCGACGAATGGACTGATCGTGTGGGTGGACCCGACCGGCGGGCAGCAGCGCACCTACGGCATTCAGTACCCACTCGGCCTTCAGCGGCAGCGGGCCGCGCAGAACGTCCCAGAGACTGCCTCTCCAAACGGGGAGGACGATTCGGGCCCGGCACAAGGTCTCGACCGGGTCTCTCTCGCCGAACTCGAGATCATCCGGCACGACTCCACCCGAAACCGCATTCCCGCCCGGTTTTCCTCGGGCCTCCGAGGAGAAGCTGTCCTGAGCCCGGGGTCGTTGATCTATGAGTTGGCCATCCCCGTCGGCGACGCCGCGTCCGGCGCCTCCGAGACCGCCAAACAGCACGGCCTCCGGACGTCCCTCCGCTCCCCCGTCGGCTTAGGGGTGGAGGTTCGCGAGGGCGATGAAGAGACGGATCTGCTCGGTTCCGACCAACAAGGCATCCCGTCGGTCACCGGCCGCCCCGGACAGGGCGGGCGCCGCGGTCGGGGCGGGCGTCGCGGGCGACGCGGCCAGCAGGGACAGCGCGAACAGCAGACCCGGACGACGTCCCAACAAGAACTCCCTACCCTGGAGCTGTGGACGCAAGTCGTACCGAGTGGGAGCAACTGACACTGATTTCCGAAGATCATCCTGCCCTTTTCAGGCGTTTTCGATGGGCAGCGCCGTCTCCTGTCGAGTCCGGTCCATCCTGGCGGAATCTTGACCGTTCAGGCCTACCAACTCAGAGAAATTGGCGCCGTGCGAGAGATGAATAATGACCCTCAGTAACTGCTGTAACGGGGCGACGGAGAAGGAGCCGTTTGGATCAGTCATCACGATGCAATGGCAGAGAAGCAGGAAGATCTCAAGACCGTTCGTGCATTCTACTGAGGGTGCCGCGCCAACTCGGCCCTACTCGGCCGGGGCGAGCACCGGCTGCAGGCGGTCGCGGTACGCCGTGTGGCCCCCGACGCATCCGTCCCGAAGCTCGGTCTGCTTCTTGAGCACGCCGGACCCGTCGCGGGCCTCCACCGCGCTCACCAGTTCCGTCGCCGTTCTATGAACGCTTCTGTCAAGCCGCGCGACGTTCTGGAATTCGCGGCCGAGCGTCTCCGTAATTTTCGCGACCTGATCGGGCGGAGTCTTCGGATGATTGGCGATGGCGGCCGCTCCTTCGCGAATGAGTTTGTAGTCTTCATGCCAGAGGCCGGTGTTGATCCGAGACATGTCTTGTGCAAGGCCCACCATCAGCAGCCGGAGCCGCTTGGTGTCGGTCGTGTCCGCCGGCGTCAGGGCCGACCTGGATCACGAAGACGAGACCAGCGCCCCGCCAACCAGAAGCAACGCAACGAAAACCGTACAGACGCCGAAAAGCCGATTGGTAAAGGGCATGTGAGTCGTCGGTCCTGGAGTGTACGGAAGCGATTGATGGGTTACGCGGCCCCAGAGGCCCCGGTACGCCGGATGTGCACATGCCACACAGGGGGCCCCTTCCGCAGATAGGTCCATTGTCCCTGACCGAGGCGCTCAGCCTCAATCCGAGCGCACAGGGCTGCCGGATTTCGATCGTCTACGAGGACGAAGGACTCTCCTGCGACGAGGCGGTCGAACGTTGCGAGGATCACCACCAACTTTCGGTCAGGGGACAGGGGCCGGACGTCGAGCGCCGTTGGGGCTGAGGATTGCATAACGAGGAACGGATTGACACGGAAAAATCTGTTGCTTGACCGGAGCGTATTTCATACCATCAGGGATGAATTCCAGCACGTCTTCGCTCACAACCCTACGTCTCGTGAGCATTTCGCCCGATCGGATCGACTCCCTTATGGAGGATCACGCCTTTTTCGGCGGGGTCACGCCGGAGGAGCGAGCGGCCCTCGTGGGGATGGGACAGATCGAGGGGGCGGAATCGGAAACGATTCTGTTTCAGCATGGGGAACGGTGTCGCGGGTTCTACTTGCTCCTGGACGGGACCGTCCAGATCTATCGAATAAGCTCGGAAGGGCGGATGCTCGTCCTGCACGTCATCCGGCCCGGCGAGTCGTTCGCGGAGGTGCCCCTCTTCGAAGAGCCTGACGATCCCACCTATCCCGCGACCGCCGAAACGCTGTCGGACAGCACGCTCATGTTCTTTCCCGGGGACCGCTTCCTGGCGTTCGTCGACGACCATTCAAATGCGGCCCTCCGAATGCTCGCTCAGATGGCCGGGCGCCTGCGCAACGCCGTCCGCCAGCTCGACGCCGTCTCGTTGCAGGACGTGCAGGAGCGGCTGGCCCGCCACCTCGTCGAGCAGGTGCCACTGACCCCCGACGAGCCGGATCGTCCCCCCACCGTTGAGCTCGACATTCCCAAGTCCGTCCTGGCCGCCGAGCTGGGTACCGTTCCCGAAACGTTGTCTCGTGCCCTGCGCCAACTGGAGGACCAGGATCTCATCCGCAGCAATCCCTCGGCGATTGCTCTCACCGACGTGCGGGGCCTTCGGCAGTTGGGTCGGGATAACTGATTCAACACCGTCGTTCGCTGTGCCTCGGGAGCCCGTACCGCTCCTTGCTCGACGGGGCGTCGTTGGACGATTGAACGTTGGCATGTCGAAGAACCAGGTCCGGAGCCTGCGGCAATACTCGCATCGAATCTGTTTGACGCACGGAAGAGGGTGCGTGAACGATACGTCCACACCGACACACCTCCACACTTCCACACCTCAACGACGCCTGCGAAGTTGGGATCAAAGGTCCAGCCGACGAAGGTGACGGCACGCCAGCCAGAGGAGGAGGCCCGTCCACGCCGCCGTGAGCACGGCCACCCAGGCCGGGAGCCACGCCGTCAGGTCGGCCATCCACGCCGCCCCGCCCGGTGCGGAGAAGGGCACGTTCTCCAATCCAAACAGCCCCGCCAGCCGCACCGCGTCAATTGGGTTGAGCAGGAGCAGGCCCACCCAGAACGCGGGGAGACTCTGCATGAGATCGAGCCCCGACAGGGTCAGGGCAACGGCATCGTACAGCGCAAAGGCCCCAAACCAGAGGACCAGGGCCATCATTAGGCCGCGCGCCCGGCTGGTCGTGTACTGGCCCACGCTCACCCCGGCGCTCACGCTCACCAGCACCAGGGCCACCCCGAGCCCCCACAGTAGCGCCAGCGTTCCGGCCGAGGCACCGCCCACCGCAGCCGCGATGATGGCCACGAGGAGAACGGCGGCTAGGGCGCCCACCAGCGTTGCCGTCTTGCCCAGCACATAGACCGCCCGGGGCACCGGCTGGCTCCACAGGAACGCCCGCTCGTCGTGCTCCTCGTGGGCGGCACTCACCCCAATGAGCAGGCCGAAGAGCGGCACCACGTAGAGAAACAACAGCAACAGGCCGAACGGAATAGCCTCGGGCCGCCCGCTGAGCACCCCCACCGCGATGCTTCCCCCCACCACGATGACTGCAAAAATTTGCACGAAGCGGTTGTGGAAGGTCGTCGTGATCTCCCGGCGAAAAACGGCACGGTAGACCGACGTGGGGAGCTCTGCTAAGGTCATAAGGACGAGCTCGGCTTCAAAAGCAAGAAAGTCATTGGTCAGCGTATTGCGTATTCCGTATCGCGTATTCGGAGGGAGAGAAGGATACGGAATACGAAATACGTACCTACGAATCCGGCACGGCGGAAAGGGAAGCGGGCTCGGCGACGGAATTTGTCTCGGCCTCCCGAATCTGCCCATCCG
Source organism: uncultured Salinivenus sp. (assembly GCA_964445365.1). Classification (GTDB taxonomy): domain Bacteria; phylum Bacteroidota; class Rhodothermia; order Rhodothermales; family Salinibacteraceae; genus Salinibacter. Next base: position 1,728 of record CAYULG010000045.1, on the reverse strand, counting down.
CACACCGAAGCACCCGATCCACGATGGGCGTCCATACGTCGAGCAGGTGGGTCGCCATCAGGACGGTGGTCCCATCGTCGGCGTAGGCCTGCAGGCGGTCCATGAGGAATCCGCGCCACTCGGGGTCGAGGCTCAGGGCCGGCTCGTCGAGGAGGAGCACCGGCGCGTCGGCCAGCTCCAGCACGGCAATCCCCAGCCGCTGACGCATGCCGCCGGAGAGGGTGTCGCACGGCTTATCGGCGGCGTCGGTGAGGGCCACGTCGTCGAGGAGCGGCTCGATGCGGTCGGTCGAGGCGTTGCGCAACCCTGCGTAGAAGCGGAGAACCTGTCGGGGCGTGAGCGCCGAGTGAAACCGCACGTCCTGCGGCAGGAAGGCAAGGCGCCCCTGCGCCGCCGGACGATCACTCGTCACGTCCACGCCGTCCACCGTGGCCGTCCCGGCGTCCGGCGTCGTGAGGCCGGCCAGCACGTGCAGCGTCGTCGTTTTGCCCGACCCGTTGGGGCCGACCAGGGCGGCGATTGCCCCGCCCTCCACCGAAAACGACGCGCCGTTCAGCACGGCCGTATCGCCAAATGCCTTCTGCAGGTTGTGAGCGTCAATCATGAGCGTGGATTCCACAGCAGGGCGAGCCCGGCTGCGGTGATGATGAGAACGAAGGCGAGAAGACCGATTTGCTCCAGGCCCGTTTCTGCGGCCCGGGCCGCGGGCGGTTGAAGGAGGGGGCGCTCGTCGGTAATCGTTGGCACGTCCAGTGCGGGCACGCGACGGAGGGCCTCCTCCAACACAGCGAGCCCCGGACTGGCCGCCAGGAGGTCCACGTACGCAAAGTTCTCGCGTCGCCCCCCAAGCACGTCAACCGTTCGGTACGGCAGTTCACTGACGTTGTCGGCGTTGATGTCCAGCAACCCCCGAGGCCCCCAATGATTGCCTACGCCGTCGATCTGCCAGTCGTTGGTTTCACTGGCGCCGGCCACGGACGCCGTGTGAAGGTTTCCCCGGATGACGTTGCGGCTGAACCGGTTCTCCATCGAGCTTCCCGTAAACCGGAGCCCCCGATAATTGGCCGCCACCACGTTCTCCTCGAAAACGTTGCGCGTGCTGTTTTCGAGGTAGAGCCCGGTTCCGTTTTCCGTCAGGCGATTGTCCACGAAACGGCTCTCGTCCATGGTCTGCAGCAAGAGCCCGTACCCGCGCTGGGACCGGTTGCTATGAAAGTCGTTGTGGCGAACCGTCAGGCGCTCGGAGTACATCAGCGCCGAGCCGGAGGCGTTTCTGGTGAAGCGGTTGTGCTCAAAGACGTTGTCGTCCGAGTACATGAAGTGCAGGCCGTAGCGCACGTCGTGGATCGCATTTTGGGCCGCGTAGGTGTGGTCGGTGTGCGAGAAATAGACGCCGTCCCGCGTGTGGTGAACAGTATTGTGCGTTACCGTATTGTGGGCGGAGCTCCACAGGTGAATGCCATTGCCCCGCTGGGCGGGCACGAGCGGCACCTCGCAGGCCCCGCCCGACGGCGGCACCGAGCACCCCTCGTGCCGCTGTGCGTCGTCGGGGGAGAGCTGTCGCATCACGGTCGGTGGCCCCTCAATCCGGTTTTCGACGATCACGACCCGGTCTGTCCCCTTCACGTACACGCCATGGAGAACGTCTGCGAGCCGATTGTCCCGGATCGTGGTGCGATCGCCCTGCACCATGATGCCGGCGTGGTCCCGGCCGAGCTTCTTCCCCGA
>CAYULG010000044.1:7900-15778 GCA_964445365.1 uncultured Salinivenus sp. | reverse complement strand
AGCGCACAGGCCTCGCTGCGCACCGTATTCCAGTTCGGTTTCTGGACCCTCTTCTTTTTCATCCCGGCCGTCACGATGGGCATGGTCGCCGAGGAGCGGCGCAGCGGTACGCTCGAACTGCTGGCCACCAAACCCCTGAACGACCTCCACATCGTGGCGGGCAAGTGGCTCGCCGCCTGGGGACTGGTAGCCATCGCCCTCGTCTTCACCCTGCCCTACTACGTCACGGTGGCCCAGCTCGGGCCCATCGACCACGGGGCTACAATCAGCGGGTACGTCGGCCTCCTGCTCGTGAGCGCCGTCTACGTGAGCATTGGGCTCTTTGCCTCCAGTCTCACGAGCAATCAGATCGTGGCCTTTCTGCTGAGTCTGCTCATTGCCGTCTTCCTCCACCTGCTGTTCGGGCAAATGAGCACCATCCTTCCCGGTGCCGCGGCAAATGTGGCCGAGTTTTTGGACCTGCAGCGCCACTTCCAGACCATGGCCCGGGGCGTGATCGACGCAGCCACCGTGCTTTACGCACTCACGCTTACCCTGGTCGGGGGATTGGCCGCCACCGTCTCGCTCAAAGCCCGAAGCTGGCACTGACTCCCGCGTCCCTCCACCCAACGCACAACGCTCAACGCAAAACGCCCAACGCACAACGCTCAACGCAGAACGCTCAACACAAAACGCCCAACGCAAAACGCCCAACGCAAAACGCTCAACGCACAACCCAGAACGCCCATGTCGAACGCATTCGCAGGCTTTCTTGCGAACCGTCGCGAAGCCATTCTTCAGGTTTTGCTCATCGCGGGCAGCCTTATCGCCCTCACCTACACGGCCAACCAGTTTCTCTGGCGGGCCGACCTTACAGAAAACGACCGCTACACCCTCGCCGGCGCAAGCCGCGACATTGCCCAGAACCTGGAGGATCCCGTCACGGTGACCGCGTACTTTTCGGCCGATCTGCCCGCCCGCTTCGGCCGAACGAAAGACGAGTTTCGCGCCCTCCTCCAGGAGTTTCGCGCAGCGGCGGACGGCAACGTGGAGTTTACGTTCGTGAACCCCGGCGACAACGAGGAAAACGCGAAGAAGGCCCGGCAGGCCGGCATTCGGCCCATCTCTATCAGCGTGCGCGAGCAGAACGAGATGACCCAGAAGCGGGCCTACCTCGGCGCGGTCTTCCAATACCAGGGCCAGCGCGAGGTCATTCCCTTCGTGGAGCCGGGCTCCTCCCTGGAGTACAACATTGCCAGCACCATGCGCAAATTTACCCGCGACCAGACATCCGTCCTAGGGGTGTTGCAGGGCCACGGTGAGCCCTCCCTGGAAGAGATGTCGCAGCTTCGCGACGCGCTGCAGGACCGGTATGAGCTCCAGACAATCTCGGGGGTGGACACCACGGGGGTCCCCGCCGACGTGGACGTGCTCCTCGTGGCCCGTCCCGAGAACGAACTCTCGACGGAGACAGCCCTTGCCATCGACCAGTACGTGATGCGGGGCGGGTCGGTCGTCTTCGCCCTAAATCGGGCTCAGACGAATATGCGGTTCGGTCAGGCCCGACCTCTGACCACGGGACTGGAGCCGGTCCTCGACGCCTACGGAGTTCCCATCCAGCCCAACCTTGTGCGGGACCGCAACGCAGGTGTCGTACGGGTGCAGCAGCAACGAGGCGGCTTTCGGACCGTCAACCGCATCCCGTATCCCTACACGCCGAAAATCGCCAACTTCTCCGATCACCCGATCAGCGACGGCCTGGACCAGATTGTCTTCCGCTTCGTGTCGGCCCTGGACACGACGAAGGTCGATAGCTCGGCCCAGCTTTCGGTACTCGCCCATTCGTCGAACCAGTCCGCAGGGGCCTCGCTCCCCGCCAACATCCGCCCGCAACAGGAGTGGACGGCGGCTGATTTTTCGGAGGCGTCACTGCCGGTTGCCGGATTGCTGGAAGGCACGTTTTCGTCCGCCTTCGCGGGGGTAGACACGCTGTCCGTTGAGCGCACCCGGAGTCCGGAAACCGAGATGATCGTAATCGGAGATGGGGACTTCATCGTGAACGGAAGCGGACAGCGCGGACAGCAGCAACAACGCCTGCCGGAGGGCAACATTAACCTCCTCGCCAACAGCATTGATTACCTGGCCGACGACACGGGCCTTCTCTCCCTGCGCACCCAGCGGGTGACGAGTCGGCCCCTCGAGCAGATATCGCCAACGACCCAAACGATTCTGAAGTACCTAAACGTCCTCCTGCCGATTCTGCTCGTCATTGGGTACGGCCTGGTGCGGTACCGTCGCAATCGAGCCCGGCGCCGGCGATGGAAGCAGTCCGGCGTTGCCGCCTGATCGTCCGTCTCTCCCTGTCCTTCCTGAACGCCACACTCTGCAGCTAGCGTTTGCATCCGGTCATGACCAATGCCACCAAGACCCTGGCGATTGTCTTCGCCGCGACGCTCCTTCTCGCTCTCGCCTCGACCTGGGGGGGAAGCGCCTCATCGAGCGCCGCGTTTCAGGACCAGTTGCTGGCCGTGGATACGAGTGCGGTACAGGCCGTTCGCATTGAGCGGTCGGGGGCTTCCTCCGTTCGGCTGGAGCGGGGGGACGACGGCTGGTCGGTGACCCCCACCGACACCTCGGCCACGTACCCGGCCAGTTCGCAGTCCGTCAATCAGCTCTTCAGCAGCCTGCCGGCCCTGGACGTCAACACCGTGACGACGCGGCAACCGGACAAACACCCCCGGTACGGCGTCGACTCGACGGGCACCCGCGTCACGATGCTCGACGCCGGCGACGAGCCGCTCGGGGAACTGATCGTTGGACGGACCGAGATGCAACGCCCCCAGTCGCAGGGCCGCCGGCAAAACCCTATGCAACGGATGCGCCAGGGAACCGCAATCACGTACGTCCGGCCGCCCGACCGGCCCGACGTGTATTCGGTCGAGCCGTCTCTGCGCTCCGTCACCAGCCGATCCCTCACCGACTGGCGCGAGAAGCGTCTCTGGACCATCGGCCGGTCGGACGTTCGGCGCGTCGACATCACCTTTCCCGGTGACAGTTCGTTCACCATGCAGCGCACGGCCCCGAGTGACACGGCGGCAACCGGCGCGCCCGACACCTGGCTCTCGGCGGGAGACACGCTCGCGACCTCCGAGGTCTCGTCCCTGCTGCGCACCCTTTCCACGCCCCGGGCCGACGGCTTCGTCGAAGGGGCCTCCCCCGACGACTTCGGCGAGGCGCCCTACCAGGTGCGCGTCCAGACCGCCGACGGCTCGCGCCGCACCTTGCGCCTGCGTGTAGCATCGAGCGGCGAGTCCTACGTCGCCGCGGCCAGCACCTTCCCCTTCGTCGTGGAATTGGATAAGAATCAGTGGGACACCTCGGTGCTCCGGGGACGCTCGGCCCTTCTCAAGAACAAGTGACGTGTGATTCCTGAGGCACGGAGCCGAGCTACCGGACAGTTCTGAATGAAAATCGGTTGGTGTCCCGAAATATCCCGGATTTTCGGCACGTCATCCCGAGTGCGTTCGTGGATCTCTCCGAAATCGGCGATGCTTCTTGCGAAACGAGTCCGTATCTGGGAATCTGGGATTCCCGCGTGCGGAATGCCCCGTCAAGGGGTTCTTCGGGACGAAATGCAAAACGGTCCGGTAGGTAGGTGTGAACCGTGATGCAGGATGCCCGCCCGCGCATCACGATTCCCGAATCACGTATTATCGCTTTTCTGATGAGTGTGCTCCCGCCCCCCGAACGGCCTCCCTCGAAGATGATCAAGCGATAATCTCCGCGTAATTGTCAGGAAACGGTAGGGCCTTAGACTGAACAATGCCTCGGGTGGGTGTCTCCCCCGATTCATCTCTCGTCGCCGTGGCCCTGCCTCCCCATGCCGGATTCAATTGAGACCCGCCTCGAGCGCGCCGTTCACCGCAATCGCCCGCTTTCGCGCCAGGGCCTGCTCGAGCGGCTCTTCACGGTCTGGTTTCAGGGCCTCGTCTACACCCAAATCTGGGAGGATCCGCGCGTGGACGCCAACGCCCTTCGGCTCGACGACACGAGCCGCCTCCTCACCATCTCGTCCGCCGGCTGCAACGTTCTGAACTACCTCACCTACGAGCCGGAGAAGATTCTGGCCGTCGACCTCAACCCGGCCCACGTGGCCCTCACCCGGCTCAAGATCCAGGCCCTGCGCCACCTCCCCGATCACGACTCGTTTTTCCAGTTTTTCGGCGTCGGAGCCGGCCCCGAGAACGTTGAGGCCTTCAAGACCCACCTCAAGCCGCGCCTCGGTGAGAACACCCGGCAATTCTGGGCGTCGCGCCCCTGGGGCGGCCTCCGACGTCCCCGCATCCACGCCTTCGAAGAGGGCTTCTACGAGCACGGCATCCTCCCTCGCTTTCAAAGATTTGCGGGCCTCGTTTCTCGCCTCGTGCAAGGGCGCCGCCCGGCGGAACTGCTGGACGCGACGAGTACGAACGACCAGCGCGCCTTTTTCGAGGACTGTGTGGCGCCGTTCTTCGACCATCCGCTCGTGCGCCGCCTCGGCCGCCAGCCCGCCGCGCTTTACAGCTTCGGCATTCCCCCCTCTCAGTATCAGCGCCTCGCCGACGCCGCCGATACGTCGATCGTCGGCCTCTACCGCGACCGGCTCGAACGCCTCGTCTGCGGCTTTCCGCTCTCGGACAACTACTTCGCCTGGCAGGCCTTCGGGCGCCGCTACGACACCGAAAATCGACAGGCTCTCCCCCGGTACCTGCGCCGGTCCCACTTTGCTCAGCTGCGTTATGACCTCGACCGTGTGGAGACCCGCATTTCCTCGCTGAGCGAGGCCCTCCGCGTCCAGCCCGACAACAGCTTCGACAGCTTCGTCCTCCTCGACGCCATGGACTGGATGGAGCCGACGGAGATTGCGTCGCTCTGGTCGGAACTCGCTCGGGTGGGGGCGCCCGGGACGCGCATCATTTTCCGAACCGCCGGTCCCCAATCGGTCGTAGAGCCGGCCCTTCCGTCGGCCCTTCGGTCACGCTTCACGTACGAGCGCGCCCGCTCCGAAGCCCTGTGGAAGAAGGACCGCTCGGCGATCTACGGCATGTTTCACCTCTACGTGCTTACAGGATGATGCGCAAAATGCACGGGCAGGGCTCGCCGTTTTGCGTCTTCGTTCCGTGCCCAGAGTCGCGTCCCTCTCTCTCGCCTATCCCAACCGTCGCCCAACCCGCCATGTCCGACCCAACTTCGCCCGCCCGCATCGAGGACCCGGTACAAAAGATGAACCGAATGTATCGCTGGACGCGTCACGTGTACGACGCGACCCGGCGCTACTACCTTCTCGGTCGGGACCGGATGCTCGACACGATTGCCGATCGTCCCGCCGGTGCCGTTCTGGAGGTCGGCTGCGGAACGGCTCGTAACCTGCGCGTCCTCGCCGAAAAGGCCCCGCAGCACCGCCTCTACGGGATTGACGCCTCCCTCGCTATGCTCGCCACGGCCCGGGACAAACTGGAAAAAACCGGTCACGATGAGAAAATCGGCCTCGCACAGGGATTGGCACAGGAGCTCGATCCTGAGGACCGACTCGGCGTCGAAGGCCCCTTCGACGTCATCTTCTTCTCCTACGTGCTGTCCATGATTCCGTCGTGGCCCTCCGCCCTGAACGCCGCGTTCTCACACCTCGCCCCCGACGGTCGACTATACGTCCTCGACTTCTGGGACCAGGCCAACTTGCCTCCCCCCGCAGGACGGATGCTCCGAAGCTGGCTCCGTCTCTTCGACGTCGTCCCCCGCTCCGACCTTCTGCGGACCCTTCAACGGCTGGACCAGCACGGGCGCCTCTCCTGTTCGATTGCCCCCATCGCCCACCGGTACGCGTTCCTGGCGACAGTCGCCCCACCCCCGTGCTTTCGGCTCCCGTCGCGGACGGAAGAGGCCCGGCCCAATGCCTCGTCAAAACGGTTTGCAAGCGAGGAGGTCATTCCGACGTAATTGTGCCGTCCGCCCCTGGTGCAGGATCAAGCCGTCGTTTTGGAATAGAGTCATTCCGAGCGGAGTGTAGGAAGCAATTCCAGATTGCCAGAGTCGAGGAATCTCTCCAAATTCAGCGGAAATGGGTATTTGGGAGTGACATCCTCGAGCATTCGCTCGCTACACCTTCCTAGGAGAGCTTTCGGTCCCAACGGGACTGATTGAACGTGCACTGGGGAGGAAGGAATACCAATTCGCCGTTCTCGTCAATACGCTCCCCCTCTCGTGCCCGATCACTACCGCACCATCTGGATCTCGGACCTTCACCTCGGCACTCGGTTTGCCAGGGTCGAGAGTCTTCTCGACTTTCTGTCTCATCATACAGCCGACCAGTACTATCTCGTCGGCGACATTGTCGACGGATGGGAATTGCAGCAGTCCTGGCATTGGCCGGCCTCCCACAATGAACTTCTGAAGGTCTTACTGGACCGAGCCGATCAGGCCGAAATGACGTACGTCCCTGGCAACCACGACGAGGCGGCCCGACAGTTTCCGGGTCTTCAGTTCGGGGGCGTGACCATCCAGAGACAGGCCGTCCACACCACCGCCGACGGACGGCGTCTGCTGGTGCTGCACGGCGACGAATTCGACGGGGTGGTCCGGCACGCACAGTGGCTGTCGAAGATTGGGGGGCGGGCCTACCAGCTTCTCCTCGCGCTCAACCGTCACGTCAACCGCCTGCGGCGGTGGATGAACAAGCCGTACTGGTCGCTCGCAGCAGCCGTCAAGACGTCAACCAAACGAGCCGTCCAGTACGTCGCCGACTTCGAAAAGGCCGTCGTGCGGCGGGCCCGTCGCGAGGACGTCGACGGCGTCGTCTGCGGCCATATTCACGTCCCCGAACTTCGTCCCATCGAGGGCGTGACGTACGCCAACACGGGCGACTGGGTCGAAAACTGCACGGCCCTCGTCGAACACTTCGACGGGCGCCTCACTCTTCGTCGCTGGACGGCGTCCCCCTCTTCCGAAGACGGTGCGCCGGGGCCTGTCCCTTCCGCCGTCAGCGACGGCGCTTCCCTGGAGGACGCTCCCTCCTTTCCCCCAACGCCGTGCCCCTCTTGAGGCCTTCCGTCCCGGACAAAAACCCGATCTCCTGGACGACCACGACAGGATGTCTTCTCCCTGTCGTGAAGCTATTGTCAACCCTCGGAGACGACAGAAAAGAGGGACGCGACACGCAGTACGTTCCCCAGTCCGGGGAGGATGCATCTCTCGGGCCGGGCTCCATTCAGAAGGACGAACTTGCATCACTGATCCCCCGCGCCCCCCCACATATGGAACCCACTCCCCAGTACCGTACCGCCCAGATTTCGGGCGTTCACCTGGGCACCGCCTAGGCGAAGGCGGCGTTCCTCCTCGACGTTTTCGGCAACATGAGGCGACCGGTACTACCTGGTCGGCAACATCTTCGGCGGAGGGGTACCGCAGCGGTCTCGGTACTGACCCTCCTCCCACAACGACGTGATCCTGGGCCTGCTCCACAAGACGAAGGGCACCACCGTCCCCTACGTCCCCGGGAACCATGACGCGGTTGCGCGAGACTTCTCGGGGCTGCAACTCGGGACATCACCATTCAGAAGCGCGCCGCTCACACCGCCGCCGACGGCCGTCGCTTCGTCGTCGTACACGGGGAGCGAATTTGAGGGCATTGTGCGCGACTCCGAAGGGGTCGAGGTTTTTGGCGGCTGGGCCTGCGCCGGGGTTCTCAAGATGGATCGTTGGTTCAACCGGGTCCGGTGGATCTTCAGCCTTCCTGGTCCCTCTCCACCTACCTGAAGCACTCGACCCGGCGGCTGCGCAGGCCGCCGATAAGGACTTCGATGGCGTCATCTGCGGACACAGTCACCATCTCCGCCTGCGCACCATTGAGGGCACGCAGTACGT
>CAYULG010000044.1:0-7800 GCA_964445365.1 uncultured Salinivenus sp. | reverse complement strand
CCGCGACGGGCAGCGGGTCCCGGCCGAAGCGCTCGACTCCGACCTGGAGGCGGAGTAGCGGGGAGCGCCGGTTTCAATTGAGGACTGCGCGGCACCGACACTGTGCCCCGGTTTCCTCGTATCGTGTGATGCGCACTGCGTGGTGCGTACGGCGTGCTGCGTCGGGGCAGAAATCCCCTCTTCTCTCTCTCAACCTTCGGAGGATCTGCCAGACGACCGAGTTGACCTCTCCGCCTCGATGCGCAACACGAAATACGCACCTCACGGCAGTCCAGCCTCTTCCCAACAGTAGACTGGCATCCGCTCAGGGGGACGCTTCTACCCCCGCTTCTCGCGCCATCAGACGGTGCCCCTTCCCGGGAAACTCCGTGTCCAGAAACGACTCGACGCGTAGCGACGCTTGGCCTACTGTTTCCCGATCGACGCCCGTTGCCACGCCCACCCCGTCGAGCAGGTAGACGGTGTCCTCGGTCGCGATGTTGCCGGTAGCCCCGTCGATAAAAGGGCAGCCTCCCATCCCGGCGAGGGAGGTATCAAATCGTGTCACGCCGCACTGCAGCCCCGCGTAGACGTTCGCAAGGCCCAGTCCCCGCGTATCGTGAAGGTGCAGCACGAGGGGCACGTCACCAATCGCGCCCCGGACGGCCCGAACGCGCTCCTTGATCATGCGCGGGTTTGCCAGGCCCGTCGAGTCGGCCAGGGAGAGGGACCCTACTCCCATGTCGGCGAAGTGCCGGCTCATCTCCACGACCTGGTCGAGTGGGGTGTCCCCCGGCTCCTGGTAGCCAAAAACGGTCTGGAAGCCCATCTGCGCCTCCAGGCCGTGGGCGTGGGCGAAGCGCACCATGTCCTCGGCCTGGGCCACGGCCTCGTCCACCGTCATATTGGCGTTGTCCTGGCTGTGCTCGTCGTGCGTGGCAATCGAGAGGTCCACCTGCGAGAGGCCCGCCTCGTGGGCCCGCTCCAGCCCCTTCTGGTTAAGGGCGAGACCCGCGTACGTCACGTCGTCGCGCTCCGGCAGCCGCTCACACACCGCCTCCGCGTCCTTCATCTGCGGCACCCACTTCGGATGCACGAACGAGGTCACCTGGATGCGCGAGACGCCCGCGTCGGCCAGGGCCGTGATGGTCTCCACCTTCAGATCTGTTGGAATGAACTCGTCCTCAAACTGAAAGCCGTCGCGGGGACCGACGTCGCAGAGCTCAACGTGGGACGGAAGCGACATGGTGAACGTGGCTGTTGTGCTGATTCTCGCCGAGGAAGCTCCACTGGGAAATTCCTGATAACGTTCCCCAGTGGAATAGAAAACGCCCGGCACCCCAGCGGGGTCCCGGGCGTAGCGATCCATCCAAACGTCCGGTAAATGCACCTTCTACTCCTCCGATTCCTGGCTGAGCGTAAAGAGATCGTCCTCCAGGTCCGGATTGATTGTCACCGACGAATAAGATGTCGAAGACGATTGGTCACCATCCTGATACGTCACCTGCTTGTGCGGAATGGAGATCCCAGAAACCGTCTTGTAGTTGTCAAACACGTCCATTGCCTCTTTCGGCCCCTGGCGGGTCTGGGCCGTGTAGGTCATTCGCTCCGGACGCTTCGTCTCGGGGTCGAGTAGCAGCGTGAAGGCGTCCCCAGTCGGCGGAGAAATCTGCACGGCCTCGTATTCTGTCTCCTCGACCGTTTCCATTCCTTGATGCACTGCCTCCAGCCCGTCCGCATCAAGGTGCGTCATGAGGAACGTCATGTCACGCCACAACTGGCCCTTGAACTGTTTCATCTGGGAGGACGGCATCGGCTTGGTTCCCCGAGGGGTCTTCATCTTCCCCTCGTCTCCATCCATCGTGATCACGACCTCGCCCATTGGCGTTCCCTGCACAATCCGGTACTGATCCGGCATCTGGCGCATCACGGTGAGGTCAATGCTGATTTCCTTGCCTTTCATGGTGCGCGTCTGGGTTCCCTCAACGCTCATGGACCGGACCTGCGCGTACCGCTCGCCGCCGAGCTCCTCCTTCACGGCCTTCAACGCGCTCATCCCCTTGGCCTTCTGCTCCTCGGAGGCGGCCATCGCCTCGTCCTCTTCACCGGGAGGCGTCTTGGGAATAGAGATGTCGATCTCGTTGACCGATCCGTCCGTCGTGAGCGTAGAGAGGGACTCGCTGAAGTCCTCCCGTTTGCCCACAATCAGGACGTGGGACGCCTCCGGATAGAGGTACTCGTTCGCGACCTCCTTAACGTCCGCGGCGGTGACGTCCTCAATCTCCTCTCTGGTCTGCTGCAGGAAATCCTGCGGGTACCCATAGTACTCGTACGTCATCAGACGATTGATGATTTCCCGCTTCGTGTCAAAGTTGAAGACGAACGAGTTGAGGTAGCTGTCCTTGGCCAGACCTAGCTCCTCGTCGGTAGGTGCCTCCTCGCGCATGCGCTTGACCTCCGTCATGACGGCATTGGTGGCTTCCACCGTGGTGCTACTCTTCGTGAAGACGCCTGCACGGAAGCGACCCGGCCGGTTGTAGTTCGCCGAGTACCCGCCGAATACGGAGTAGGCCAGGCCCTTTTCTTTCCGCACGGACTGGAAGAGCCGACTCGAAAAGCCACCACTGAGCACCTCGTTCATGATCGTCACCGGGGCGTAGTCCGGATCATCTCTCGTCAGTGTGCCGGGGTGGCCCATGACGATGGTGCTCTGCGTGACGTCGTCTTTCTGGATGAAGTTCACCGAGTACTCGCGGTTGGTCGTGGGCTCCGGTGGAGTGGGCGGATCGAAGTCGTCCGCAGCCGGCCAGTCCCCAAACTGCCCGCGGATTTTCTCCTTCATGGTCTCGGCGTCAAAGTCCCCCCAGACGCTCAGGTACACGTTGCTGGGCTTGAAGTACTTCTCGTGGAAGTCGACGAGGTCTTGACGCTCGACCCGGCTGACCGTGTAGTACTCGGGCGTCCGGGCGTAGGGACTATCGGCCCCGTAGACGAGCTTATCCAGCTCCCGAAACGCAACTCGGCGGGCGTTGTCGTTCCGCCGCGAAATGGACGACCGAACCCGACTCTTTCGCTGCTGGATCTTTTCCTCGGCGAAGGACGGATTTCGGATCACGTCGGCGAGGACGGGAAGCACCGTGTCCACGTTGTCCGAGAGCGCCGACATGTAGGCTGTGCCGGAGGTTTCCCCAATGCTCGTTTCGACGGTGGCCCCGACGTTTTCGAGGACCGTATTCATGCTGTCGGGCGACATTGAGGACGTCCCCCCCGTTCGCATGACGCCGCCCGTGATGGAGGCGAGGCCCCGCTTCTCGGCGGGTTCAAAGACGGACCCGGTGCCGACGCGGGCCACTGCCTGGACCTTGGGGAGTTCGCGGTCCTCCAGCAAGAACACGGTCATGCCGTTGTCGAGCTCCATCCGCTCGGGCTCCGGGACATCAAAGTCGCGGAGTTCGGGGTACGAGAGATTCTGAACGTCGTATTCTGCCGTTTGAATCTCGTCGCCCTCTTGAGCGAGAGCGGGAGCAATGCCCAGCACACCACTCAGGAGCAGGGCGAGCAAGCAAGAAACAATCGACGTGTAGGGTCGGGAACGAATCATGACGAGAAAAGGAGGTTGGAATCGAAAGAAGCGATCAGGCGGCAGGAAAAGTCCAGAGGGTCAGTTTGCATCGGCCGTCGCCTCCCCTCCGGCGTCGGTTTCATTCTTAATCATCGTAACCGTGCGGTTCTTGCGCACGAACGTCTCCTTCGCTACGCGCTGCACGTCGGCCGCTGTTACCGACTCAATCTCTTCAATCTGGCGGAAGACGTGTCGCCAGTCGCCCATGAGGGCTTCTGTCTGCGCAAACCGCCGCGCCAATCCGCCATTCGAGTCGAGTCCGTCGATCAGGTTCGACCGGGCCCGGGTCTTGGCCCGCTCAAGTTCCTCCTGCGTGATGCCCTCGTTCTTGATTCGTTCGATCTCGCTGTAGATGACCTGCTCGACGCTGTCGGGAGAAACGCCCTGATTCGGAGCACCGAAGAACGCAAATTGATGCCGATATTTCTGCCCCGGGTACCCATTCCAGACATTTACGACCTGAGCTTTCTCGGTCTCGACGAGCGCCTGGTAGAGCCGGCTCGTGCGGCCCCCAGTGAGCACGTCTTCAAGCACGTCGTACACCGGATCGTCCTCGCTGAACATGCTGGGCCGCAAGTACCCGATCATGAAGAGGGGTTGGGTTTGCTCCTGCATGATGGTTCGTCGCTCGCCGCGATGGTCGGGCTCTTTGGTCGTGACCGGCATCGGCTCTTCCCCTTCCGGCAGACGACTGAAGTACTTTTCGGCGAGCTCCTTCATCCGGTCCGGATCCACGTCTCCGGCGATACCAATGGTCAGATTACTGGCATTGTAGTACTTCTCGAAGAACTGCTCCGCGTCCGTACGAGAAAAGTTTTGGAGGTCCGACATGTGCCCAATACCCGGCTCTCCGTAGGGGTGCGCTTTGAAGGCCGTCGTCCGGAACGTCTCACGGAGCCGCCCAAATGGCACCGACTCGTACCGCTGACGGCGCTCTTCCATCACCACGTCCCGCTCGGTGTAAAATTCCCGAAGCACCGGATTGGCAAAACGATCCGACTCCGTTGCGAAAAAGAGCTCGGCCTTGTTTGCCGGCAGGTTGTAGAAGTATACCGTGGCGTCGGCGGATGTGCCCGCGTTGATGCCGGTGGCCCCTTCCCGTTCGAGAATGTTTTCAAACTCACCGTCCTCGATGTGCGACTGGGCCTCCTCTTGGGCCTCCTGAAACTTCGTCTCCAGTTCAGCGATGCGGGCCGAATCGGCCTGCGTCCCCTTCGCCCGCTCCCGACGCAGCTTTAGGTAGATTTCTTCTTGCCGCTCAAGGGCATCCATCTCCTTCTCAATGTCCTTCGTGCCGATGGTCGTCGTGCCCTTGAACGCCATGTGCTCGAACATGTGGGCAAGCCCCGTCTTCCCGCGAGGCTCATCGACGGCGCCAACGTCTGCGTACGTGGTGAAGGACGCGACGGGAGCATCGTGTTGCTCGACCACGACAAAGTCGAGGCCATTATCGAGGGTGAACGTCGTAACTTTCTCTTCGAAGGTCGATAGCAGGTCCTGCTGGGCCTGTACGGGCGACGCCATGACGGCCAGAAGCAGGAGCGCGGCGGCCAGCCTCTGCAGGCCCTGCCGAACGCTCAAACGAATCGAACAAACAGACATGACACCGGATGGAGTTGGTGATTGAGTCATCGAGAAGAAGCATCTAACAGCGAATACGATAGTAAAAATGTTACAGCGCTCCGTCTTTTGATAAAGACTACGTTTTTCTGTTTCAATATTTTTCCTTTTGTGAATACTGTTGAGATTACGCTTCCGGTGCCCGGATTCGAACATGACCGGTTCATCGGCCTGCTGGACGACCACGCCACCGGCTTTCTACAGACCGACGCTGAATTGCGAGCGTACGTCCCCGCCGAACAGTGGTCGGAGACGCTCCGCGAGCGCGTGGCAGCCCGCCTTCGTGCCGACGGGTACGGGGACGGACTCACCGTTCGTCGTCTCACAGACCGAAACTGGAACGCGGTGTGGGAAGACTCCATCGCCCCGGTCCACGTCGGTCCGTTCCTCCTCTGCGGCCGATCGACGGATATCCCCTCCGAGCACGCGGACGCCACGGCCCTCCGGATCGACCCCAAAATGAGCTTTGGCACCGGGCACCACGCCAGCACGCGGCTCGCGCTCCGCCTGCTGGTCGAGGCCGTCACGGACGGCGACCGCGTTGTGGACGTGGGCACCGGCACCGGCGTGCTCGCCATTGCCGCCTGTCGGTTGGGGGCACGGTCGGTGCACGGCGTGGACACGAAGCCGAAGGTGGTCGCGAACGCCCGGGAAAACGTCGCCCAGAACGACGTTGGGGACTGCGTCACGGTCCGAGAGGGCTCGATCGACGCGGTGCCCGAGGACCCAGTCGACGTGATAGCTGCCAACATCACGCGAGATGCCCTCCTCGACCTGCTCCCACGCCTCCGCACACGGCTACCCGACGACGGCGCACTCATCCTCTCCGGCCTCCTGACCAGCGATCGCTCTCAAATGCTGGACGCCCTGCACGACCACAACCTGGTGTCCGATGAGGAAGCATCCGAAAACGGCTGGTGGGCCGTCCGCGCCCGTCCCACGAACCGGTGACGCACAGCTGCGGGGGGACAATCCGCCCATTCTCTTTCGACCGGGGATCTCACGTCTGACCCATCCCCCTTCACGACGCGACATGCGCCTCGCTACTCTCGACGTCGGCACCAACACCGCCCAGCTCCTCGTGGCCGAGGCCGACGGCACGTCTCTGCGTCGGGTGCACGCCGCCGAGCGGTTCGTCCGGCTGGGAGAAGGGGTCGACGAGCATGGCCGCATCGGGAAGGCTGCCCAGGACCGGCTCCTCGACACGCTCCGCGAGTACAAACAGGCCGCCCTGGAGCACGGTGCCGAACAGATCGTCGGGGCTGGTACGAGTGCCCTTCGCGACGCCGCGAACCAACAGGCCGTCCTCGACCGGGTCCACCGCGAGTTGGGCCTCACCCTCGAGATCCTGTCCGGGGAGACGGAGGCGGCCTGGAGCTTTGCCGCGGCCTGCGCATCGTTCGGCGACCTCACGGGGCCGTGCCTCGTCGTTGACATCGGCGGCGGCTCCACCGAGCTCGTGGCCGGACAAAATCCGGCGGCCCACCGCCCAAATTACCCGGCCGCCATCGTCGATCGGGCGAGCCTGAACGTCGGCTGTGTGCGCCTGACAGAGCGCTGCTTCGACGACCATCCGCCCTCCCCCGAGGCGGTGGACCGGGCTGCACGCTCCATTGACGACGCCCTCGACGCCGCGGCTCTCGACGTGCGCCCAAATCCGACCGTCGTCGGCACGGCCGGCACCGCCACCGCCCTGGCCCTCGTTCACCTCGGCCCCGAGAGCTCCTGGGACGCCCTCCACGGCGGCGGCTTCACCCTCTCACATCAAAATGTCCGGCACTGGCGCGAGAAGCTTCTCGGCCTCTCCGTGGACGAGATTCTCGCCCTCCATCCCGAGGCGATGGCGGGGCGGGCCGACGTGTTTACGGTCGGCGTCATTCTGCTCGACCGCGTACTGTCTCACTTCGACCGGGACCGCCTCCGCATTAGCCCCTACGAACTTCGTCACGGCCTCGCTCTGGGAGCCTTCGCTCAGGGATCGGTTCACTGACACACGGCACGAGCTCGCTCTATTGATCGTGTCGTAATTCAGCCCGAAACCGCATCGGCAAGAGGAACAACAGTTTGGCCCTACGGTGGCATACCAGCGCCGCTGGTTCTTTCCACGAGCCCCCTCCGTTCCCCTATGCCCGTCGCCCGCGAAGACGTCGTGGACGCCCTTCGAAAAATCGTGCACCCCGACGAGGACAAGGACATTCTCCGGCTCGACATGGTGAAGGACCTCACCGTCGACGACGGGCACGTGTCTTTTACCGTGGTCGTCAAAGATCCCGACTCCGCCTTCGCCAATCAGGTGGAAGAGGCCTGCCGGCGCATCCTCCACGAGGAAGTAGACCGCGAGTTGGCGGTCGACGTGGACGTCGACAGCGAAATGATTCCGCTCGGCGACGACGTCATGGTCGGCGATCAGAGCGGTGAAAAGCAGCAGACCAGCGGGGAGGACGGGGTCAAAAACACCATTGCCGTCGCCAGCGGAAAGGGGGGCGTCGGCAAGAGCACCGTGGCCGTCAACCTGGCGATGGCCCTCTCCGAGCAGGGCTACGAGGTGGCGCTCGTGGACACCGACATCTACGGCCCCT
>CAYULG010000043.1:14462-15780 GCA_964445365.1 uncultured Salinivenus sp. | reverse complement strand
GCCTGTACTCAGTGATGCTTCGACAAACTGACCCGCACTACAGAGAGAACGCGTAGCCCAGACTCAAATTGATGGAGTCCGTCCGCATGCTCACATTGTCTTCCGAAAGGATATCGGAAAAGCCAGGGTTGTAACGAACATCAAAGATCAGTGATTTTGCTCCACTGAACTGATATCGCAGGCTGGCACCGGCGATCCCTCCGATATCCAGGGTCTCCGTAACCGAGTCGAAATTTCGGGTCCGCGTCTCATCCGGAACTGTAACTTCTACTCCGGAGACAGTGCTGAAGGACACAGAGGGACCTAGGTAGAAACTCGGCGTGACGGTTCCGTCGGTCGGAATGCGGACCCCTAGAAGCAGTGGGGCCTGAATGTAGGCAAATCGATACGTACCGGTGACTTCAGACACCCCGAGATTCTCGCCCTCTAACACTGCTCCCTTCTGGATGTAATACAGCTCTGGGCGGAGATGGAAGCGCTCACTCAATCGAATCGAGGCAAATCCACCGACCTGATAGCTCGCGCGGCGACGCAGGCTGGAGAAGTTAACATTGTCGACGAGTACCTGCGTGTCTCCCTGGAACGTGGAGAGCGACAGTCCTCCTTTGAGGCCGACCCGAAGATCTTGCGCCCGAGCCTCCGTCGAGAAGACGGCCAGGACGAGGAGGCAGGGAACCACGCAGCGAGCGATGGAAGAAAACATACGGTGCATCGTCGAAAAAACCTTGGCGGACTGACCTCCATAATCCACGGGCGATGTGCGAACAAGTTCTTGGGATAGAACGCGCCGGACTTCCTTCAGTTTGTTTCTTCTACTGAAAAACTCGACTGCTGACTCTACGTCCAACAGCACTATGCTTATCCGTAGAGCTACGATTACGCTTCTACCGGTGCTCACTGTGGGGCTTCTTGCCAGTTGCTCGGGCAAACGGGTGTCCGACACGGCGGCCCCAACGGATACGTCGACAACGACCGAAATGGCCTCGGACACGACGACATCCTGGAAACGTCTGACGACCGAGCAGCGAAACCGAATCGGACCTCGCTTGCAGCGACTCATGAAGCCGGACCAGAGCGCTCCGGTCGAGGTGGAGCCCGTGGGAAGCCGCGATGGTGTGCCCCTTTACGGCGTGACCGTCCGGTGCAGCGAGGCCGAGGCCCTCCGCGAGGCGGAACTGCCCGTGACGAGTGTGCAAGACGCCCTCGTGACGGCACGGTGGACCCTCCGCGAGGTGCAGACGGCCGCGACCATCGATGCGGTTCAGATTGTGCGGGTTGCCGAGCGGGTTCAGGCGCAGTAGACCGTACCGTTGCGTAG
>CAYULG010000043.1:0-14362 GCA_964445365.1 uncultured Salinivenus sp. | reverse complement strand
TCCTCTGTTTGTCTCGAACGTTCATCAGTCTTCGCTCCGTTCATGCGTAGTCGACTTCCCTCTCTCCTCGTCGTTCTCCTTCTCTGCGGAGTAGGGACCCTCCAGGCACAGTCGCTGACTCCCGAGCAGAGATCCACCCTCGACGGTCGGTTTGAGCGTATTTTGAATCTGGCTGAACAAGGAAGGCTGGAGGGAGTGATTGCTCAGTTCTCCGAAAAGCTGAACCGCGCGAAGCGGGAAGGCTCTCGTCGAGCCAAGGCCTTTTCGGGGACGGGGAGCTCGCAGGCCCAGCGGGTGCGTCGTTCTGAATCGGGACCCGGAGCCCTGTACTCGGCCCTGCTGTCGTCGACACAGAACGTGCAGCCGGATGCCCGGCAGCCGGACGGGACCCCGGTGTACGACGCCATCGTGTACGCCGACCGACCGGGCAGCCTCGCGGCAGAAGGGGTGCAGGTCCATTCGGTCTTCGACGAGTTCGCGACCGTGCGAGCCACGCCCTCAGGCCTTCGTCGGATTAGTCAGTTCGACCGGATCCGTCAAGTGCGATCTCCGGATCGGGCCGAGGCCCAGAACGACCTCGCGGCCGCAGAGGTAGGAGCCCGCACTTTGAATCGGGGCGGCGTGGGAGACAAACTGTATCGAGGGCGGGGCGTGCTCACCTGCGTGCTCGACTCGGGCATTGACTGGAGCCATCCGGATTTCAAGGGTCCCGACGGGGAACGCCGGATTCGGTACATCTGGGACCAGTTCGACGACACCACGTCGGTGCCCACGCCCATGGAGAATAATTCCTCGCGCTTCGGGTCGAACTTTGCCCCGAATTACGGAGCAGAGTTTCTTCCCGAAGACATCCAGGGTGGGAGCATCAATCACCAGGATCAGGATGGGCACGGCACGCACGTTGCCGGGACGGTATCGAGTAGCGGACGGGCGTTCGAGAAGACGAGCGGAGTCAAGAAGTACCAGGGCATGGCCCCCCGAGCCTCCATCATTGGAGTGAAGGTGCTCGGGGCTCAAGGGAGCGGACGGACGAGCGGAATCATTGACGGGGTGAACTACTGCAAAAGCGTTGCGGAGGCTGAAGGGAAGCCGGTTGTCCTGAACATGAGCCTTGGGGGTGGGGGCGGTCCCCGAAACGGAACGTCTCCACTGGCGCAGGCCGTCGAGAACATCGCCAGTGACGGAACGGAGTCCGAAATGGTGGTCGTAACGTCGGCTGGAAATTCAGGAGGGGAGCCGGTCCACACAGGCCCGTTTGCGCTGGAGGACTCTGTGGAGGTACCGATCGTGGTCCCGCAATACGATACGACCGCCGGCGATGCGAACGACCGGTTTCAGGCGAGTCTGTGGGCGTACGCGTCCGGTCCGTACAGCGTCTCCGCCTACTCCCCCGACGCGCAGGACACTCTCACCGTCGACATTCAGGATCCGGACGCGGTTGTGGACAGTGCCGTCAGCACTCCTCGGGGACGCATTTCGGTATCAAGCACGCCAGGGCCTTCTGAGCGGCGGTTCTCCGTCAGTGTTTTCGACCAAACCAGTACGCAGCCGCCCGCGGAGGGCACCTGGACCGTTCGGATTCGAGCGGAAGGCGATCAGTCCACACAGGTGCACGGGTGGTTCGGCAATGCGACGATTGAGGCAAACTTCGAAGATCCCGACCGGAAGTACACCCTCACGTCTCCGGGCACGTCCCGGGGGACGATCACGGTGGGCAATTACGTGCACCGCCAGCGGTGGACGAATGCCTCGGGCGCTTCCTTGGGCCTGCCCGCCGGTGCCGGACTCACGCGCGACCGAATCTCTGGGTCGAGCAGCCGGGGGCCGACCGTGGACGGACGCCAAAAGCCGGTGGTGGGGGGACCGGGAACGGTCACTGCCTCGGCACTCTCGGATGACGCCTCGGGCCCTAGCTTGGGATCTGATTTCCGGGTCGGAGACGGCGAGCATCATTTGCTAGCGGGCACGAGCATGTCCGCCCCGGCCGTGGCCGGCACGGCCGCCCTCCTCCTGCAACAGGATCCCACGCTCTCGACGAATGAGGTGCGGGATCTGCTCGCCGAAACGGCCCGGGTCGACGACCGGGTGGAGGCGCAAGGCGGCGCCTGGAACCCCGTCTTCGGGTTCGGAAAAGTGAACGCCGTAGGAGCCCTTCTCTCCCTACGCCGGGACCAGGACGAACAGGGACCCGTCTCGTCCGAGCTCCTGAGCTACGAGAATGAGTTCGGCAACGAGAACGCCGTGTCGGAACCGATCGGGGAGGCGGGGGCGGAGCGCCTTGCCCTCCGGTTTACGCCGAGCGTCGAGGGCCCCGTGTCGGGCGCGTACCTGTCGCTTGGGCCGAACACCTCGGACGAGCAGGCGAATGGTCTCACGGACTCTCTCTACGTCCAGGTCTGGTCGGACGACGGGGCGGGAACGCCCGGTTCTCCCCTTGGGACTCGCGTGGCCGTTGCGCCGGAGGCCCTGACAGCGTTCACCCCCAATTGGATTGGGCTTCAAGACGCCGGCGTGGAGGTAGAGCCCGGGACGGATTATCATCTCGTCATGACGCCGAAAGAGAGTGGGGGACGGCTGAACGTACTGGCCGAGACGGTCGGGGGGACGGCCGGTCGATCGATGGGATTCGATGGATCTGCGTGGAGCACCACCGGGAACGACCTCGTCCTGCGGGTGCAGGTTCGCCCCGAGGCGCAACTTGACGTCACTCCCCCATCCGCAGTTGCGTCGCTCTCGGCCCCCTCTGCCGAGCCGGAGGCTGTGGAGCTTCAGTGGGACGCCGTCGACACCCCCGACCGAGCCCTGTACCGAATCTACCGCGACACGGACCCGATTGGTGGGCCTCCGTCCGACCACACGCCGTTCGCCAGTGTCCCGACCGGCACAACCACCTATACCGACACTTCGGCAACGGAAGGTCGGACGTACTACTACCGCGTGACTGCCGTCGACAGTGCCCGCAACGAAAGTCCGTTTTCCGCGAGGGCCCGGGCCTTCCTGTATCCCCAAACCGTATCTGTGGACGTGACCCGAACGTTTAGCAGCAGGAATCCGGGAGCCGGTTCCGGGACCTACCGGCTCGTGGCCTTGCCGGGCACGGTGGACCGTTCCCTGGCCGAAACCCTCCAGGGCCGCCCGGGCCTTGACTGGCAGGCGTACTGGGACGACGGCGACCAATTTCTGAAGTTCGACGGCTCGGATGCATTTCAGGTCCAGCCGGGGGAGGGCTTCTGGGTCACCAGTGCCGATCCATGGACGGTTGAAGATCAGCTTCCGACCGTCCCGTTAACGGGCGATTCCGTGTCCACCATTCCGCTCCACGAGGGATGGAACATCATCTCGAACCCACTGGAGAAGCCGGTGGCCGTGCAGTCCGTTCGTGAGAGCTACGGGGGAACGCTCTCGCCGGTGTGGAGCTTCGAGGCCGGATTTTTCCGCCGGGCCGATACCCTTCAGTCGGCCAAAGAGGGGCGGGCGTACTACTTTCTCAACGACACCGGCCTCGATTCGCTGCGGCTGCCCTATCCGGGCCGACCCGTCGAACGCGCGTCCGCCAGCGCCAGTAGAATCCGCGTCCAGCAGACAGGGAAGGGCGACGCGGAGCGCCTGCTGACACTCTCGGCCCGTCGGCCGGAGCGAGACGCGGAGGGGTCGACCGTTCGGGTTGGGATTGACAATGCAGCGTCGACCGGTGTGGGAGCGGAGGACCTCGTAGGTCCCCCTGGGCGGTTCGAGCCGATCAGTCTTCGGATCCAGGAGGGGGAGGAAACCTCCTCCCAATCACGAGGAGGGCTCCTGACGGAGTGGCGTCCGCCTGCGGAGGAGGGAGGACACACCTTCGATCTTCAGCTTCGGGCCGACACGGACCATAGCATCGTGCTCGACGTCGAGAACGTGGAGGCCGTGGGCAATCGGGCGGTTGCGTTGCTCCACCCGGCGACAGGACACACCTACAATCTGCGCACGGAGGCGCCCGTCTCCCTGACGCCGGACGGACCAAACACCGGCCTACAGTTGGCGGTGGGCACCGAGGCGTACGTGAAGGAGCAGAAAGAGGCTGTGGTGCCGGACGAGGTGACCCTTACGGCCTACCCCAATCCGGTGCAGCAGCAGGGGACGATCGAGTTTGCATTGCCGGAGGGGCAGGAGGTACGGCTCGTCGTGTACGATGTACTCGGCCGTCGGGTCGCCACGCTCGTCGACGGGCGGAAACAGGGGGGATGGCACCGCGTCGAATTACAGGCCAGGCGGCTCTCAAGCGGAGTGTATTTTGGGAGGTTGGAAGCAGGAGACCAGCAGCGCACCCAGAAAATTACGATTGTCCGGTAACTGTAGCCCCGGAGGGTTGTCCTCGGGAGGCAGGGTGGGGGGGACGACACATCAATGCCAGATTCGGAAGTGATTAGTCAAGAACATGCTACTCCCTTCAGGTCAAGACATACGCCCTGCGTCCGTCGTCGACGTTTTGAGCGTCCGAGTCGGCGTGGCACTTGGGTTGCTCTCCATACTCATCGTCGCGGGGGCTGGCTGTGGCCTGTTTGGGTCGGACGGAGACTCGACCCCGCCACCGGTACCCTCGGAACTGAAATCCGATTCGGGCAGCGAGCAGATTGCCCTGCAATGGGATGCTGTCGACGCCGAGGATCTGGACGGGTACAATATCTACCGATCAACGTCGACCCTGCCCTCCGGCTCGGTTTCGTCGCTGTCTCCGGTGAACGAGAGTCCAGTTGCCGAGCCGAGCTTTACCGATGTGACTGTAGAAAACGGGACTGTTTATGCCTATCGGGTGACCGGAGTGGACGAGTCCGGCAACGAGAGCGATCCTTCCGATGAGACCACCGTTCGTCCGTTTGCGGGCCCCCCGGACCGGCCCTGACGCACATGTCGCAGACGTTCATGAAAAACAAGCAGCCGGTCTGCTCTCAACGTTTCGTCTGTGTAGAACTATCGAGGGCGTAGAACTATCGAGGGCAAAAACATGGTGGCGGGTCCCGTCGCCGCGGCGAAGCATTTTTCTGTATTCGCGGACGGGAATTGGCGAATAGTATTAACCTGTTCACGATTCCGTCACTTCTACTCACCGAAGACGCAGGGCCGGACTTGACTTTCTGGGGCTGCTTGACTTTATAGAACTATGAACAATGCGGCATGCCGCCCCACCGAAGCGGAAATTCCTGACACAGATGGCGTGTCTTCAGTGCTTGACACCTCAGGTTGTCGCACTGGGATTACTGAAGGAGTTACCTCTTTGCTTTGCTACCAAAGGCAACATGAGGTGCGCCCCGGATAAGAGAATCGGAAGGCTGATTTTTCTCTCCTTCAGCGCCACGCTGGTGTTCTGACTGATCGATTTGCGCTGGGGTTACCTGTTTGCGGACTGACGATCTGTGCAGTGCGAGTTCAGCAACGCAAGCACACCGAGAACCTCTCGTCGTCCCTGAAGAACCATCGTTCTCGGCGTTACCATCATTATTCGATACCATTCGGACAGTAGACTGGAACTGCTATGAGGAAATTGCTAATGGCCTCGCTCATGGGACTGACTCTACTGCTGTTGCCCGGTTTGACCTGGGCCCAGCAGGGAACTGTCGTCGGTACCATTACGGATGCGCAGGAAGAGGGTCCCCTTCCCGGAGCCACCGTTCAAATTGAAGGAGAGGATCTGGGAGCGGCCACGGATTCAGAGGGACAGTATCGAATATCGGATGTACCAGCAGGGGAGCAAACGATTCAGGTTACCTTTGTTGGGTACCAATCCGAAGAGCGGACCGTGAACGTGCCGGAAGATGGCACCGTGCGCGCCAACTTCCAGATGCAGCCCGCGACGCAGGAGCTCGGGGAAGTGAAAGTGACCGGATACCGTACTGAGCAACAAAGCGTGGAAACGGGAGCGTCTGGAAGTATCGACGCTGGGGAGATTGAAGAGGCCAACGTTCGAAGTGCGGACGAAGCCCTTCAGGGCGAACTCGCCGGCGTACGAGTGACGTCCGGCAGCGGATCACCGGGGTCGGCGATTCAGGTTCGGGTCCGAGGCACCGGGTCCATTACGGCCGGAAACGATCCGCTCTTCATCGTCGACGGCGTTCAGATCTCGACGGACGATCCGTTTTCGCAGTCGTCCGGAAATCCCCTTGCCAACCTCAATCCAGCAGACATTGCGAACATTGAGGTGCTGCGTGATGCAGCCGCGGCGTCGATCTATGGCGCACAGGCGTCCAACGGCGTCGTTTTGATTACCACAAAGTCGGGTCGAGAGGGCAGTTCCCAGATTACCTTCAGCTCCACGGCCGGGCGTGTGGACCGCATCAAGAAGTTTGACATGGCTTCCCTCGACCAGTGGGCGAACTTTGTAGGGAACGGGTACGGAGACGCACTGAACCGTACGTTCCAGCCGTTCATCAACGCAGGCTTCTTCGACGAATTTACTCCGGAGGAGGGGCGACAAGTTGGATTTACCAATGAGGGGTGCCCGCTCGATGGATTGCCCAGTGGCAATCCTTTTTTCGTGCGAGAGACGGTTGCTTCGTTCTGCAACAACTCTTTAGCCGGAGGAGGGCTCCATCTCGGGTCGACGGATGTGGGACCCGTGGACTGGCCCGATGAAGTGTACCGGAAGGCCTGGACGCAGGATTATAACCTCTCGGTACGAGGGGGGGACCAAGACACTCGCTTCTTCGTGTCCGGTCGGTTCAGCTTCGACCAGGGGCAGATCATCGACTCGAAGCTTCGGAGTGGGGGCCTGCGGGCCAACGTCGAGCAAGACGTGAAGGAGTGGCTCAGTGCCAGCGCGAAGGTCGACGTGAGCACGACCCAGAAGCAGGGGACGATTTCGAATGGGCCCTTCATTAACAGCCCGTTTTGGTCCTCATACTTGCTTCCGCCAAATGCTCCGGTCTACAGTGAGGAGGGCAATCCGAACAGTGGGTTCAACCTGGCGCCAAACTTTGTATTCACGTACAATCCAATTGCACAAGAGGAATTCAATACCCGGGAATCGACCAATACTCAGGTCAATGCGAGTACGTCACTGGATTGGATCCTGAGCGAAAACTGGCAGGCCCGAACGTTCGGGGGGCTTCAGCTCCAGGACACGTTTGAAGAGAATTACGAGGACCCGCGGCTTCCGCCCAACGCCGACGTCGGTGGAGAGCAGGAGGTCGATCAGGACCGGATCGTGAACTTTAACGTCAGTCAAACCCTCAGCTACGACAACACCTTCGGGGGCTCCCACGATTTCTCGGGACTTCTGGGGACCGAGTTCAAGCGAGAAACCGAGATTGGGTCTTTCATGCAGGGCAACGGGTTTCCGAATGAGCTTTTTCGGACCCTTTCCTCGGCCGCCAATCCGACGACCTCCACGTTCTTCCGGACAGAGTTCCGTCAGTTGAGTGCCTTTTCCGACCTTGAATGGACCTATGATCGGACGTACCAGCTCCGGGCTACGGGGCGTCTCGATGGGTCTTCCCGGTTTGGGGAAGACAACCGATACGGCCTCTTTGGCACCCTCAGCGGGTACTGGCGGCTGAGCGAGGAAGACTTCTTGGCCGACGCCGACTTTCTGACTGATCTCAAACTCCGAGCCAGTTACGGCGTTGTCGGAAACAGTGAAATCGGCAACTTCCGGTCCCTCCGGCAATTCGGATCACGAGGAGAGTACAACGGGAATGCCGGAATCGGACCCACCAGTCTCGGAAATAACACCCTCACCTGGGAGGAGAAGCGAGAGCTGAATGTGGGACTCGACCTTGCTCTGTTCGACGGTCGCTTCTCCACCTCCGTGGACGCGTACTCGAATGTCAATGACGAGCTTCTCCTCAACCGCGATCTTCCGCTGGACAGCGGCTTTGGCAGCGTCATCGACAACGTGGGCACGATTGAGAATCGGGGAGTTGAAATCCGCTTGGAAACGGTCAACATCGATCGGGCCTTCCAGTGGAGAACGGACTTCAACATCGCCTTTCAGGACAGCGAGGTCCAGGATTTACTGCCGGACCAGAAAGAGATTAACGCCGGAGGTGTATTCCGCGAGGGGCGAGAGCCGGACCAGATTCAGCTCACGCCCTTCGCCGGTGTCAACCCAGCCAACGGCGCGTCCATGTACCGCGACGCGAACGGGAACCTGACGTACGACCCCACGGACGTGGAAGATCAGCGGCTCGTTGGGAACACCAACGCTGACTACTACGGAGGACTGACAAACGAATTCTCCTTCAAGGGGCTCACGGCGACGGTCTTCTTCCAGTACGACTATGGAAGGACCACCTTCAACAACGACGCGTACTTCCTGGAGTCTAATACCTTCTGGTTCCTCCGCCGCAGCGACGAGGCCCTGGACTACTGGAAAGAGCCCGGTGACGTAACGGATACTCCGCGCCCAACTGGCTTCCTGGACTCCTTCGGGCCGTTCCCGGCGAACGGATTTGCCACAACACGCTGGCTGGAGGATGCGTCGTACATTCGCCTCAAGCGCGTGCGGGTGGGATACTCGATGCCGTCCAGCCTGCTGAGCCAGATTCCGGAGGTCGACAACGTGAATATCTACGTTCAGGGCCGGAATCTGGCAACCTGGACCGAATTTACCGGATTCGATCCAGAAGTCATCGGTACGTCGCTCGGGGAGTTCCCTCAGGGCCGGACCTTTTCCGCCGGCATCGACATTACGCTGTAGCTCCGCGTTGCTGTGCGCACGGACCGGGAGGGTCCCACACCGGAGATGGAATGTGGCTCTTCCGGTCCCGTCGCGCGACGTAAATGGTTTACCACGAGATGTTCGAATCGAACGACGAAGGGTCTATCATGAAATACAAGCTTACCACTTTTCTCTTGCTTCTCGGCCTTGGGGCTGTTGCCCTTGCAGGGTGTGATCAGACGTCGCTGGACGAAGCAAAGCCTTCCCAGAGCGTGGCCGCCGGTGATGCGTTTCAGTCACTGACCGGATTTGAGGCTGTGCTGAGTGAGGGGTACGACCAGTTGCAGAGCGTCACGCGGTACGGCCAGTTCTACATGCTGTACCCTGAAGCTCTGGCGGATAACTCCGGCTTTATTCAGGGGGCAAACCGGTACAACGACGTCACGCGGAGCCAGCCGGGGGCTCACCTGACGGATTACGGCAATCCGTACGACGCGATCAACCTGACGAACAACATCATCACGAAAATCGAAGATCTTGAGGGGATTCAATCTCCTAATCCTCAGGACATCAAAGATCGGATTCGGGGCCAAGCACATTTCCTTCGGGCGCTGAATTACTTCGATCTGATCCGGACGAAAGCGTACGAGCCGGGCCGCGAGGTAAATGGGTTCGATCTCGGCGTGATCATGCGTACTCAACCCACGGAGTCTCCGGACGACGCAAACTTCAAGGCCCGCGCTACGAATGCCGAGGTATACGGTCAGATCACTTCGGACTTGGAGGCGGCGATCAGCAGACTGGAAGGGAAGTCGGTCAGTAAGTTCCGCGCCAACGAGGCTGCGGCCCGTGCTCTGCTTGCGCGCGTTAACCTGTACCTGGAGAACTGGGGCCAGGCCGAGCAGGCCGCTACGGACGCCATCGCGGCGGCAGAAGAGATGGGCGCCCGGATGATGACCGAGTCCGACTACCCGAGCGCCTGGTTTGCGGAGACGCTTCCGGAGTCGATCTTCGAACTAAGAATGACCCCGGGCCAGGACGGAGCTGCAACGAGTTCCAACGAGTCGCTTTCCTCCCTTTCGTTCGCCTCGCGAGCGGCGGATGCCCCTTCGAGTGAAGGCTTCCGAACCTTCAACTTTCAGGTCGTACCCACCGAGGATCTCGTGCAGACGTATCCACAGGGGGATGCTCGTCGGACCCTCATCGACACGTTGTCCTCCGGGGAGATCATCCTTGGCAAGTATAATCAGACGCTTGGGAGTTTTGCGGATCGCATTCCCGTCATCCGACTTTCAGAGCTGTACTTCATCCGGGCGGAAGCGCGTGCTGAGGACAACAATGCCGTGACGTCCGGAGCTGTTAGCGACCTCAACACAATTCGGACTAACCGCGGCTTGAGTAGCCTAAACACGTCGGACTTCAACAACAAGCAGGACTTCATCGACTCCCTCCTTGTGGAGCGACGCCGAGAACTCGTGTACGAGGGACACCGCTTCTTCACGCTGAAGCGTCGGGCTCAGGATATTCCGAAGCCCCAGGGCAATGTCCCAGAGAATGAGGTTGAGTACGAGGAATTCCGAATTCTTGCTCCGCTTCCAAATGGCGAAGTGACGAGTAATCCGCAGCTTGAGCAGAACCCGGGTTACTAGGCCGGTCGCACTCCTTCGACGAACTGCGGTTGTGTGGGCGTCCCGGACTCACCGTCCGGGACGCCAACCCTCCGACTTCCGAATTCAAGCGCACAACGGTTAAATCTCTAATGAGCATGGATACGACACGCTTTCGCCCCTTCGCCCTTTTCCTCGTGAGTGTGGCCTGCGCCGTAGTCCTCACGGGCTGCTTTGACGAGTTTGGCACAGCATACGATGAGGGAGATCGGATTGCCTTCGAGTTTGACCTGGTTGCTGGTGCTCAATCGGCGGATCAGCCCCCGACCATCTCGGTGCCGGAGCCAGTAAATAGTCCAGACACGACCATCTCACTGGGTACGGAGCTTATCGGTGAGCAGCGGTCCTCGAGCGTGGACATCAGTTACGGCACCGTCCCGGAGCGCGTCAACTACGTGCGCGAGGTGCGCACCGACACAGGAAGTGCTCGGCAAGACACCACGGTGTTAGCTCTGGCGACGACGGCCCAGGAAGGCCAGAACTTTCAGATTGACGGCTCCTACACGCTCCCGTCTGACACGAGTTCAGCGAACTTCGAGGTAACGATTCTCGAGGGGATCCCGGATGGCGGTGGCCCGACGCAGGTTGGGCTCCGTCTCGACGGCAATCCCGACGCGAACGTTCAGCCCGCAGAGACGATGCGATACCTTACCATCAACATCCTACCGACGCCGACCAACTAGGTCCCCTGGACTCAACGACTTGGAACCGCCTCGCCCGACACACATGGTCGGCGGGGCGGTTTCTTTTTTTGGTGGGGGCGAGAGTCAGAAGGGAAGTCACGGGTCCTCGCGCCTCCATTCAAAGCCCAGGTCGGTCAGGCCAGTGAAGGGGCGCATTGAGAGCGTTAGGCGTTCCGAGTCCGACAAGAGATCACGGCCGTCGGGCTTGCGGTCGAAGTAGCTGGTGATTGTAAACTGGTAGGCCCCTCCGTTCCCCCGATTGGAAAACTGCACCTCGGATTTCTCCATGTCCGTTGACTCGTACGTGTGCTCCCCGTCCACACGAAGGGTTGCCACGACCCGCTGCCGGAGCGGGGAGTACGGCCCCGAAATGCGATCGGCGGCGACGAACAACTGAGTCTGGAATACGAGCGTCTCTTCGTAGGCCTCGTGGGCTTCTTGGAGGCGCTTGCGGGCCCGTTGAACGCTCAACGAGCTGATCCCCTCGTTGCGCTCGAGGGTGGCGAGGGCCAGTTCACGGCTCCGCAGGGTCGTGAAGGTGCTGAACGGGGCCGGGCGAAACGCATCCTGGTCCGACCGCACCTGGGCCGACCATTTTTTCATGAGGGCGGAATAGGGACGATCGAGGATAATCTGTACGCTGTCCGGCTGGGAGACCAGGGTCACGTCGCGGAGAGAATCCGGGTGAGGGATGGATTGGGTCGTGGGAAGGGTTCGGGTGCCGTCGTAGGGATCAAACGTGGAGTGGGAGGTGCCTCCACACCCACCCGTGAACAGTACGAGGGCACACATGAGTCCGGTGAATCGTAGCGATCGGCTGAGACGGAGGGCGGAAGACATTTGAAGTAAGGGGGGTGCCGTAACGGGAGTGTTGCGAAGAATTCGCTGCTTCCTGTGAACAATAAATGAACCGAGAGTGTCTAAATGTCGTCCAGATCTTGAACGACTGATTCGAGTGCGCTATGGACGACGAAGCATTCAGGACTGCATCGGGGGCGAGGATCTGGGGGACGGTGCTTTTGCTGTGTGGAGCCGTGCTGGTGGCTGGGTTTGTCGCCTCCGGGGATGATCCTGTACACCAAGGGGTTGAGGCGTATCAGCAGGGAGAGTGTGAACGGGCGAAGGCATTGCTCCGATCCCCTTTTGAGCGCCGCCCGGCCCGGGTGGATAAACGCTACGGGGCCGTTTCTTTCTGGTTGGGGAAGGCCTATGAGGCCTGCGAGCACCCGGATTCCATGCGATGGGCTTGGCGGAAAGGAGTTCAGGCACTGAGGAGCGACGGATCGTTTGACGCCCGGTTGTACGATGCGCATCTATGGGCGAACTGGGCACGATCAGAGGCGGAGCGTCCGCCTCTCATGAAGGTCTACAGGAGGCTTCTCCGACGAGCAGGGGTGACGAATCTTCGTGCGGACGATCGCCTCGTGGTGCGGCGTCATGTGGCCCAGATGGCGCCGCTGCTCAACGAGCGTCATTGGGGGCGTCTCCTGAGAGAGGGAGAGGCGAAGACCCCGGAGACATGGACCTTTCGAGAGGGGGCCGGAGAGTGGCTTCTCGCGTGGTGGCGTCGGCAAGATCCCCTGCCGGCAACCGCCGTCAATGAGCGTCTCGAAGAGCACCTCGATCGGGTAGAGACAGCACAGGCCTCCTTTTCGGATGCGGGACGTGCGGCGGAATGGGATGAGCGTGGGGATCTCTACGTTCGCTACGGGGCGCCGGCCCGGCGCGACTCCATTTCGTTCGCGAGTGCCCAGTTCCACCGGGAGGTGATTCGGTTCGGGGTGGGGGTGCACCGGGGAGACTTCCCGAAGAACGAGATCTGGAGCTATCCCCGCGTGGGGAATCGGGGCCACTATTTGTTCGTCCGGCGGAAGGGGGAGTATCAGTTGGGAAAAGCCATGGATCTGATTCCCCATGCCTTGAAGGGCAACTTTCACTCCGCGGATCGGAGCCAAAACCGGGCGTACTCGGCGATGGCCGCTCTGCGCTACGTGTACCGGCATCTGGCCATGCATTACAACATGGAGTCCAGTGCCGTATACGCGGATCTCGCGGCCTATTTCACGGAGCAAGAGGCATTGCAGGACATCTTGGGGCCGAATCCGAGTGCGGCGGTTGGCGATGGGCCCGGCGAGCGTACCGTGCGCGGTCGAACGCCGCCGAATGAGGTTGCGGCGGAGGCGATACAAAAAAGCCGCCACAAGCAGCGGAATTTTGTCCGGAAACGAGCGTCCGAGATGCCGCAGCAACATTCGGATGCCGCGACCACCGAGCAGCCACTCCCGGTCGAGGTCCGAACGGCCCGGTTTCTTGAAGAGGATGGCGCGACTCGTACAGAAGTGTACTGGGGAGGAAACTTCACTGAGGGGGATCTGAGCTCCGACCGGCAGGTGGTCGACGTTTCCTTCGTACAGCATGGGCCGGACTATGCACGGCGAAAAAGGGAGTCTACCCAGTACGTCTTCGAGGTGGGCGGGGGGAAAGAGGAGACGCGTCGTCTTGCGCCGGAGGTGCTGACGACGGTCGGGGACACGGATCCTTTTCATCTCGCCCTTCAGTGGGACCGCTACGACGCCCTCACGCACAGTGGAACCACACAGATTGGAGAGCAGACCGGGCGACATACCCTTCGGGTCGACGGCCTCCAGCCTCTTTCGGCCGACCCGGCCCAGCTTGAGATGAGTGATCTGCGGCCCATGATCGTGCCGGAGGGGAGCGAGTTCGATCCCGCAACGCCGACCGCGACCGCGGAGCCGTATCCGTTCTCCACACTGGCCGCGGATGCCTCCGTGCTGCTATACTTTGAGGTCTATCACCTTACGTACGACTCCCAGGACCGAACCCGGTACGAGGTTTCCTACGAGATGCGTCGCGAGACCGATGACGGAGGGGGCTTTCTGGGACTGGGCGGATCGGACACGGAGCGTACCGTTGCGACCACCTCGTATACGGCCGCGAGTCGGACAGTCACCGAAGTAATCCAGTTGGACTGGGGGGATGCCACCCCTGAAGAGCCGCAACCGGTCCAGGTCACTGTCCAAATCGAGGACGCGGTGAGCGGCCAGAAGGTGGAGCGGAGTCTGGACTTTCGTCTCCGTCCAAAGAACGAGAGCCCCTGATCCCGAGTAGATCAGAGGAAAAACGTTTGCTCTTGTGTAGAATGGTGCAGGGTATTCCGCTCGGCCTCCCGTAATTTTCGACACGGGCTCGCGGGGGTGTGCTCCACAGAACAGAGGGGCTTCGGGTAGCGTGGGCCCACGTGGCGATGCGGCCCCTGACTTCTGTCCTGAAAAATGCTACACAAGAGCGGAAACGTTGGCCCCGCACTGGCTACCTATCACTTTTAAAAACTGCTCCGAAAATCCTCCTCTACCGTCACT
>CAYULG010000042.1:0-15856 GCA_964445365.1 uncultured Salinivenus sp. | reverse complement strand
GCCGTGGCCAGCCGGCCCATCCACACCAGGTGCCGCTCGGAGGCCTCCGGCACGAGGCGGCTGTAGAAGTCCATCGTGAACAGGGTGGCCGACGCGTTGAACACCCCGGCCAGCGAGCTCATCAGGGCCGCCAGCAGGCCGGCCACCACGATCCCGCGGATGCCGACCGGCAGGACGTGCATCACCATCATCGGAAAGGCCCCCTGGGCGTTCTGGTTGATCACCTCGCCCTGGCTGTTGATCAGCTCGTTGGTCATGGCCGGCACCTCCCCGGTTTTCGCGAGGGCGAAGGCGATGATGCCCGGGATGATAAAGATGAAGACCGGGAGCAGCTTCAGGGCCGCCGCCGCGATCGAGCCGCGGCGCGCCTGCCGCTCGTCGGGGGCCCCGAGGGCGCGCTGCACGATGTACTGGTCGGTGGTCCAGTACCAGAGCCCCACGATCGGGGCCGCGAAGAGCATCCCCGGCCACGGGTAGTTGCTGTTGAAGTACCAGGCCATCTGGGTTTCGGTCTGGATCGGGGCCCAGGTGGCCTCGTAGCCGGCCGGCACGATCGGCTTCCAGAGGTCAAACATCTCCGTGCCGGCCACCTCGTAGAGGCGGTTCCAGCCCCCGATCGCGTCGAGGCCGTAGACCAGCACCAGCAGGGACCCGATGATGAGGATGACCGTCTGCAGGGCTTCGGTGTAGGCGACCGCACGCAGCCCCCCCAAGATCGTGTACGCGCCGGTGAGCACAATCACCAGGATGGAGCCGACCCAGAAGCTGTTCAGGCCCATGAAGCTGATTTCCGGCAGCAACACGCCGAAGACGATGCCCCCGGCGAAGATGCCGACCGCGATCTTCGTCAGCACGTAGGCGACCAGCGAAATCAGCGAGAGCACCGTCCGGGCCAGCGGGGAGAAGCGCTTCTCCAGAAACTCCGGCATCGTGTAGACCTGGGAGCGCATGTAGAAGGGGGCCATCACCCACCCCAGCACCAGGAGGCACCAGGCGTGCAGCTCGTAGTGGGCGAGGGCCACCCCGTCGGTCGCGCCGCTTCCGGCCAGCCCCACGAGGTGCTCCGACCCGATGTTCGAGGCGAAGATCGACGTCCCCACCACGAGCCACCCCAGGTGGCGGCCGGCCAGAAAGTAGTCTTCAGTCGTGTTTTCCTGCTGCTTGATGACCCACCAGGCCAACCCCAGGATTACCAGGAAATAGCCGGCCACCACCAGCCAGTCAATCGTTCCTAAGGCCATAAGAAGCGCTTCCGTTGGTTAAGAAAGTTAAATCGGTTAAACGTTAAGGGTGCGTACCGACAAAGTAAAAGGACCCGCCGCGAGTGGGACGGAATGCGGAGCTCGGGGCCGGGGGGCACGGGCGGACGGGCGAACGGTCTGGCGGAGCGAGGCGGGGCGGGGGTCCTTCGAGGGGCGGCACCGTGATGCGAGCCGCCGCGGAGGCGGTTAGCCGTCGGCGTACGGACTAGGGAGCGAAATCATTCCCGTGGTAAAGCTTACGCCACCGATCGATCCCGTCGGGACAGGAGCTCTGCGTGGAGGCGTCCATCGGGGGCAGCCGACGGAGGAGCCGGCCTGGATTTTGATGTAGGTGGAAGCTGGTGGGCTGTCGCCACTCTACCACGCACCGGGACGTGCCGTCGGCGTCGCAGAACTGTGCGAGGCCCTGCCCGTCGCCGCCGGCGACCGATGTTCGGTCCACCGACGGGTCCACCCGCCTGTTGGGGTCGGATCGGTTCGGGTGACACCTGTGCCCGCACGTGGCACACGACGCTGTAGGCCAAGAGGTGGCAGTTTACCGGAGCCCCTGGAAGGTGGCTGCTGTGCCGATAAGCGTCTCCGAGGACCAATGGAAACGCTTTTTTAAGAAAAGAGAAAGAAGAACGTCCGGTGGTTAACAAACTTGAAAACCAAAATTAAATGGTTTACTGTTCTCCATAGCTTAACAGATAATCAAAAGCCTGCGGGCTCGCGGGGCCGCCTCGAACGGCCGGACTGTCTGCGACACCCCGATTGGTCACGTCTGCCGAAGCGACGGGTCGGCGTGGTGTCTTGCATTCCTCCGAACGACGGGCGTTGCTTTACGGGCAGAGCCGCCGCTTCAAAGGAGCGCCTCCCATGACGGTAGGGACTCGGCCTTGAAGGCCGGGGCACAGGGAGGAGGCGATGGTTCAGGCCTGCTCCACCGTCTCGTCGTCTGAGACTTTATGTTTCTTACTTCCCAAGCGTGGCGGAACGCTCCCGTCGCACCCATGCACCGACTTACGCATCAACGTCAGGACGTTATGAAGCACCCTTCCTCACGAGTTCTGGTTTTGAGTGTCTTTCTCGGAGCGTTTTTGCTCGCTTCTGGAACCGCTTTTGGACAGCACCAGGTGTCGGGTACCGTCACGGATTCGGTCGAGTCGAGCCCGCTTCCGGGGACCAACGTCGTGGTGGCGGGGACGACGACGGGGACCACAACGGACGAGCAGGGGCAGTACCAGCTCACAGCGCCCTCCCCGACCGACACCCTCGTCTTCTCGTTCGTGGGGTACGCCACGCAGCGGGTTCCCATTGAGGGGCGCAGCCAAATCAACGTGTCCCTTGCCCCCAGCACGTTCTCTGGAGGGGAGGTCGTGGTCGTCGGCTACGGGACCCAGGAGCGATCCGACCTGACCGGGTCGGTTTCGGTGGCGAACACCGATGAGCTTAAGAAGTCATCGAGCTCAAGCATTGCAGACGCCCTTGAAGGACAGGTGGCGGGAGTGAACGTACAGACGAGTGGAGCTCCTGGGGAAAGCCCGGCCATCAACATCCGGGGCATCGGGACATTCGGGGCCACAAGTCCTCTGTACGTGGTGGACGGGGTGCCGGTCGAAAATATTATCGATTTCAACCTCAGCAACATCGAGTCTGTCCAGGTGATGAAGGACGCTGCGGCTTCGGCCATATACGGTTCTCGGGCCGCCAACGGCGTTGTGATTATTGAAACGGCCGATGGAAGCGCAGAGGGAGGCCTCCAAGTCTCGTATGACGCCTCTGTGGGAACTGAGCGCATCCATCAGCGCATCGACATGCTTGGGCGAGAGCGCTTCCAGCAGTTCAACAACAAGTTGCTCGGGAACGCGGGAGAGCCGCCAGCTCCGGCCAACGACCCAAACTCTTCGGAGTTTGTCAGCAACATCAACACGAACTGGCAAGACGTGGCGTTAGAGCCGGGATACTCTACTGAGCACAACCTGAGTGTCTCGGGGGGTAACGAGAACAGCACCTACAGCGTCTCGGCCGGGTATTCGGCCCGCGAGGGGCATATGCGTGGCTCGGCCCCGTACTACGAGCAGTATAACGCCCGGATCAACTCCAGCCACGAGATCGGCCGACTGACGCTCGGGGAAAACGTGTCTTTCACCCACTCAGAGGATAAGCCGCAGACTTCGCGATTTATCAACTCGCTCTTCGCCGAAATGATCAAGGCACCTCCAACAATCCCGGTTGTTGATGAGAGTCGGCTCGGGGGGTACGGCGGGGCCGATACAGGAGAAGAGGAGGCCATCGCCCTAAACGTGGTAGGGGCAAATAACCTTCTGGAGCGGGAGCAAGAGGTAAATCGCGTGCTCGCCAATTTCTTTGGGGAGCTTGAGGTCGTGGAAAACCTGACCTACAAGCTCGACGCGAGCTACGACTCGCGGAGCTTCTTCGAGGACTTCTTCATCCCCACCTACGATCTGGGCTTCTTCTTCCAAGAGCAGGAGGGAGAGCTCAACCAGATCCGCAATGAGCTCGTGAATGCGGCTCTGCAGAATACCGTCACTTACGACAGGGCTTTCGGGGCTCACGACGTGAACGTAGTGGGTGGGTACTCAGTAGAGCGGCGATGGCTTGACCAGAACACCGCACGTGGCATCGGTTACAGTCGGCCGTTCTTCAAGGTGATCAATCAGGCATCGACCAGGCAGTCGGAAGGTTTCCGGACGGAGAGCGCCCTCCAGTCCTTCTACGGGCGCCTGCAATATAACTACGATGACCGGTATCTGCTTACGGCCTCGTTCCGGCGGGACGGGTCTTCCCGCTTCGGCGACCAGAACCGCTACGGGAATTTTCCTTCCGCATCAGTGGGGTGGCGCATCAGTGAGGAATCTTTCTTCGACTTTTCTTGGGTGAGTGACCTCAAGATCCGAGGAAGCTGGGGGCAGCTTGGGCGACAGCAAATCGGAGACTTTGCGGATCAGGCCTTTATCAACTCGAACGCAAATTACAACTTTGCTGATCAGCTTGCCGATGGAGCCATCCAGGTGAGCCTCGCGAACTCGGCGCTGAAGTGGGAAACGCAGGTGTCCCGTACAGTCGGGATTGACGCCTCGCTCTTCAATGGCCGGTTTGACGCCACCATCGAATACTACCGAAATGACTCGGAAGACATCCTCGTGTCCGTCCCGTTACCAGGGTCTTTCGGAGCGGCGGACGCGCCGCCCGTTAACGCGGCCAGTATTCGCAACTCTGGGTTTGAGATCTCGCTCAGCTACGACGATACGCTCGGAGACCTCAGTTACGAGCTGAGCACCAATGCGAGCACCCGCAACAACGAGGTGCTGTCGCTTGGAAATGGTGAGCCGATCTTCGGCGCTGCCAGTAGAACGGCAGTCGGAAGCGAGGTTGGCGAAATCTACGGGTACGTCACAAACGGCATCTTCCAGAACTGGGATGAGGTGTATGCCGAGGATACCCCTACTCACCAGAACATGGATCCCCAGGAGCGCCGAAATGAGCTTGCCCGTCAAAGCTTCACTGCGCCGG
Source organism: uncultured Salinivenus sp. (assembly GCA_964445365.1). Lineage (GTDB taxonomy): Bacteria > Bacteroidota > Rhodothermia > Rhodothermales > Salinibacteraceae > Salinibacter. The sequence continues at coordinate 11,078 of CAYULG010000042.1, read as the reverse complement.
GAGACATCCGGTTCAAAGACTTGAACGGCGATGGTGTTATAGACGAAGCCGACCGGAGGTCTCTCGGAAGCCCGACCCCCGACTTCACCTACGGCTTCACGGCCAACCTGCAGTATAACAACTTGGACGCGACCATCTTTCTGCAGGGTAATTACGGGAATAAGATCTACAACCAGACCCGCAACTACGTTGAGAACATGCGGGACTATAACAACACCTCGGTCCGCGCTTTCGAAAACCACTGGACCCCTGACGACAAGCACAACGACGCGCGCTTCCCGCGAGCCATCTTCAACGATCCGAACGGGAATATTCGCGCCTCCGACCGCTGGGTTGAAGATGGGTCCTACATGCGCCTCAAAAACCTGTCCGTCGGATACACCGTGCCGCAGAGCCTCGTGAGGCAGGTAGGCATGGACGAGCTCAGGGTGTACGTCTCAGGAAAAAATCTCCTGACCCTTTCCGGATACAGTGGTTTGGACCCGGAGATCGGTACGAACTCTGGCGATGCAGCCGGTAACAACATCGCAAACGACGGCCTCTTCAGCCGAGGATTTGCTGATGCGGCCTGGCCCCATCCTCGCCGCTTCGAGACCGGGGTGCAGGTGACGTTTTAGTCGTGCCTGCGTAGACGGCCCCGACTCCACCTACACTCACCCGCTACCCCCCAACTCGATAGGTCCCCATGAGCATGTTTCGAATCGTCGGTCTTGCGCTCGCCACCTTGCTCTTGCTCACCGCCTGCGACGGCAACCTGCTGGAAGTTAAAAACCCGAACCAGCAGTCCACCGAGTCCTTCTGGGCGAACAGAGAGCAGGCTATTCAGGGCGTGAATGCGGCTTACGAGCCGCTCACGTATGATGGCATGTACAACCGCATGTTACATGCAGCTCAGGACATGCGGAGCGATGAAGCCACCGCGGATTCTCCGTTTCCTGCTTTCACGGCCGTTGATAATTTCACCGAGCCCGCTGAAGGGATACTGCCCGCGATTATCTGGGATCAATCTTACCAAGGGGTCTTCTACTCCAACCAGGTAGTGCAGAACGTCCCGGGGATCGACATGGAGGAGAATCTGAAAAACCGGATCCTCGGAGAGGCCCGGTTTCTTCGGTCGCACTACTACTTCAAGCTCGTGAAGCTCTTTAAGAACATCCCTCTTCTGACCGAGGTGGTGGAAGATCCAGGCAACGTAGAGCAGCCGCAAGCGGACCCAGATAGCGTCTGGGCCCAGATCATTCGGGACTTGAAGTTTGCTAAGCAGAACCTTCCAGCCAGCTACGACGAAGATGTCGGCCGAGTGACTCAGGGTGCGGCAACGGCATACCTGGGAAAGGCCTACCTCTTCAATGAGCGGTGGGAAAAGGCTGACGCCCAGTTTGAGGAGATCATCAACTCAGGGCAATACGGGCTTGTGGAAAACCCCCGTTGGAATGGGGATCTCCAGCACGAGAACAACAAAGAGTCGATCTGGGAAATCCAGTTCACGAAGTCGGTGGGGGGAAATGAGGTCGGTTTCGGTGGCGTCCCCCAGCCCAACTGGGGCGAAGTGCAGTGGCGGTCCATCACGTTCTCGCCGCTGGGATACGGGTTCTCAGATACCCTTCCAACGCAGTCGCTCTTCGAGGACTTTAAGCAGGAGCAGACGGTGAACGGGGAAGACGACCCACGGCTCGGGGCCACCATGTTTTACAACGAACCGGGAGAAACCGTCTATGGTGACGACTTTCAAGAGGTCTATTCCGACCAAATTGATGCCGGGGAAAATCCGATCTATTGGCGCAAGTATCAGTCTGATCAAGGAGGCCCTGAACCATTTAGTGGGAGCGGACTGAACATTCGGGCGATGCGCTACGCGGACGTGCTTCTGATGTATGCAGAGACGCGGAATGAGCTCGGAGACCAGACGACTGCGGCGCAGTACATCCAGCAGGTACGTGACCGCGCGAACCTTCCCGACCGCGAAGCTGAGTTTGCCTCTCTCTCGCAGGAGCAGATGCGAGAACGGATCGCCATTGAGCGAAAACTCGAACTGGCAGGGGAAGGCAAACGCTTCGACGATATCCGCCGCTGGGGCTGGTTGGATGATCCGGAGAAGCTGGACCGCCTGGCTCAAAACGACCCGGCTTTCGAAAGCTACCGGGACGGGCGTGAGTACCTCCCCATCCCGCAGAGCGAACTTGATACCAATCCCGCGGCCGAACAGAATCCAGGCTACTAAAGCTAAGGTGCCGAGGGGGACATCGTGAACGCGAGGGCGTCCTCTTCACGCCTGTCTGAATCTCCCAGCATTCTCCTTCCGCACATCCACGACCTATACATGTCTTTCCGGCGCCTTTCATTGACGAGCGCCTCGCTGGCAGCGGTTCTCCTGGCAGTGGCTCTCCTCACGCCCAGGTCCATGTCGGCACAAAACGCCGAAATCAAAATCGATATCGATCGGACGATCGGCGAGGTCGACTCCCTGCTCTATGGCAACTTCGTGGAGCACCTGGGCCGCAACGTGTACGGGGGCATCTACGACCCGGACTCCCCGCTCTCCAACGAGCAGGGCTTCCGGGAGGACGTCCTCCAGGCCACCCGCGACCTCAACGTGTCGCTGATGCGGTACCCGGGGGGCAACTTCGTGTCCAACTACGACTGGAAGGACGGGGTGGGCGAGGAGCGCCCCAACCGGCTGGAGCTGGCCTGGAGCCGGGTGGAGACCAACGAGTTCGGCACCAACGAATTTATGGAGTTCGTCGAGGCGGTGGGCACCGAGCCCTACTTCGCCGTCAACCTGGGCACTGGCACCATCGAGGAGGCGCAGCAGTGGGTGGAGTACACCAACTACGAGGGCGGCACCTACTACTCGGAGCTCCGCAAGGAGCACGGCCACGAGGAGCCCTACGACATCACGTACTGGAGCCTCGGGAACGAGATGGACGGCTTCTGGCAGATCGGCCACCTCAACGCCGAGGACTACAGCAAGAAGGCCCGCGAGGCGGCCAAGATGATGACACGCACGGACCCGAGCATCCGTCTCGTGGCCGCGGGGGCCTCCAACTTCCGCCCCGACGCCGACCCGATGCACTGGAACCGGGTCGTCCTGAATGAGCTGAGCGACGTGGTCGACTACATCGCCCTCCACATCTACGTGGGCAACCCTAACGACAACTACTACAACTTCCAGTCCACGCCCCATGTGATGGAGGAGCGGACCGAGCTCGTGGAGGGGCTGATCGACATCGCGATGCAGGACGCGGAGCGCGAGGACGAGATTAAGATCGCCTGGGACGAGTACAACGTGTGGTACCGCGCCCGCTCCGGCTCCGACATGGAGGGGGAGACGGCCCTGGAGGAACGCTACAACCTCTCCGACGCCCTCGTCATCGCGGGCTTCCTGAACGGCTTCATCCGGAACGCCGACATCGTGAAGATGGCCAACCTGGCCCAGCTCGTGAACGTGATCGGGACGATGTTTACGACGCCGGACGACATGTTCAAGCAGACGATCTATTATCCGCTCCAGCTCTATTCGGAGCACGCCTACGGCACCTCGCTCGACGTGCACGTCAACAGCGAAACCTACGACACCGAGGAGTTCGTCATCGGGCTCGGCGAGCAGCGGACCCAGCAGTCCGACGTGCCCTACCTCGACGTCTCGGCCACCCACAAGGACAACGGCGAAGTCATCATCAACGTCGTGAACCGGAACAAGGACGAGGCCATCACGACCGACCTTCTCGCCCAGACCGGTGCGTTTGAGGGCCCGTTCGAGGTCTACGAAATCAACGGCCCGACCGTAAAGACGCGCAACAACTTCGAAGAGCAGCCGGTGCAGACCGAGCGGCTCGACGACGTGCAGGTGAGCGGGGACGCCTTCACCTACACGTTCCCGGCCCACTCCGTCACGATGCTGAAGGGGCGCATCGCACGGTAGCCCCGCCGTTCACCCTCCGCTCCCCACTCACCCAGAATGCCCCGGCTGTGCTTCCCTCACCCTTCTCTCCGTCGCGCCCGCTCTTCGTCTTCGGAGCCGTCGTGCTCGCCGCCGTTCTCGGCCTGGGAACCGGAGGGGCGGCGGTCGCCCAGCCGGCCACGCCCGGCATCCCGGCCCACGACCCGGTGATGATCGAGGCGGACGACACCTACTACCTCTTCGCCACCGGGGAGGGCGTCACGATGTGGTCCTCGCCCGACCGGGAGAATTGGACCCGGGAGGCCCCGGTTTTCGACGAGGCGCCCGACTGGGCCGCCGACGTGGTGCCGGACTTCGACAACGACCTGTGGGCGCCCGACATCGCGGAGCACGACGGCACCTACTACCTCTACTACTCGGTCTCCGACTTCGGGGAAAGCACCTCCGCCATCGGCGTGGCGACGTCGCCCACGCTCGACCCCGACGCCCCGAACTACGAATGGACGGATCACGGGCGCGTGGTGGAGTCGGTGCCGGGACGCGACGACTGGAACGCCATCGACCCCAACCTGACGATCGACGAGCAAGGGACCCCCTGGCTCGCGTTTGGGTCCTTCTGGGACGGCATCAAGCTGGTGCAGCTGGCGGATCCGCCGACCGAGGTGGCCGCGGACGCCGAGTGGCACACCCTCGCGGCGCGCCACCGCTACTGGAAGCTCGGCGAGCGGGACGGCGGCGACCGGATGAACGGGGCCGTCGAGGCGCCCTTCATCTTTCGGCACGGCGACTACTACTACCTCTTCGCCTCCTGGGGCCTCTGCTGCCGCGGGGAGGAGAGCACGTACCGGGTGGTCGTGGGCCGCTCCGAGGACATCACGGGGCCCTATCTCGACAAGGAGGACCAGGACATGCGCCTGGGCGGCGGGTCGCTCGTGGTGGATGGCAACGAGCGCTGGCCCGGGGTGGGGCACAACGCCGCCTACACGTTCAACGGCGTCGACCACCTCGTCTTCCACGGCTACGACGCGCAGCGCGACGGCCGCCCGGCGCTCTGGATCCGCCCGATCGAGTGGTTCCACGGCTGGCCCGACGTGTCGCTTCGGTAGCCCCGGTCCGGGCTTGTCCCTCCTCGCTTCTCCGCGCTACGACCTTCTCCCCATGTCTTTGCCCAACCACACCTCCCCTCCCCACCGGAGCACGCTATTCCACTGGAACGCCGTTCTGGGGGCGATCGCCGGGATCGTCCTGCTCGCGGGACTTGGGGCCGGGCCGGCCGCCGCCCAGCCGACCGAGACGCCCATCCACGATCCCGTGATGGCGCAGGACGGCGACCGGTACTACCTGTTCGGGACGGGGGAAGGGATTGCCGTCTGGTCCGCGTCCGAACTCGACGGGGAGTGGACGCAGGAGCCCCAGATCTTCGACGAGGCGCCCGACTGGACCGATCAGGTGGTGCCCGACTTCGACAATGTCATCTGGGCGCCGGACGTGCGGAAGCACGACGGCCGCTACTACGTCTACTACTCCGTCTCGCAGTTCGGCCGCAACTCCTCGGCCATCGGCGTGGTGACGACGCCGACGCTCGACCCCGACGCCCCGGACTACGAGTGGACCGACCACGGGATCGTCATCCAGTCGGTGCCGGAGCGGGACCGGTGGAACGCCATCGACGCCAACCTCGCGTTCGCCGACGACGGCACCCCCTGGCTCACGTTCGGGTCGCACTGGCTCGGCATCAAGATGGTCAAGCTGGACAGCACGCTCACGGCCCTCGCGACGCCCCAGGAGTGGCGCCACGTGGCCCAGCGCCACCGCTACTGGAAGCTCCACCCCCGCGACGCCGGCGACGCGGCCAACCCGGAGCTCAACTACGACTCGCTCTACACCGAGGAGATCGTAGAGATGAACCGCGACTCGGAGAGCGGGGCCGTGGAAGCGCCGTTTGTCTTTCGGCACGGCGACTACTACTACCTCTTCCTCTCGTGGGACCGCTGCTGCCGGGGCGTGGAGAGCACCTACAAGGTCGTGGTGGGGCGCTCGAAGAGCATCACGGGTCCGTACGTGGACAAGGAGGGCGAGCCCCTGATGCACGGCGGCGGCTCGCTGGTGGTGCACGGCCTCAAGACCAACGACCGGTGGGCCGCCCACGGGCACAGTTCCACCTACACGTTCAACGGCACCGACCACCTCGTCTTCCACGCCTACGACGCGACGGACGACGGGACGGCCAAGCTGATGGTCGAGGAAATCGAGTGGCGCGACGGATGGCCGGTCGTCTCCTTTACCGAATAGCGATTCTATGACGGACGCGTGGAGTACACATTTGGGGCTGGGCATCGGGGGCGTGCTCGCCGTCCTCCTGAGCTGGGCGTCGTGTGCGCCGCTGGCGGGGGGGCAGCCGCTCACCACGGCGCCCGACGCGGTGGCGTCGGAGGTGCGCGGTCGGTTCGACGCCGAGCCGTTCTCGCTGCGCCAGGTGCAGGTCACCGGCGGCCCGTTCCGCGAGGCCCTGGAGCGCGACGCGGACTACCTGCTCCGGCTCGACCCGGACCGGTTCCTGCACAACTTCCGCGACCTCGCCGGGCTGGAGCCGAAGGCCCCCCGCTACGGCGGCTGGGAGTCGATGCAGATCGCGGGGCATTCCCTCGGCCACTACCTCTCGGCCCTCTCGCTCTACTACGCCAAGCGGGGCGGCAGCACCCTCGAGCAGCAACTGCGCGGCCCCCGCGTCGAGGAGCGCATCGACTACATCGTTGAGGAGCTGGCCCGCGTCCAGGACGCCCGCGGCACCGGGTACGTGGGCGGCATTCCCGGGCAGGACGAGCTGTGGACCGAGATCGAGAACGGCACCGTCCAGGGGGAGCCCTTCCACCTCAACGGCGTGTGGGTGCCGTGGTACACCCTCCATAAGCTGTACGCGGGCCTCATCGACGCCTACGCCTACACCGGCAACGAGACGGCCCTGCACGTCGTCACCGGCCTGGCCGACTGGGCGATCGAGGTCACCGACGGCCTCTCGCCGGCGCAGTGGCAGGAGATGCTCGACACCGAGCACGGCGGCATGAATGAGAGCCTCGCCAACCTGTACGCCCTGACGGGCGAGGGAAAGTACCTCCGTCTCAGCCGCAAATTCCACCACGGCGACGTGCTGACGCCCCTCGCGCAGGACACCGCGCGCCTGGAGGGGCTGCACGGCAACACGCAAATCCCGAAGGTCATCGGCGCCGCCCGCCAGTATGAGCTCCTGGGGGCCGATTCGCTGCGCACCATCGCCGACGCCTTCTGGGAGCGCGTCGTCAACCATCACACGTACGTCATCGGCGGCCACTCGGAGGGGGAGCACTTTGGCCCCCGCGACTCGCTGTCGACCCGCCTGGGGGCCACCACGGCGGAGACGTGCAACACGTACAACATGCTGAAGCTGACGCGGCACCTCTTTTCGCTCTCCGCCGCGCCCCGCTACGCCGACTACTACGAGCGTGCCCTCTACAACCACATCCTCGCCTCGCAGGACCCGGAGCGCGGCACGACGACCTACTTCATGTCGCTGAAGCCGGGCCACTTCAAGACCTACGCCACGCCCGACTCCTCCTTCTGGTGCTGCACCGGCTCGGGCATGGAAAACCACGTCCGCTACGGGCAGGGCCTCTACTTCCGGAAGGCCGACAACCTCTTCGTCAACCTGTTCGTCCCCTCCGCGCTCTCGTGGGAGGAGCAGGGCGTGACCGTCCGCCAGCACACCGACTTCCCGAGGGAGAACACGACGCGCCTCACGTTCGAGATGGACGCGGCCACCGAACTGGGCCTCCGGGTCCGCAATCCCGGCTGGACCGACGGGCCGCCGACGGTGCGGGTCAACGGCGAGCGGGTGGAGCCGGAGAGGACGGACGGCTTCCTGTCGCTCCGGCGCACCTGGACGTCGTCCGATACGGTGGCGGTGACGCTGCCGATGTCGCTCCGCACCGAGCCGATGCCGGACGATCCCGACCGCGTGGCCATCCTGTACGGCCCGATCGTGCTGGCCGGAACGCTGGGCACGGAGGGCCTGCCCGAGGGCGGGGCCTACGCGAACGACCACCTGACGTACACCGGCGACGCCCTGTTTATTCCCGACAGCCTGCGGGCGGCGGACCGGCCGTACTCCCTGGATCCGCCGACCGTCCCGTCGCTCGCGGCCGAGGCGGACCGCGTGCAAACCTGGGTTGAGCCGGTGGAGGGGGAGCCGCTTACCTTCCGGACGCAGGGCGTGGGGCGGCCGCGCGACGTGACGCTCCGGCCCTTCTACGACGTGCATCATCAGCGCTACTCCGTCTATTGGGACCTCGTGGGTCCGGGGGCGCGCCCATGATCGATCTTTTCTCATTGGAGGGTTCCCTGCGCGCACGGGCCGGTCTGTGGCGCGCCCTCCGCGGCAGCGCGTTGGTGGGGGCCCTGGTTCTGCTGGGCAGTGCGGTGGCCTGCGACGAGCAGGGCGCCACCACGGCCCCGCCCGACCAAGAGGAAGAGCAGGAGATCGACGGGCCCACCTACGCAAATCCGGTGCTGGCCCGCGACTTCCCGGACCCGGCCGTGATGCAGGGGCCCGACGGCACCTACTACGCCTACGCCACCGAGACCGTCGTCGACGGCACGTTCCACAACATCCAGGTGGCCACCTCCGACGACCTCGTGGAGTGGACCTGGGAGGGGGACGCCCTGCCCGCCGGCGTCGACTGGGCCGAGGAGGGGCGCAGCTACTGGGCGCCCCACGTCGTCCACGCGCCCGAGCAGGATCGCTACGTCATGTACTTCTCGGCCCACCACGACCAGAAGGACGCCAAGTGCCTAGCGACGGCCACCGCCGACGATCCGCTCGGTCCCTTCACCCACGACGGCGGGCCGCTCCGCTGCGGCGACGGATTTGAGGCCATCGACCCGATGGCGTTCGACGACCCCGCGAGCGACGAGACGTACCTCTACTGGGGCTCCCACGGCGAGCCGATCCGGGTGCAGGCGCTGGCCGACAGCCGCACTGCGTTCAAGGACGGCACCGAGCCGACCGCCGTCGTGCAGCCCGACCCCGACGAGCCGTACGGCGGCCTCATCGAGGGCGCCTGGGTGACCCACCGCGACGGCACCTACTACCTCTTCTACTCCGGCGACAACTGCTGCGGCGACAACGCCCACTACGCCGTGATGGTGGCGCGGGCCGACGCGCCCACCGGTCCCTTCGAGACCCGGGGCGACGCGGAGGGCACGACCCGGAGCACGATCCTCACCGCCAACGACACCTGGCGGGCGCCGGGGCACAACTCCGTGGTGCGCGACGCCGACGGCACCGACTGGATGATCTACCACGCCATCCACCGCGAACGGCCGACCCAGCCCAACGGGTGGGACCGGCGCGTGATGCTCATGGACAGCCTCCGCTACGAGGGCGGCTGGCCGAGGGTGGCGGGCGGCGAGCCGTCGTCCGAATCCCCGGTTCCGGCGACCGACGACGAGTAGCGCCGCGACGCAACCCATTCCGCACCCTTCCGTTACTTGGTAAAGTCATAAGACGAATTGTATCCATGACACTTCCCCCGATGCTCCGACGCCTCTTTGTCCTCCCGTTGCTTCTCTTTCTGACGGGCGTACTGATCGCCGTTCCTGCACAGGCCCAGGAATCCGAGCCGCTCGACGCGGTGATTAACGCCGACCAGGGCGAGACCACCATCAGCCGCCACATCTACGGCCACTTCGCCGAGCACCTGGGCGAGGACATCTACGGCGGCTTCTGGATCCAGGACGACCAGGGCAACTGGCAGTACAACCAGCAGGTGATCGACGCCTTGAAGGACGTCAACGTCCCCAATGTGCGCTGGCCCGGCGGCTGCTTTGCCGACTACTACCACTGGCAGGACGGCATCGGCCCGCGCGACGAGCGGCCGGCCCAGTTGAACACGATCTGGGGGGGCGTGACGGAGGACAATAGCTTCGGCACCCACGAATTCATGGGGCTCATCGATCGCCTGGACACCGAGCCGATCATCGTCGGAAACGTGGGCAGCGGCACGGTCGAAGAGATGAACGACTGGTGGAAGTACCTGAACCACGCCGGCCCCAGCCCGATGGCGGACCTTCGCGCCGAGAACGGCCGGGAAGAGCCGTGGAGCGTCGAGTACTTCGGCGTGGGCAACGAGAGCTGGGGCTGCGGCGGCCAGATGCGCCCGCAGTACTACGCCGACCTCTACAAGCGCTTCGCCGAGTACCTGCGCCCGATGAGCGGCACGGAGCCGTACCAGATTGCGGCCGGGCCCAGCGGCGACAACTACGAGTGGACGCGCACCCTCATGGAAGAGGCCGGGTGGATGATCGACGGCCTCGACCTGCACCACTACACGGTGGTGGGCACCTGGGAAAACAAAGGCTCCGCCACCGACTTCACGGAGGCCGAGTGGCACACCGCGATGCAGGACACGCGCTACATGGATGAGCTCCTGACGCGCCACTCCGCCATCATGGACCAGTACGACCCGGAGAAGGAGACGGCCCTCATCGTGGGGGAGTGGGGCATGTGGCACGATCCGATGCCGGGCACCAATCCAGGCTTCTTGAAGCAGCAGAACACCCTCCGCGACGCGGTGGTGGCGGCGTCGATGCTGAACGTCTTCAACCAGCACGCCGATCGGGTGCGCATGGCGAACCTCGCGCAGACGGTGAATGTCCTGCAGGCCATGCTGCTCTACGAGGACGGCCAGCTCGTGAAGACGCCGACGTACCACGTCTTCGACCTGTACCAGGGCCACATGGACGCCACGCTCCTGCCGATGGATGTGGATCGGGGGACGTACACCCACGACGGGGAGAGCACGCCCGCGATTAGCGTGTCGGCCTCGAAGGACGATCAGGACCGCGTGCACATCACGCTCGCCAACAAGGACCCGAACCAGCCGCGGACGGTCACCACCGACCTGCGGGGGCAGGACGTGTCCTCGGTCTCCGGGCGGGTGCTCACCGCCGAACAGATGAACGTGCACAACACGTTCGAGGAGCCGAACCGCCTCACGCCCTCCTCATTCGACGGTGCGACGCTCGACGGCAATACGCTCACGATCGAGCTGCCGGCAAAGTCCGTCGTGGCGCTGGAGTTGCGGTAGTCCCCTCTTTTTCGATACCATGAGGCCAATTCTACCGAGGCCGATGCTTTTTCGAA
>CAYULG010000041.1:0-16010 GCA_964445365.1 uncultured Salinivenus sp. | reverse complement strand
ACTCGACGGCCGCGCCCATCTCCACCCTCGCCTTCGTGACGACCTGGATCGGCTATCAGGTGGGCCTCCTGGGAACGGCGATTGAGGGCATCGAGGGGTTTTCGCAAGGGGCCTATTCGGTCTTTCTCAGTTCGCTGCCGTACAACTTCTATCCGCTCCTTGCGCTGTTCTTCGTGTTTCTCGTCGCGTACTCGCGGTACGACTTTGGGCCCATGTACCACGCCGAGAAGCGGGCACGGGAAACCGGAGCGGTGCTAGGTGAAGATGCGAAGGTTGACGAGGCGGCCTCGGAGGGGGAAGAACTGGAGCCGCCGGAGGGAACGCCGTATCGCGCCTTCAACGCCGTGGTTCCCATTGTCGTACTGGTAGGAGGAGTGCTCGTCGGGCTTTACGCAACGGGGGTGCAAGTGGCCGGGCCCGAGGCATCGCTGCAGGACATCATCGGGGAGGCGGATTCGTACAAGGCACTCATGTGGGGCTCGCTGCTCGGCGTGATCGCGGCGGCGGCGCTGTCGCTTGGGCAGGGCATTTTGGACCTGGAGCAAACCGTGGAGGCCTGGTACGAGGGACTCAAATCGATGCTCTTCGCCATGATCATCCTCGTTCTGGCGTGGGCATTGTCCAATATCACGGAGGTGCTCCACACCGCCGACTATCTCGTGTCCATCCTCGGGGAGGCGCTGCCGGCCGGTGTGGTCCCCGCGATCGTCTTTGTGCTGGCCGCCGCGACGGCGTTCGCAACGGGGTCAAGCTGGGGCACAATGGGCATTCTCATGCCGCTGGTGATCCCGCTGGTGTGGGCCATTCTCGGCCAGAACAACATGGCAGACCCGGCGCACTATCACATCCTGTACTCGTCGGTCTCGTGCGTGCTTGCCGGGGCGGTGTGGGGCGACCACTGCTCGCCAATCTCCGACACGACGATCCTGTCGTCAATGGCCAGCGGCTGCGATCACATCGAGCACGTCCGTACCCAGTTGCCGTACGCCCTCAGCGTCGGGATGGTGGCGATTTTCTTCGGAACGCTTCCGGCGGGATTCGGCATGCCGTGGTGGATTGGCTTGATCGTGGGGGCCCTTCTCCTGTACGGGCTGCTGCGCACCGTGGGAACCCGAATTGAAACGGTGGCCCCACCATTCGAGTCCGAGGAGGAGGCCGCGGTTGCCTCTGCCGAGGCGTAGGGCGTCTCGGGCGAGGCAAACTTCACCGAGAACGCGTCGAGCGGTCGTTGTACCCGTTTTCGAAGAGGAGTATTTTCAAGTCTACCGTTGTCAGATTTCTCGCACAGAGTCCCTCGCACTGTCATGTTTCTCGACGCCGACGATCGCCCCTGGGGCCGCTGGGAAGAGTACCTGAACGAGCCCGGCTACCGGGTCAAGCGCATCATTGTGCATCCGGGCCGGCGCCTCTCGCTTCAGAAGCACGAACACAGGAAGGAGCATTGGGTTTTTGTCCAGGGATCGGGGATTTTCACCCACAACGACGAGGAGATTGAAGTCTCGGAGGGAGACACGTGCTTCATCGACGTGGGCGACGTGCACCGCATCGAAAACGATGGGGAGGAGCCTCTTGTCTTTATCGAGACGCAGATGGGCCTTTGTCTGGAGGACGACATCATCCGGCTGGAGGATGACTACGGGCGGGAATGACGGTTGGGCGTTCTGGGTTGAGTGTTTTGGGTTGAGCGTTCTGCGTTGAGTGTTTGGGTTGGGCGTTCGGTGTTGGGTGTTGAGCGTTTGAGGGGGGGCGCTTGATGAGATTCCAGTTTCTTCTCGAGATGGGGGCACGATCGCCGAACCGGTACGTTTAGTCCGTATCAATGACGATCAGTTATCCGTGATTCAGCCTATGGCATTGCCGATTTATCTCTACGGGCACGATGCCCTGCGTCAGAACACCGAGCCGGTGGAAGAAGACACCGACGAGCTCCAGGCACTCATCGACAACATGATCGAAACGATGCGCGACGCTGCGGGCATTGGGCTGGCGGCCCCGCAGGTGAACCGCAGCGAGCGCTTGTTCGTGGTGGACGTGACCCCGATGGCAACCGAAATGGAAGAAGATGGGGAGCCGGTGCCGCCCCAGCCCATGGTGTTCATCAATCCGGAGATTGTAGAGGAGAGCGATACGACTACGGACATGGAAGAGGGCTGCCTGTCGATCCCGGAGGTCCGGGAGGCGGTCACCCGACCGAAGCGCGTGCGGGTGCGGTACCGCGACCGAAATTTTGAACAGCAGGAACGTGAGGTGGGGAGCGTCCTGGCCCGGGTCGTCCAGCACGAGCACGACCACCTCGAAGGGGTCCTGTTCACCGACTACCTCAGCAGCTTTCGCAAGCGCCTCCTGCGCCGCAGCCTTCGCGAGCTGACGGAGGGGGAGGTGGAGGCGGACTACCCGCTCATTGCGCAGGGGGATGAGCCGGTGCCGGCGCGATGACACGTGATGCGTGACTCGTGACCCGTGAAAACGACGTTGCCGTCACGCATCACGGATCACGCATCATCACGTCCACGGATTTCGGCTTTTCCGATCAGCTTTGACGTTGCCTCCGTGACCGCCGGTCGCCTTCTCTCTCGTACCGAGGCCCGCGCCGTTTACGACCGCATCGGGCGGGCTCAGGACACGCAGGCACTCTACGAAGACCCCGCCCTCGACGTGCTCGTGGCCCACGGGCACTTTGCGGCCGCGCAGTCGATTCTGGAGGTCGGGTGCGGGACGGGGCGGCTCGCCCAACGCCTCCTCCGCAACCACTTCTCGCCTGGGGCCCGGTACGTAGGCCTGGACCTGAGCCCCCGCATGGTCGAGATTGCTCGTGATCGGCTGTCGGACGACGATCGGGCCGAGATCCATCGAACCGGTGGAACGGTTTCGTTCGACCATCCGGACAGCAGTCAGGATCGCATTGTGGCCACCTATCTCCTCGATCTGTTGTCGGAGGACGACGTACGAACGTTCCTGAGCGAGTCGCATCGTCTCCTCAAAAACGACGGCCGGCTCTGCCTGGCCGGACTGACGCGCGGGGAAAGCCTACTCGGCCGGTCCGTGAGTGTCCTCTGGGCGGGGCTGCATGCGCTACGGCCCGAATGGGTGGGCGGTTGTCGTCCCCTCCGCATGAGGCCACTCGTGGCACCGGGACCCTGGACAATTCGGCACCACGAAATCGTGCGGGCCTGGGGCGTGCCGTCGGAGGTACTGGTGGCCACGCCCGCCTGAGCCTCTCGTGTCATTCTTTCTTCTGTTCTGACCCGCTTCGATGACCCGCTTCGTTGCCCGCTGGATGCTCGTTTTCGTGGGGTGCGCCGGGCTCTCGGTGGCGCTCGCGGCGTGCGGCGGGGATCCGTCCGCGCCCGAGGGGGAGCAGCCCCGCTTCGTCACGACCATTGCGCCGTTCGAGATGATCCTCCGGCCCGTCGTGCAGGGACGAGGAACGGCGGAGCGTCTGCTGGCGCCCGGTGCCTCCCCGCACACCTACGACCCGTCGCCTTCGGACCTGCGGGCGGTCCGGAACGGGACCGCCCTCGTCTACGGCGCCGAGCACCTGGACGGCTGGGCCGCCGACCTGCCCACCGAGCGCCGCATCGGGCTCGTCGATCTGCTGCCGGCGGAGGCCCGACTCGCGTTCGACGGCGATGGACACGACGCCGACGGGGGGACAACGGTGGACCCCCACTTCTGGACCGACCCGCTGGCGGTCGCGCGCCTGCTGCCCCCCCTGGCCGATACGCTCTGTGCCCTCGACGCCGACGGGTGTGCCACCTACCGGGCCAATGCCGACTCCTTCGCGACAGCCCTCTCGGCGCTCGACACCCGGATCGAGTCCATCACGGCGTCGGTGCGCGAGATCCCCGTCCTCCTCGCGCAGCCCTTCTTCCGCTACTTCCTCGAGCGGTATGGGCCGGACCTCGTCGGGGTCGTGGCGCCGCGCCCGGGGACGGACCCCTCGTCCCGAGACCTCCAGCGCCTGATCAGGCGAGCCGAGGCAGCCGGGGCACGGGGCATCCTCACACAGCGACAGCTGTCGGCCCGGGGGGCTGAGGCCGTGGCCGAGCCGGGTGCGCTGCCGCTCCTTCGTCTCGATCCGCTCGGGGGGACCGACGGGCGGACGACCTACTCAGCCCTCATGATTGCCAACGCCCAGGTCCTCCGCGACTCGCTCCAGAGTAGGGAGTGAGGAACGGGGACGTCGGAATGGAAGATTCGGAATGGGGAATTTGGAGCAAGGGGGTGGGGATCTGCCCATTGCGGCGCGCGTTGGGCGTTCTGGTAGTCGCCGTCGTTCGATTTTCGGAATTGCTCGATCGTCCTCGTGTCCGCATCCCCGCCCGTGATTGCCGCCTCCGATCTCGGCGTGCGCTTCGGTGATCACGCCGTGCTGGACGAGATCACGTTCGAGGCCGAGACGGGCGACTTTGTGGCGGTCGTGGGCCCGAATGGCGGGGGCAAGACCACGCTCCTCCGCGTGCTGCTTGGCCTACAGGCCCCGGATTCTGGGTGGACGCACGTCTTTGGGCAGCGGCCCGCGACCGTGGAGCCGGGACTCGTGGGCTATGTGCCCCAGATCAAGGGGCTGGATCGATCCTTTCCGGCCCGCGCGCTCGACCTCGTCCTGACGGGCGTCGATCAGCGCTGGCCGTTTCGGATTCGGGCGGAAGAGCGGGAGCGGGCCCTCGACGCCCTCACTCGTGTCGGCGCCGAGAGCCTCGCGGATCGGGCCCTCGACGGGCTCTCCGGGGGCGAGCTCCAGCGCATCTACCTGGCCCGCAGCCTCGCCCGTACGCCGCGCCTCATCCTGCTCGACGAGCCGGCCACCGGCATCGACGTGGCGGGGGCCGCCGACCTCTACGACGTGCTCGAAGCCGACCAGGCTGCTCGCGACACGACCATCGTCATGGTGACGCACGACTGGAACGCGGCCTACCACCACGCCAGCCACGTCCTGTTGATCGACGGGCGACAGGTCGGTTTTGGGCCGCCGCGAGAGGTGCTCACCGACGAGTGCCTCCGCGACGCCTTCGGCCACACGGGCCACGCACACGCCATGCTCATGGGCGAGGCCGCACATGCTTCCTGACGTGCTCCAGCTTCCATTCATGCAGCGCGCCCTCGTCGCGGGCGTGACCGTCGGGGTGCTGGCGAGCTACTACGGCGTGTTCGTGGTGCAGCGGCGCCTCAGCTTTCTCGGCGTGGGCCTCTCGCACGCGGCGTTCGGGGGGGTGGCCCTCGGTCTCCTCCTTCAAATAAACCCACTCTGGACGGCCCTGCCGTTCACGGTGGCCGTGGCCCTCGGCATCACGGCGGTGACGCACCGCAGCACCGTCAGCGGCGACACGGCCATCGGCGTCTTCTTCTCCGCCGCCCTTGCACTGGGCGTGGTCCTCCTTACCTTCAGGCAGTCCTACACGACCGACGCGTTTACGTACCTCTTCGGGTCGATCCTCGCCGTCCGTCCGGTGGACCTCTGGATTCTCGGGGGCATCGCCCTTCTGGCGGCGGGCACCCTTCCCTTTTGGGGCCGCTGGGCGTACGCTACGTTCGACCGCGACCTGGCGCGGGCCGATGGGGTGCCCGTAGAGCGGGACGACTACGTGCTCTCCGTCCTGCTGGCCGTCACCATCGTCGCGGCCGTGAAGGTGGTGGGCATCGTCCTCGCGGCGGCCTTCTTCGTCATTCCCGCCGCGGCGGCCCGCCTACTGACAGGGACCTTCCGCGGCATGACGATCCTCGCCGTGATCGTGGGGGCCGCCACGGCCCTCGGGGGGCTCGGAGGAAGCTACGCGTTTGACCTTCCGAGCGGGGCCGCGATTATTCTCGTGCAGGCCACTGTTTTCGGGGGGGCCGTTCTCGTGGGCGGTGAATGATACGATCTCCACAATTCAGTGCGCCTTCGCGCCATTTCCGGTGTCGCTGGCGCACTTTATGGCCGGTCGGTGAGTTCCGGGTAAAGGAGGGAGTTCCGCCGTGCCCTCGCCCCCGAGCGAGGGCCGTTCGACGTCACCTAGATTCGACCTACACTGTATGACACCACAGATGCGCTTTTCGCCGACGGCCGTTCGGACGGCTTTTCAACGGGCGGCCCGATTGGCAATCCGCTTCACGCCCGCCGAATGGATTGGTCTCGTGCGTCGTGACGGTGGGCACTGGTGCTGGATTGCCGGGCAGGACGTCGAGGTTGGAGCGACCGTTCCTGTGTCCGATGCCCCCAGCGTGACGACGGATGAGCCAAGCGCCGAGCCTCACGTTTCCGACCCTAATCCGCTCTTCGAGGCGGCCCGTCCGAACGTCGGGTCCGTTGCCAGCGTGCCCCTCAGCGAGAGTAGTGAAGCGGTGTTGGTTGCCGCGAGTCCCGATCCCGGGGCTCTTGACGACACGGTCCTCGAGCCGCTCGGGGATCTCGCTGCGCTAATCGCGGAGGCCGCCCAGTCGGCCGACTCGCGGCATTACGAGTTCCTGGAAAACGTCCCGGTGGGGGTATACCGCTCCACGCCGGATGGGCGCATCCTCTACGCCAACCCGCCGCTAGCCGATCTGTTTGGCGTCGAGTCTGTGGAGGAGTTGGAGGACGTGGACCTCAACGACGCCAGTATCGCGCAGGACGACCGGGCCACCTTCAAGCAGAGGCTGGAGCGGCAGGGCAAGATCGTACAGGATGAGACGGTCTGGACCCGTGCCGACGAGAGCGAGGCCCACGTCCTGGAAAGCGCGCGGGTCGTTCGGAATGAGAACGGGTCGGTGCGCTACTACGAGGGCGTGGTCGAGGACATCACCGAGCGCAAGCGGGCCGAGCAGGCGCTGCGGACGGAGAAAAACTTTATCGATTCGGCGCTCAACAGCCTTCCGGGGGCGTTTTACCTCATTGATCAGGACGGTCAGTTTCGCCGCTGGAACAAGAAACTGGAGGGGGTAACCGGGTATTCGGCCGAAGAGATTTCGAACCTAAATCCCCGCGACCTCGTCGTCGAGGAGGACCAAGAGCGCGTGACCGAGCGCGTTCGGACCGTCTTCGAAAAGGGGCGGGCAGCAGTAGAGGCCCGAATCCGCACCCGTGAGGGCAACACGATCCCGCTCTACCTAACCGGAGCGCGCGTTTATATCGAGGATGCCTTTTATCTCGTGGGCATGGGCGTCGACATCTCCGAGCGGGTGGCGGCGGAGGAGGCCCTGAAGGAGGCCAAACAGGAGGCCGAGGAGATGAACCGGCTCAAGAGTGTCTTTTTGGCCAACATGAGCCACGAGATCCGCACGCCACTGACCTCCATCCTCGGGTTTGCGGACGTGCTCGACGAGGAGGTACACGGAGAGGCTCAGCGCATTGTCGAGATGATTCGACAGAGCGGGCATCGGCTCAAGGAGACGCTTACGTCGGTCCTGGAGCTGGCTCGGCTGGAGCGCCAGTCGGCTGAGGTGAAGACGAAGCGCTGCGACCTGGTCGAACGAGTGGAAGAGACCCTGGATCTGATGCAGCCGCAGATCGAGAGCAATGAGCTCGCTCTCGAGGTTCAGATGCCCGCCGAGCCGACGTACCTTGAGGGTGACCCGAAGGTGCTCCACCGCGTACTTACCAATCTCGTCTCGAACGCCATCAAGTTCACGGAGGAGGGCCAGATCCGCGTGGTGGTGGAGCGGGAGGGAGGGGAGGCGGTCCTCCGAGTGAGTGACACCGGCGTCGGCATCAGCGACGGATTTTTGGATCAGGTCTTCGAGGAGTTCCGACAGGAATCGGAGGGGCTGACGCGGGCCCACGAGGGCAGTGGGCTCGGCCTGACGATTACGAAGCGCCTGGTAGAGCTGATGGGGGGCACCATCGAGGCCGAGAGCACGAAAGGAGAGGGAAGCACGTTTACCGTTCGGCTTCCGCAGGCCTCGTCGCGGAGCGAACCCGAGGCGGAAGTGACGGGATCGATCGACGGCTGAATCGAGCTGCGTGCGAGGCCCGCCCGTACTCGCGGCTCCCCTCCGGGGCCCAGTTCAACCTACCGCGGCGCGCGCATGATACGGTAGTTGCGCAGGCTCCACAGCAGTTGCCCCACCACCACCCGAATGGTTGTCGTGAGGGGAATGGCTACGAGCATGCCCAGGATGCCGCCGAGCCGGGCGCCGACAAGCACGACGAACAGGATCACCAGTGGGTGAGCGTTGGCGGCCCGCGAAAAGATGAGGGGCTGCAGCAGCACGTTATCGGCCAGTTGCGTAAGGGCCATGGCGAGGGCCACCCAGGGCACGAGCACGAAGTTGCCCGTCTGTGCAATGCCCACGAGGGCGCCGCACAGAAAGCCCAGGAAGGGGCCGAAGTACGGAATGGTGTTGGCGAGGCCGGTGAAAATGCCGATGGCGATGGCATTTTGCAGGCCGACGATCCAGAGCAGCACGGACGCAATGATTCCGATGGAGGTGCATTGCACCAGTAGGGCCCAAAAGTACCGTCCGATGTTGCCCTCCACCTTGTCGAGGATGGCCAGCGTGACCTCGAAGTACCGATTGGGCACGAGGCGCATCAGGCTCTGTCGGATCTGCAGGCCGTCCTTTAGCAGAAAGAACGTGACGAAGGGAATGATGACGACGGCGTAGACGATGTTCGTGAAGACGGCAACGACGGAGCTGACCGTTCGGGCCACCTGGTCGCCCTTCACGAGGTCACCCTGCCGAAGGGCGCGTGCCATCTTTTTGACGTTTTCGGCGAGGACGCCCTGTTCGACGGGGGCCACCTGCCGCATGCGATCTTCGACGTAGGTGGCAACGTCGGTGGCCATGTCGACATCAATGAGCTGCATGAGCTCCTGCACCTGTGTCCCAACAAAGGGCACGACAGAGGTGACGACCACCGACATGACCCCGAGGACCAGGACGAACGTCACGAAGATGGCCGGCACCCGGCCTAGACCTGTGCACTGAAGCCGGTCGACGATGGGACGGAGCAGGTAGGCCAGCACCCCGCCCACGGCGAGGTACAGCACGAGCCCCGCGAAGTACCACAGCACCCATCCGGTCGCCGCTACGGTAGCCGCGCCCAAGACAAAGCGCACAATCCGGTCGAGCGTGTAGACCGACGTATCCGATCCGTCTGGGGGGGCGGATCGGGCCGGACCGGGCCCGTCGCCGGGTGTTGCTCCAATGCGGGACTCGGGGGCTTCCTCGGTCCCGGATACGGGCCGCTGTTCCTCGCGCGCCGGGGCCTCGGGCGGGGAGGAGGACGGATTCGATTCGTCGGGCATGGAAGGAGCGGGATTGAGAACGGGTCGGACAGAACGCCCAGACGGGCAGAATCTTACCCCGCCTGTGCTTCCCGTTCGAGTTCGTCCAGGAGAGGGGTGATGGTGGCGGACGTAAACCCGCGTCGGCGAAGGTAGCGATACAACTTTTGCTTCCGGCGGCGCGGGTCCTCCTCGTCGGCCAGGCGCGCCCACCGCTTCTCGGCGTGCTCCCGCGCCACGGCCTGCACGTCCTTCTCGGCGAAGAGGTCGTCCACGACCGTCTCGGCGAGGTGCCGCTCGATGCCGCGCTCGACCAGTTCGCGCCGGATGCGCACGGGGCCGTACTTCTTGCTGGCGAAGCGGTTGCGCACGTAGTCCTGCGCGTAGGCCTCGTCGTCAAGGTAACTCAGTTCGTAGAGACGAGCCACCACGTCCTCGACAACCGGTTTGGGGACGTCCGTGCGCTGGAGCTTCCGGCGCACCTCCTCCTCGGTGCGGGGCTTGTGCGCAAGATAGTCGAGCGCCCGCTGCTTGGCACGCACGTATTGGTCGTCCCGCTCAATCTCCTGCTGCTCTTCGGGCGTCAGCGTGCGCCCCACCCGAAGCTCGTGCTTCACAACGAGATCCTGATGGACACCGAAGGCGAATGTGCCGTCCACAAACACGGACGTGCGATTGGGGTCGTTCGACTGTTGTTCGAGGGCCGTGATCGTCCCGACCGCGGCATCGTCGGCCATGCGAAGGGGAAGGGTCCTGCGAAAAAGGGTCCTGCGAAAAATCGGTTCTCGTTGTACGGGGCCGTCCCCCGCTGGATTCTCCTCAGATCACTTACGGGGTTCCCAGCACTTGGGCTGGTCCTGGTCCGTACGGGCATCGGTCACATCCAGAGCGAGGGAGTCGACCGACACCGCAAGCGCGACGCCCAATGCCCCGTCCACGTTCGAGAGGGGCTCGCGACGGTCCGGGTCGGTCCGGGTCTGGGCAAACGACGCGAAGGACGTGTCGCCCCGTACGACCGCAGTGGTCAGGGTGTGGTCGGGAAGGGGCGCGTCGCTGCTATCAACGGGCACGGCGTAGACCCCCTTCCACTGCCGGGCGTCGGCTCGTTGAGTGAACCGGTCCTCGCGCTTGATCGCGGCGGGCTCGAGGAAAAACTCCACGACCTCGGAGGGGAAGGAGGAAGCGTCTGGGCGTAGCTGGGCCCGGACCCAAGACTGATCAGCGGCAGCCGGCGCGTCGGCCCATTGCACCGTCACGTCAATCGGATAGAGGTAGCCCTGGTCCGCCGGAATGTCGAGGGAGTCGCGCCGCAGCGAATCGACCTGCACAGCGCGGACGGAGGTGTCGGGCGCGTCCACGCACACCTCTCGTAGCGTCATGGGAGGCGGTGTGATCCCTTCGGCCCGGCCTGTCGTGCCGTTCCAACGTATCGTGAGGGCCCACGGGGTTTGGGGCGGGACGACCATGTTCGGGGCGGGCACGTACCGTCCGGGGGCGGGCTCCGTCGTGTACGAAACAGTGCTATCCCCAAGCACGAGCGTAATCGCCTCGGCCCCGGAGGCGGGCGCGGTCAAGCTGTCCGCCGGCGAAAGAGACTGCGTCTGCCGGAGCGTGAGGGCGGGCAGGGGCTGACCCGTTTCCAGAAACGTCTCCACGACGAGCGACTGTTCCGGAGCCGGCTCCGTGGTCCAGTCGCACCGGGCCAGCACCAGCAGGAGCCCCATCGCCCCAAGCAGGGCACCGGCTCGGCGAAGAAGAAGGGAAAACGAACAGCCTCGGCGCACGGCGGTGAAAATCAGTCGAGAAGAAACGTGATCGAGTGGCCTCACAGCCGCATCTCGAACTCTACGAGCGGAAGAAGGGGGAGCCCGCGCTGCGAATTCACGTCGACCCCCGTCGGGGTCGGCTCGTACGTCCGGCTCAGCTCGTTGTCCCGGTTCGTGAGGTTGTAGAACGAGAGCTTGGCCGTCCACCCGGCCGACAGAAGCTGGAAGGAGTACCCGAGGGTAAGGTCCACGCGGAAGTAGGGATCGAGGCGCTCGTTGTTGATCTGCGGCCGATAGAGGTAGGTGGTCGGCGTCTCCTCGACCGGGTCCCCGACCTGGTAGCGCGCCACGGGGGCGGAGATGGGATAGCCGCTTCGCCACTCGGTGGCGAGCGTCGCGCTCCAGGACGCGCCCTCCCAGCCGAACGCACCCTGAAGCGAGATCGGGATGTCGAGGGCCGACGGTCGCCAGCGCAGGCCCGACTGTACGCGGCCCGGGGCCCGGACGAACGTGCGCCCCACGCCCAGTCCGAGGCGTGCGTTCCACGGGCCTCGATCGTATTTTGCACTGAGCTCGGCCCCTACCGATCGTTTCTCCCCGGACGTATACTGCCCGAGCAACGCCCCCACGCTGATGCCCGGTCCCTCGATATCATCCTTCTCCTGAAACACGTCCGACGCCACGAGCAGGTCGCGCGTTCCTCGAAGATAGGTGTCGAGCCGGACCGTGAGTCCGGGGTAGGGCCGGCTGTGCATCCCCAACCCGAACTGTGCCCCGGTCGCGGGCTGCACGCGGTCGCTTGCCGGGACCCACCGGCTCGTTACGAGGTCGTACGCCAGTGAATTGCGGTCGCGCAGGCGATGCAGGTACTGCACGTGCAGGCCCGCGTTGGCCTGCAGCACGAGCCACTTCGGATCCACCGTATAGCGCGCGCTCAGACGGGGCAAAACGTGAGCGTAGTCGCCTCCGCTAAAGTAGCTGGCCCGTATCCCCCCTTCCAGGGTCCACACCGGGGTAGGACTCCACTCGTCCCGGAAGTATCCACTCACCTGAACGGCCCCGACCGCGCTTTCCTGATCCCGGCGCCGGACCACCCCCGCCGACCGTTCGATTTCACTGTCGAGGGCGCTCTCAAACTGTAGGGTCGACATCGCCAGGCCGGCCCCCAACTCGTGGCTCACCGAATGGTGATAGTTCGCGTCAATCTTTACTCCCGTATCGTACAGCCGCACCTCATACTTCGAGTCTAGGGAGGCGGTGGTCGTCGGGCGCACGACGGACTCTTCCTCGGCCTGATAGCTGGAGTAGTAGGCCGTCGTGGTCAGAAAGAGGTCGTCGCGGAGGAGATACTGATGGCGGGCACTGAGGACCTGATTCTCCCAGTTTTGGCGGAGCTCAAAGAACAGGTCGGCCGGCCGCAGCCAGGAGTCGAAGTCGAGGGACAGGTCGAACGGCAGCCGGAGGTCCAGGTCGTCGCGCCCACGATAGTAACTGATCGTGAGCCGGTGGGTGTCGTTGAAGCGGTGAGCGAGCTTAGCGCTGGTGTCGTAAAAGTAATATCCGGTACGAAGTGTGTCGCGCCGGCCGTTCTCGTCGGTCACCGGATGGGTGCGCCCGATCAACTTGTCGACGTACGACCGTCGCGCCGACAGCATAAACGAGGTGGTTGAGGCGAGCGGGGCCTCGACGCGGAAGCGACCGCTCAGCACGCCGAGACCCGCCGTGGCCGAGGGCTCCTTCCGACTTCCGTCCTTCATCTGAGCGTCGAGCACCGACGACAAGCGTCCCCCGTACTCCACCGGAAATCCCCCGCGGTAGAGCGTCGTATTCTTGAGCGTGCCGGTCTGGAAGGTAGAGATGAAACTGAAGGCATGCCACGGATGGTAGACCGGCGCTCCGTCGAGCAGGTAGAGGTTCTGGTCAGGGTTTCCCCCGCGCACGCTGAGGCCGCCGCTGGCGACGCGCGACTTGCGGACGCCGGGGGTCCACTGGAGCGCCCGAAACAAGTCCGGCTCGCTGAAGGAGGGAAGCCGGTCGATTCGGTCGAGAGCCACGGCGGTCATGCCCGGAAGCTGCGAGTTGCCGTCGGCGTTGGTGGAGCCGGCCTCTACGAGAACGCCGTCCGACTTGATCGGAGCGGGGGAAAGAGAAATGCGGGCGGACGATTGTCCCGACACGAGGGTGGTGTCCAGGGTCTCGTAGCCGACGTACGAGATATCCGTGTCGTACGGCCCCGGTGGCAGGGAGGAGAGGACGAAGTAGCCGTCTGGATTGGTGGTGGTGCCGGCCTTCAGGCCTGTGAGGTAGACGTGAGCGCCGGGCAGTCGCTCCCCAGTCTCGGCGTCGTAGACGTGGCCGGACAGGGAAGCGGTGGAGCGCGCGTTCGGCTCGTCCGAAGGGTCGGTGTTGACGATCACGTACTGACGGCGGCGTACGCGCTCGGCCTGCAGTCCGGTGTCGGTCAGAATGCAGGATAGGGCCGTGTCGACGTCGGCGCCGGCGTACGTACACGACGTGGTGCGGTCCTGTACGAGTCGGTCCGCATAGACGAGATCAATCCCGGTCTGCGAGCGCACGTCGGTCAGGGCAGTCGCGAGCGACTGACGCTCGGCCTCAATGCGGATTTGCGTTTGCGCCCGTACCGACGATGTACCCACGAGGATGCTCAGCCCGACGACAAGAGTCACGTATGCGAGCAGACGACGTGGCACGGTGGTCCCGGTTTTCCCCATAGGCAAAATCCGAGCGGATTCTACCGGGACCGGCTTCATCTGTTCGGAGCGAGAGACGAGGCTGTCCCCCGGAGCGACCGACTAGCCCCGACACGGGACTACGGGGCTGAAACGAGCCGGTACTGGTCGTCGTCCTCCTGCTGGACCTCCGCCCCCAGCGTCGCGGCGAGCGTTCTCAGCACCTCCTCGATGGATTGCCCCCGCTCAAAGGTGCCGGTTACGGTTTCCTGCGCCAGCGACGGGGCCACGGCGAGTTGCACGTCGTATCGCCGTTCCAGGCGCTCGACGATGGTGTGGAGCGGCGTGGAGCGGAAGATAAAGAGGCCGGTCCAGTCCAGCGCGTCGGTCAGGTCCACCGGCGTCGGGGCGGCCGGCGCGTCACTCCGGGTCACCCAACTGCGCTGTCCCGGCTCCAGAACGACGTTTTCTTTGTCGGGCCCTTCTTTGGCCGCTACTCGAACCGAGCCGGTTGCGAGGACGACGTTCGTCGTGTCCGGCTCAGTGGTGACGCCAAACTGGGTGCCGAGGACCGTGGCCGTGGCCGTCGCCGTTTCGACGACGAACGAGGCGTCCGTGCGGGGCTGCACGTCGAAGAAGGCGCGGCCCTCCTCCAGAGTCACGTGGCGGGATTGGGTTTCCTCTGTCGGATAAGAAAGTGTCGCCGGGCCCACGAGACGAACCGTGGAGCCGTCCTCCAGCGTCTCAACCTGTACCGACCCGTCGGCAACAGTGACGGTGGTCGTAGACGGACTTTGAGGCCAAAAGAGGAACGCAACGGCGGCGATCGCTACGATTGTGAAGGCGACGGCCAGGCGACGGGACCAGCGGCGGGCCGGCGCCCCCTCTTGCGACTGCGGCGGGCGAGCGGCCCGGTCCATGCGCCCGGTCGGATCGCGCTCGGACGCGGTTGCCTCCGAGGGGGACACGTCTTCGGCGAGCACGTTGTCCTCCGCTGCGTGTGTGGCCCACACCTCGTCGAAATCGGCCCGTTCCTCCCGAATGCGCTCGACGATTTGCTTGAACGCCGGGGTCGTGTCGATGGCCCGAGCGATGTCGTCGCGGGCCTGATCGAGTGCCTCGCGTTCACGGGCCGTCAGCGCCTCGTCCTCTCCTTCCTGGTCGAGGACGTAGAGGACGAGAAGCCGCCGGTCCGGAAGGCGCTCTCCCATTTCCTCACGGATCCGACGTCGCGCCTCACGCCAGTGGGCCCAGGCCGTTGCTAGGTCGGGATCGTCCGCGAACCGGTCACGGATCGAGGAGCGATCCTCAGGCGAAAGATCGGTGCCGAAAAGCAGTGCGTCGTAAAGGTCCTGCATAAGTCTCCGTCGGATGCGTCGGTGGGAAAGCAACGCTTACGGAGAGACCCCGCCCCTACAGCGACGGAGTCTCCGTAGTAAGCACATTAGTACTTGTCAAGCCGCACGCCTCGACATGAAAGTAACAGGCGGCAAATAGCCTCACAGTCCCAAAAACCACACGAGTGCGAGAAGTACACTCAGGGCATCCTTCATCTTCTCGAACGCCCGCTTGACCTGCATCTTGACGGCGGCCTCCGTGGTGTCGAGCATCTGTGCAATTTCCCGATACAAATAGCCGTACTCTCGGAGCTCCATGATGCGACGGGCCTTCGGGGAAAGCACGTCCAGGGCCTTCTCCACGTCCACGTGGGCACTCCGATCTTCCGGGTCGGTGGTACGCTGGGGCGGAAGCTCCGGGTCGTACAGCGACTCCTTCATGTCGTAGCGGCCGCGGTAGTAGTCCTGCAACTCGTAGAGAGCGGCCTTCATGGCAAACGACTTGAGGCTGCCGGGCTTCTTTAAGTCCTCAAGCCCCTCATGTACCCGCATCAACGTGTTTTGCACGAGGTCGTCCACGTCCGTTTCCTTGCCGATGCGCTTGATGAAGTAGCCTCGCAGGACGGGTTCGAGGCGTTGCAGAAGATCATTCCAAGCTCGCTCGTCGCCGTCCTGGGCACGGCGAACCTGTGCGGGGTCGAAGGAAGCGTCAGCCATGAACGATGGGCCTCGCAGCCAGAGACTCGAGATTGGAGGAAGACCGGGGAACGACGGCATGGGGCTTTCTTTCCCCAGAATAATTTTCGGGAACTGGAAGTGAACCGACGGCGGTTCGTTCCGTACAAGCACTGCTGTCGATATCTACAAAAGGGCATTCTCGCTCGCACCGTGCCCTTCTACTGTACGACCTGCTGGCAGCGAGGCCGATCGGCGGCGCCCGGCCTGTTTCTGCCTCCTGCCCCGCGAACACTGTCCCACTCAACCTGCCAACACGACCATGAGCCTGTACGACCTGCACAACGCGAAACT
>CAYULG010000040.1:0-16246 GCA_964445365.1 uncultured Salinivenus sp. | reverse complement strand
AGCACCTGCCTTACAAGCAGGGGGTCGCTGGTTCAAATCCAGCACCGCCCACCATCCATCTCTCCGCTCTGTGCTCCGGAGGAGCCGTCCAAACTGCTCCCATTCCTCCACACGGCAATCGCATCTTGGGCTTGAGGGTGGAAGGGACTTCGTTTTCAGGGCCGTGCGCGAGCGCTCCAGTTCTTCTGTTCACCCCTCGCCCATACTTTCTGGGCAGAGGCATCAGCCAGTGGCGAAAGAATAGGAGCCACGAGACTGCTAGGCCCCGTTCTCCTCCGCCGACGTTAGATTTCCGGTTCGCACGTGTCTATGCGGGTGCGTCTTCTGATCACCGCTGTTTCCAGACCCACCATGAGCCACGACGAGCCCCGCTCCGTCGCCGAGCGCACCGCCCTCAACGTCTTCCACGACCTGGAGCTGGCCCACGCCCGCCAGACCGACGACGACCCGAGCCCGACGACCCAGTCCGCCGACCGCACTCCGGCCAGGGGCCGGCGCCACGCGGTCCCTACGGACGACGTGGCCGCGACGGCGTAGAAGATTCCCTCGCGGCCCCCTCCGACCGCCGCGGCAGACCGCCCCCGTCGTGCCCGGCGAGGGCAACGACGGATCTCCCCAACACGTCTCTCCGTCGCCGTGCGCACTTCGCACGCACCCGTCCGGGGACTGGATTGCGCCCCCACGCCCGGATTCCCCGTCTCGTCCGAGTAGGCTTCCGGGGTGCCCACCCCCCCGCCCCGTCCCCGCGCTCGCCCTCCGGTGACCGGCCCATCGGGAGCAGTCGCGCCTCGATCCGCCGATGGGGGCACCGAGCCCCGAGCGTGCTGTCCGGGGATTGCCATTCCGGCGCGCAGTGGCTAGGCTGTCGAGTCCGCCCGACCGGCAGTCCCCCTGCCCCCGTCGGGCGCGTCGCTCCCCCCAAATTGCCCCACTGCGTCGTCATGACCCGCCTGTTGCTCGCCGTCCTCTCGCTCGGCCTTCTGTTCGGACTCAGTCCGGCCCAGGGCCAATCCCCCGCCGAATCCGTCGCCGCCGACCAGGTCAGCTTCGGGCGCACCGTCGCCGTCGGGGCGGACCACGTCTTCGTCGGCGCCCCGCAGGATGTTAACACGCCCGGTCGCGTCTACGTCTACGCCCGCGAGGACGGGGCGTGGACGGAGCGCACGCTCCTGGAGGCCGAGGACGGCACGGTGCAGGACGGCTTTGGATCCGCGCTCGCGGTGGACGGCGATCGGCTCGTCGTGGGCGCCCCGGCGGCCAACACCGTTTACGTCTTCGAGTCTCGACAACCGTCGGGATGGACGCAGGCCGCCCGCCTCACGTCGGCCGACAGCACCGACAGCTTCGGCACCAGTCTCGCCCTCGTGGACGACCGCCTCTTCGTGGGAGCGGAGACGACCGTCACCCCAGCGGAAAACGATACGACGACGGGCGGGGCCGTTCACGTCTTCCGGCAGCAGGACGATGAGGCATGGCAGGAGGCCCGCGTGCTCCGCAGTGACGAGGCCCCGACCGACGCCGGATTCGGCTACACCCTCGCCGCATCGGGCGAGCGCCTGCTCGTGGGGGCCCCCGTCTGGGACGGCGGGGCAGTCGTGGCTTTCCGGCACGGGCCCGACGGCTGGACCGAACGGCAAACGTTGCGGGCGGAGAATCTGGGGGGCAGCGCGCAGTTCGGCGTCGAGCTGGAGTGGGCAGGCGACCACGTACTGGTCGGCGCCCCCCGGGCCCTCGACGCCACCGGCGCCGTGATTCCCTACACCCAGAACGACGCGGACACCACGTGGTCGCAGGACGGGCGCCTTCTCCCGATGCAGGCGGACGACCGCACCTTCTTCGGCACGGCCCTCGCGTCGGACGGATCCAACCTGTGGGTGGGCGCCCCCGGCCCCGTCCGGATGGTGTTCATGTACCGGAACCGAACCGAAAAGGCCTGGCCGTGGGGCCGCGCGCCCAGCAATGACGGCGGTGCCGTCTACCGCTTCGAGCGTGACGACGACACCTGGACAAGTACGGAGCGCGTCGCCCACTCGGGCACGGAGGCGGGCGACGGCCTCGGGGCCACCCTGGCGGCGAACGAGTCGGTCGTGGCGGCGGGCCTGCCGGGCGACGACTACGGGGCCGGCACCCTGGCCCTCTACACCCCCGACGACGGCAACTGGACCGGCGACACCCCGATCGCCCCGACCCAGGGCGCGGCCTTTACGGCCCTGACGGGCGAGGAGCAGGCCTGCTCCGACGGGAGCGTGGACGCCTTCTCCTGCAACCAGGTGGACCTGAAGGCCTTTCTCCCCACGAAATCGATCGGCGGGCCCCGGGGCGTCCACATCACCGACATCTGGGGGTGGACAGACCCCGAAACCGGCACCGAATACGCCCTCGTGGGCCGAACGGACGGCATCGCCTTCGTGGACGTGAGCACGCCCACGAACCCGACGTACGTCGGCGAATTGCCGCGCACCGAGGAGGCGCGCATCAACACCTGGGGCGACGTCAAGGTCTATAAAAAGTACGCGTTCGCGGTGGGGGACAACGCCGGCAACCACGGCATGCAGATTTTCGACCTCACCCGGCTCCGCGAGGTCGACGCCGAGAAGCGGCCCGTCACCTTCGACACCGACGCCCACTACGACCGGGTGAACAGCGTCCACAACATCTTCGTCAACGAGGACACGGACTCGGCCTACCTGGTGGGAAGCAGCGGCGGCGGCAAAACCTGCGGCGGCGGGCTTCACATGGTGGACGTGGAGGATCCGCTCAACCCGACGTTCGAGGGATGCTTCACGGACCCGTCGACCGGCCGGTCGAGCGCCGGCGGCACCCACGACGTGCAGTGCGTCGTCTACCAGGGGCCGGACGCCGACTACCGGGGCCGCGAGATCTGCGTCGCCTCCAACGAGACGGCCATCAGCATCGGCGACGTGACGAACAAGGACAGCACGGCCCGGATCGCGACGGGCTCCTACCCCGATCACGCCTACGTCCACCAGGGCTGGTTCGGGCCGGAGCAGCGCTACTTCTACCTCAACGACGAACTCGACGAGATCCAGGGCAAGGCCGACGGGACGCGCACCCTCGTGTGGGACCTGAAGGATCTTGACAACCCGCAGCTCGTGAACGAGGTCGTCCTCGACCAGCCGGCAACGGACCACAACATGTACGTCGAGGAGGACCTGCTGTACGAGTCGAATTACGCGGCCGGGCTCCGCGTGCTCGACCTGAGCGACCCGACGCAGCCAGAGGAAACGGCGCACTTCGACACGAAGCCGCGCGGCCCCAACGATCCGGGCTTCTCGGGCTCCTGGAGCAACTACCCCTTCTTCGACAGCGGCATCGTCGTCGTCTCCAGCATCGACGAGGGCCTCTTCATCCTGGAGAAGCCAAAGCAGGGGCTGTAGCAACCGGTTGTCTGGGGGATCCGCGTGTGCAGCGGGGAACGGTCGGTCCTTACGCCTCCTGCTTCTCGGGCACGGGGGGAGGACCATTCGGCGTGGGAAGCATGCCCGCGATTCGGCCTCACTTCGCTCCGTCAATATCGGCCCTTCTGTGACGAGAGCGTAAGGAGAGGCGGGCGGTGTGACGAAGGGGTCACGAGGGGCGCCGGACGGGCACGAAACAGAGGCGGCACGACGTTCGGAAGGTGAAGCAATCCCACTTTCATTCACCAACCGCACCGAGAGCCATGATTACCCACCCTACTTTTCGTCGCCTCTTTGCCGCCGTCCTCCTCCTGGCGGCCGTTGCTGTGCCCGCACAGGCGCAAGAGGACGGCGACATGGAGCAGAACACAATTGTCGAAATCGCACAGGGCAACGATAATTTCTCCACGCTCGTGCAGGCCCTGAAGGCCGCCGACCTCGTGGGCGCCCTGCAGGGCGAGGGCCCCTTCACGGTCTTTGCCCCCACGAACGACGCCTTCGCCGAGTTGCCGGACGGCCAGCTCGAGTCGCTGCTGAAGGAGGAAAACAAGGCAAAGCTGCAGGCCATTCTCAAGTACCACGTCGTTGCCGCCGAGGCCCCCGCGTCGAAGGTGGCCGGTATGAGCGAAGCCGAGACGCTACAGGGCAAGATGGTCAGCGTCAACGCCGACGACGGGGTCACGCTCATGGGCCAGAATAGCGCCACGGTCACGAGCACCGACATCGAGGCCTCGAACGGCGTCATTCACGTCATCGACACCGTCCTCCTCCCGCCCGAGGACAAGGAGATGGAGGACAGCTACGAGTAATGAATCACCGCGATCCACCGGCGGAGGATCGAGAAAGCGCATCTGTCTCGCCGCTCCGAAAACGACGGATGCGAGTTAAGTGTGGGGATGTCCCAGTCGGGGCATCCCCGTTTTTTGTCGACGCCGATTGTCGACGCCGGCGCGTCTCCGCACTCCGCTGCTCGGAAGAGAGTACGTATCGACGCCCGGAATGCCCCCCGACCCGGTTGGAGCGCCCCGTGTCGGTCCCCATCCCGCCGCGCGCTCGACGGTGGAGAAGCCATCCGCTCTTCGAAAGCGGCATCGTGGTGGCCGCCCGGCACCGAGCAGGACATATTCGCGCCGAAGAAGACGAATCAGGGGCTGTTAGAAAGATTTTATCTTTTCGTGAGCGTTCGTGAGCCTCCCGTGATGATTGTGCAGGGGGGTGAGGGTCATCTTGACGAGTGAGTTGCCGGAGGATTTGCCCCACCGAATCCTCCCCGTCGTTCACCCACCAAGTCTACGCTCGACCTATGGCCCCCACCCAGGAGCCCCCTACCCTCGACAACCAGTACGATACGGACCGCGTCCTGCGGAGCTACGTCCGGCGCCGCGTGCCGGTCCCCATCCAGAAAACCATCGAGCCGGAGCTGGAGGACATGGGCCGGCGGGCCGCCGGCGAACTGCGGGACCGGCAACAAATGGACCGGGAGCAGAAGCCGTCCCTGACCCGATGGGGCCCGTGGGGCGGGCGGGTGGACCGGATCGAAACGACCGACACGCAGAACCGCGCCGCCGAACTGGCCGCCGAGCGCGGGGTGGTGGCCCAGGCCTACGAGCAGGAGCACGGGCGCTTCAGCCGCCCCCACCAGATGGCGCTGGCCTACCTGCTCATCCCATCGGCCGACATGTACGGGACCGCGTTGGCCGCGACGGACGGAGTGGCTCGCACCCTACAGGAGACGGGCAGCGGGGTCCTGACGGAAGAGGCCGTATCCCACCTCGCCAGCCGCGACCCGGACGCCGCCTGGACCGCTGCCGACTGGGTGACCGACCACCACCGGGGATCGGACACGCCCCTGCCCACGGCGACGCGGGATGACACCGGGGCGTGGCGACTGCACGGGCGCAAGCCGTCCGCCCGGGGCGCCACCGCCAACGTGGCCCTAACCCTCGCCCAGCCGGAGAAGGGGGCCGATCCCGCCCTCTTCTACGTCCCCCTCCGCCAGGGCGACGACCTGCGGGGCCCGCTTCGGGACGGCCTCCGCGTGCATCGCCTGCGGGAGACGCTCGGCGCGCGCAAACAGCCCACCGCCGACCTCCAGCTCGACGGCGCCCTCGCCCACCCAGTGAACGAGAAGCCGGGCGCCGGGGCCCCCTCCGTGTCGCCGATGCGCAATGTTACACAGACCTGGAGCGCCGTCACCGGCACGGCCCTCATCCGGCGCAGCCTGGCCCTCGCCCGCGACCACGGCCAGAAGCGAGAAGCCTACGGCGACGACCTCATCAACCACCCCCTCCACCAGGAAACGCTGGCCGACGCGCAGGCGACCCTGGAAGGCGCGTTCCACCTCTCGTTCCGCCTCGCCGAACTGATGGGCGCCCGCGAAACCGGCCAGGCCAGCGCCTCGGAGGACGCCCTGTTTCGGCTTCTTACCCCCCTTGCCGCGCTCACCACCGCCCGTCAGGCGGCGTCCACGACGAGCGAGATGCTGGAGGCGTTCGGCCGAGCCGGATACAATGAGGAGACGGGCCTCCCCGCCCTCCACCGGAACGCGCAGATGCTTTCCCTCCGGGGCGGGACGACGAACGAATTGTCGCTCGCCCTCCTCCGCACGCTTCGCGACGTCGGCTCCTTTGCACCGCTGAAGCAGGAGGTGCAGCAGTGCGTGAACGCCATCGACGCCCCGACGCTCCGCGAAGCCATCCGTCCCGCCGTGAAGGGGGTGCGCGACGCGGCCCTCTGGCTCAAGCAGGCCCTCGACGAGGGGGAGGACGCCCTCCACGGCGGCGCTCGACGGTTCGCGCTCACGCTGGGGGCGTCCCTGCAGGTGCTCTACACGGCCCACCACGCGCAGTGGTCGCTCCAGGAGGAGCAGGATGGGCGCTCCGCCGCCGCGGCCGAACGGCTGGCGGCCCGCGAGATCAACCGCATCGCCGACCTCGACAGCCACGGGGCCTACGTCCTCGTCTGGGACTTCAACTGCCCCACCCTGTTCGACTGCCACGCCGCCGGCGACGGGGCGGCGGAGGACGAACCGGTGCTCGACGGGTTCGCGGACGTTCTGTAAGCACAAACACTTTTTCGCACACCCCCCCCGAGAATCGCTTCCGCCGTTTTGTGAGCGCCGCCCGAACTCGGTGACGTACTGCTCTTGCCTGCGCCCCCGTACGCTCATCCGCTTGGGCGTCCGGGGGTGTTCAATTTCTGGCCCTGGTCGGCCGGGCTGCGTATCTGTGTGAGAACTGCGGCGGACTGACGACCCACTCCCTGCTACGACCGGCCGCCGCCCGGAACGCCCGCCCCCCGCTCCATGTGTAGCGCCCCGCGACCGTCTACGTCCTGCCGTTCGTGCACCCGTGGAGCTCCAGATCGAGAACGTCTCCAAAATCTACCCCGACGGCACCGAGGCCCTGGCCGACGTGTCCCTCACGATCGAGCCGGGACTGCTCGGCCTCCTCGGCCCGAACGGGGCGGGCAAGTCCACACTCATGCACCTGATCGCCACGATCACCGCCCCCACCACCGGCACCGTCCGGTGGAACGGCACGGAGGTGACCGAGCACCCGGCGGCGGTGCGCGAAATCATCGGCTACCTGCCGCAGGACTTCGGCGTGTACCCCAGCCTCACGGCCGTGGAGTTTTTGGAATACATGG
The DNA here is from genome assembly GCA_964445365.1 of uncultured Salinivenus sp. GTDB lineage: Bacteria > Bacteroidota > Rhodothermia > Rhodothermales > Salinibacteraceae > Salinibacter. The sequence continues at coordinate 9,179 of CAYULG010000040.1, read as the reverse complement.
CCGCGCTCAAGGGCCTGCCCGCGGCGGCCGCCCGGGACCGGATCGACACGCTATTGACGCTCGTCAACCTTGACGACGCGCGGGATCAGCCGCTCGGCGGCTACTCCGGCGGCATGACCCAGCGGGTGGGTATCGCCTACGCCCTCCTCAACGACCCCGCCCTGCTGGTGGCCGACGAGCCCACCGTGGGCCTCGACCCCGCCGAGCGCGTGCGCTTCCGGAACCTGCTGGCCGACCTGGCCGACGACCGCGTGGTCCTGCTGTCCACCCACATCGTGAGCGACGTGGAGGCCACGGCCACCCACTTGGCGGTGCTCGACAACGGCCGCCTCGCCGCCGACGCGGCCCCCGAGGCCCTCCTCGACCGGGTGCGGGGGCGTGTCTGGGAATGGACCGTGGACCGGGCCGACCTCAGCGGCGTGCGCGAGGGGTACCCGGTGACGAAGACGGCCCGGCGGCCCGAGGGCGTGCTCGTCCGCGCCGCGGCGTCCGAGCGTCCCACGTCCGACGCCGAGCGGGCCGAGCCCACGCTCGAAGACGCCTACCTCTCCCTCCTGAACGACGCCTCCGGCACCGAGAATTGACCGGCTAATGCTCCAGAGCCTGCGAGCCGTCTTCCACGTGGTGAGGGCAAACCTGCGCGTGCGCCTTCGCGACCGGCGCCTTCTGGCCGTGGTGGCGGGCTGCGTCTACCTGGGCCACCTGGTCGTGGCCGGGGAGATTGAACTGGCCCTCGCGGAGCAGAACTACCGTGGCGTCGAGAACGCCGCGTGGATGGGCACGCTCATGTCGCTAACGGCCTCGATGGTGGTCATGCTCTTCGGCTTCTACCTCGTGCGGGGCGCCCTGGCCCGCGACCGGCAGGCCCGGCTCGGTCCCCTCATCGCGTCCTCGCCCGTCGGGTCGCTCGCGTACCTCCTCGGGACGTGGGCCGGAAGCACGCTGTTTCTGCTCTGCCTGGTGGCCGTGATGGCCGCGAGCGTCGCTGTTCTCGTGGTGCTGGAAGGCCATGGGGTCCCCCGGCCCGGCCCGCTGCTGGCCCCGTTCCTTTTGTTTTCGGTCCCGGTGGCGGCCGTGACCGCCGCGGTGGCCCTCGCCTTCGAGTGCGTGCCCGGCTTACAGGGCCGCGCCGGCGGTGTCCTGTACTTCTTCCTCGCGCTGGGCGCCCTCATCCTGCCTGTCACGGCGTCGCTCCCGATGGACCTCCTGGGGCTCACAGCGCTCCACGAGAGCATGGTCGAAGCCCTTCTGGCCCAGCACCCCGACGCCACGCCCGGCGCCCTGTTCAGCTTCGGCTACTTCAAAGACGTGGGGACCCTGACGACCTTCCGCTGGGAGGGTGTGACAGTGACCACTGGACTCGTCGGGCAGCGCCTGGGCCTCGTGATCGCCGGCGTCGGGCTGGTGGCCGGATCGGGGCTTTTCTTCCGTCGCTTCGACCCGAGCCCGGAGGGCTGGGCACAGGCGCGCCGGTGGGGGCAGGGCCTGGTCTCTGGGGAGACGGACGCAGGCCCCCCGGCGTCCGGCGAACCCGCCCCGAGGACCGAGGAGACCGCCCCCGAGCCGACGGCCGACGCGACCGGATCCTCGGCCCGCCCGTCCCTCGGCTCGCTCACGGGTCAACGGCGGCTGCGTCCCTTCCGACTGATCGGGGCAGAGCTCAAGCTGGCCCTCGGGAGCCAGTCTCGAATGTGGAAACTGGGCGCCCTCGGGCTCGTGGGCGCCGGATTCGTCGCGCCGTCCGGCACGGGCGTGCTCATCCTGGCGTGGCTGTGGCCGATGCCGCTGTGGGCCGCCCTCGGGACGCGGCCGGCGGTGCACCAGACCGGGCCCCTCCTCGCCACCACGCTCTACCCGCGGGCCCGCCGCCTGGCGGCCTGGACGGTGGGGGCACTGGTTCCCCTTGGCCTGATGGTCGGCCCCCTCCTGCTGAGCGGCAACCTGGGCGTGTTGGTGGGCGTGGCCTTCGTCCCCGCCCTGGCCCTCGCCGCCGGGCGCCTCTCGGGCACCCCGCGCCTCTTCGAGATCACATTCCTCGTGCTCTGGTACCTGGGCCCGGCCAACCGGCAGGCCGCGCTCGACTTCGGGGGCGTAGCGGCCGCCCCACCCACCACGCAGATCGGCTTTCTTGGGGCCACGGGTATCCTTCTCGGAATCGGTGTGGTGTGGCGGTGAGTCGCCGTCCCGCCCCGAAGCTCCCCGCTCACGCTGACGCCAGCAGCACGGCCCGGCGCAGTTCGCTCCAGCGGTCCGTCTGCTCAGGATGGTGGGGGTTTTTCTCGCGCAGCCACAGCTCCACGGTCGTGAGGTGCACGTCCTCGTCCGCCCGGCGGGCCACCGCGCAGTAGACCTGCTCCGGGGTCTCTATATCGGGCTCGCCCATCGCGTCCCACGCCAGGGTGGCGTAGTGCCGGGTCGTCGGGGGCACGTCCACCATCTCTTCCACCGCGACGGGCCCGAGCGCGCGGCGGCGCAGTTCGTGCTGTACCACCTGCCGCCGCACCTGCAGGGCGTGGTACCGGAGGGCGGTCTGTACGTGCTCGGCCTGCTCCTCGGCGGTCATGGGCCCTCTGGCCGCCACGGGGCCCGGCGCGGGCAGACGCTCGTCGAGCCGGTCCATCTCTTCATCGATCGTGGCGCGGAGGGCGCGCAGGTTGGCCACGGTCATGCCGTCCACCTGCTCGACCGCCCGGTCGCACGCCGCGCGAAGCCGATCGCGCCACTCGGCGCGCAACTGTTGGAGAGAGGGCGACGGATCGTCGCTCATCGGAGGAAGGACAAATCGTAAGCAGTCTCTCGGAACGGATGGCGTACGCGCCAGAACCAAAGCACTGGCGCCCGTTTTCGCGCACCCGAATGGGAATGTATGGCGTCCCCTGCTCCCACGGCCCTGGGATAGGACAAACCCCCCACGCTCCTGCCCCGCGCGCTGCTTCACTTTTCCGATCCCTCCCGCGAACGAAACCACCCAGGCCCACGCGATCGACGAACCGTTTCACCGCATAACTGCCACGCACACCTGGCGTCCTTGTTTTTGCCGCGCCGAACGGCGACCTTTCAAAGGCTCCAGCACCCACTTTCCCCGACCGACGGCTCTCCTCCCATGCTGTCCGCCATCCCTGCCCACACCCTTCCGAGCGGCGACGCGCTCCCCCTCGTCGGCTTCGGCACGTGGGACATGTCCGACACCGACGTAAAATCGGCCGTCCCCACGGCCCTGGACCACGGCTACACCCACGTCGATGCGGCCGAGGGCTACCAGAACCAGGCGGCGGTGGGCGAGGTGTTGGCCCAGTACGACCGCGACGACCTCTTTCTCACCTCCAAGGTGCTTCCTTCCGACCTCGACTACGAGGGCGTCCACGCGGCCCTGTCGCGCACCCTCGACCGCCTGGGCACCGACTACCTGGACCTCTACCTGATCCACTGGCCCAACCCGGCGATCTCGCTCCGCGAGACCTTCCACGCCCTCGAACGGGCCCACGAGGCGGGGCGCATCCGGAACGTGGGCGTGAGCAACTTCGGGACCTACGAACTCAAGTTCGCCCAGAAGATCGCGGACGTCCCGATCGCCGTCAATCAGTTCGAGCTCAACCCGTGGTACTTCCGCGAGGAGCTGCTCACCTACTGCCAGAAGCACGACATCGTGGTACAGGCCGCCGCTCCGCTCGGGCGCGCCGCGGTGCTTGAGGATCCCGTCATTACCGAGATCGCGGAGACGCAGGACGTCATGCCCGCGCAGGTGGCGCTCCGGTGGGCCGTGGAGAAGGAGGTCGTCGTCCTCCCCCAGTCCACGACGCCCGATCACATCCGTGCCAACCTCGCCCTCTTTGACTGGTCGCTTGACGAATCCGACCACGCCCGCATCGACGCCATCGACCGGATGGAAAACGCCTACTACCTGGACGTCGACGATCCCATCTACGGGATCTCGGCGTAGAACGAATCGCTTCCTCGGCACCCGGCCGGAACGAGAAGCAGGCTTACGGCGACTGAGTGGGCGGTTCGTCGTGGTCGGGGGCGGAAGTGGAGGGACGGAACATCTGCCCTAGCCCCCCGCCTAGTCCGGACCCGGCGACGTAGTGCGGAAAGTCTGCCCAGGAGAAGGTGCTCCCCAGCACCGCGTGGCCCACGAACGTATCGCGGACCGCCTCTAGAAACGACGGGTGGCACAGCTGGAGGCCTTCTAGGAGCGTGGTCGCGACGAGCACGGCCCCCGCCGCCATCCACGGCGAAAGCCCGGGCCGAATCCCCAGTACAACCAGGATCCAGAACACGACGTACAGCACGCCCCCGACGTGGGCCCGTACCCAACCGGCCCCGGGCCCGGCGTAGAACTTCGTCCCCAGGCCCAAGGGCACCAGAACCAGAATCGCAACCAGCAGGCGACGACGAAACGGCGAAACGATGCGCATGGGAACGGACACGGTCCAGTCGAAGAAGCACCTCCCCCAAATATGGCAGAACAACGGAAACCAATCACCCGCTCGCGGCGAATCCCGAGCGCCCCGTCGCCTTTCCCCTCTCACCCAGTCCCTCATTCCCCCCCTCGCCCAACAGGAGACGCAACCCGTCGGGACCGGTCCTGTACGGTATACAGAAGGCCACGTCCAGCACAACTGCGCCCTCCATGTCGCTCACGATACTTCTCCCAGCCCCCTTTATCTCTCCCAATCTATGATCGGCGATATCCGGCGAAAAAAGGCATCTCACTACTTCGACCTCATCGACGAGGACGACAATGGGCTCATCCAGGCCGACGACTTTGAATTGCGGGCCGAGCGAATGGCCGAGGCCCGCAACGTCACCGAGGCGGGCGCCCGCGCGGCCCTAAGGGAGCGGGTCATGGCCTGGTGGGAGCACCTCTGTTCGATCGCCGACTTTGACGACGACGACCGGGTGACGCGAGAAGAATGGGAAACGTACTGGCACTCCCTGAAGGCGGCCATCAACCAGGGCGGCACGACAGAGACCAAGACGCTTGAGAGCCTCGAACGGGCGGCACGGGGCACCTTTCACGCCATCAACACCGGCGACGGCCCGATCACCGCAGACGACTACGCCGAGTGGCTCGCGGCGTGGGGCGTGGCGGACGACGGAGAAGCCTTCCGGCGCCTCGACCGCGACGACACCGGCGCGCTCTCCGAGGAAAACCTGATTGAGGCCGTCAAAGAGTTTTATCTGTCCAACGACCCGACCGCGCCGGGCAATGTCCTCTACGGCGAGCTTCCTGAGTGATTCCCTGTCCTCCCCGGTACTCGCACCGTGCCTGATCCCGCCGCCCAAACCATCCAGATCTACCTGCCGGACGGCGGGACTTCTGGCATACGGCCATCGTGGTCACCTCCAAGACGCGCAGCTTTACGAAGGCCCACGCCCGCTACCTGGAGTACGACTGCCTCCGCAAAGCCCGCGCGGCGGACCGCTTCCGCCTCCAAAACGACTAGACGCCCGCCGAGCCCCCACATCCCGGAACCGATGCGGGCGGAGCTGCGCGACAACTTCGGCACGATCCCAACGCCGCTCTCGGTGCTGGGCGTCCCGATTCTGGACCCGCTCGCGACCGACCACGCCCGTCGGGGGCTCCGCTGTACGGGCCGGGGGGCCGAGGCGACCGGTGAGTACACCGAGGACGGACTCGTGGTGTTCGAGGGATCGACGATTGCACCGGACACAGCCTCATCGGCGAGTGAGACAGTTCGGCAGCGGCGCCTGCGCCTGCAGGAGGACGGCGTGCTGATTGAGAAGGATGATGAACTCGTCTTCACCGAAGACCACGCCTTTACCTCCCCGAGCGGGGCGGCGGGCGTCATGCTGGGCCGAACGGCAACCGGCTGGCGCGCATGCACGGATGCCGACGGGCACACACTCGACGAACGAGAGCGGCAATGATAACGAGAATCCGACCATCCGTCGCCCCTCCCCCTTGTCTCACAAACGCTGAGGCCGCAATCAATCCGTACTCCTGGGCGGACGTACTGCTGCCTTCCACGACCGGTCCGGATCTGCGGACGAAAGCCTCCAACAGTCTCTCCTCCAACGTATCGACACTGCTCCGAGATGGCCGTTGAACCCAACGCCCATGTCCCCACGTATATTTGCACCAGAAGATCTGAGCTCGCCGCCCATTCGCTGCGTGTATACACCACCCACGCAGCCCGTTGGGACCGCGCGCCCCACTTAATAATTTTGGGAAATCGCTTCACAGACGACGCCCGTCCGCCGACAAACGGTTCGCGCAGGATTTAACGGTGTGGTTTTTGACTTTGAATTTTCGAGAGCTGACTCCACGCCGAAGTTCTCATTCGGCGGCGTTCCGCAGCACGGTCCGGTTCTCCCCTGTTTTCTCGTCACCCAGTGATTCACCGACACTATCCCATCCACCGAGGACCAATGCTATGAGCGAGCCGACTTTGATGAATCCTAATCCCGACCAGTCCGGCTCCGCCTCTCCCCCGGATCCCCCTACCACACCTGATAGCTTCGATCCAGCGAAAATCCGCGTTGTGGACATCGAGGGAGAGGATGGCACCGTCAAACGGTTCGACTGCTACGACTCCGAGCCGGAGGAAAAGCTGTTTCGGCTCAACGGAGACGAGGTTCAGGTCCGTGCGCTGGATTGGGCGCGTTCCAAAGACATGAACGCGGTGCCCGAGGTGAAGTGGATTGACACCGGTCTCTCAGCCGGCACGGTTGATCGGATTCGCGTCTTCGGCTGGCCGGAGGGTGAACTGATTCGGGTGCACGAGGACCTCAACGAGTAGCCGGGCGGCCGATCGGGATCGAGCCGACACTCTCTCGGTTTATGGGATGTTACATTCTCGTCTTCCCTCCCCGGCACGCAGCGTCATGAATCGCCTCACCGACGTTCTCCACCAGCTTGGGTCCAATCGTCACCTCGTGCTCGACGCGGTCCGCGTCTACCTGGGGGCCGGCCTCTTCTTTCGTGGCCTCGTTCTGCTGACCACGGACACGGGCCTGCAAGAATTCGCCGGCGGAGCGGCACCGTCGCTTCCCGTCTCGGGTCTGGCCACATACGTGATGGCGGCGCACGTCGTGGGAGGGGCGCTCCTCGTCGTGGGGCTCTACACCCGGCTCGCCGCAATCGTCCAGTTGCCCGTACTCATCGGGGCCGTCATTCTGGTACACTGGCAGAACGGCCTCCTCTCGGCCAACCAGTCGCTGGAGTTTTCGGCACTGGTCTTGTTTCTCCTCGTGCTCGTCGTGCTGTTCGGAGGGGGGAAGTGGTCGCTGGACGCACGGCGAACAAAGCACATTCCCGAAGACTCGGCGGCGGCATGAGGGCCGCCCGGGCACCGGTCTACGTCCGGAGCGACGGCAGCGACTCGTCGGCGGGGACGAAGGCAAGGGCAAGCCCATTGTTGCAGTAGCGAAGGCCTGTCGGCTCCGGTCCGTCCTCGAAGATGTGACCCTGGTGTCCCTCGCACCGCTTGCAGTGATACTCGGTGCGCACGTACCCGAGCTTCGTGTCCTTCTTCGTGTCGACCCGTCCCTCTAGGGGCGCCCAGAAACTGGGCCAGCCGGTGCCGCTGTCGTACTTGGTCTTCGAAGAAAAGAGGGGCAGGCGGCAGGCCGCACAGATGTAGGTTCCCGTTCGCTTTTCTCCCAGCAGGGGACTGGAGCCGCGCGGTTCGGTTCCTTCCTCAAACAAGATCTGGAAGGCATCCCCCGCGAGGACCGACCGCCACTCCTCGGTCGACTTGTCGAGCGGTGGGATCTCGGCACGCAGATCATGCACGTCGAGCGTGTCCGACGCTACGGTGTCCGAGGCCGGGCGCGAGCGGCTCCGGCCACAGGCGGCCAGGGCCATCGGGGCCGCCGTGGCACAGGCTAGGCCTTTCAAAAATGAGGCACGGTCCATCATGGGGGCAGTTGGTGATCTCGCGAGAAGAAGACGGAATCCTTTAGTGACCGACGTGCCACTCGCGTTTCACCGAAGATGCGACGATGTTGCTACGCCAAGACACTGACGAGTCAGTGGAAGACGGAAGCCGAACTTATCCGTGGGCCCGACGAGATATGCCCAGAATAGAAAAGGCCCTCCCGACTGGGGTCGGGACGGCCGATTTCTTTTTTTACCATCAGATACAGTAGTAGTATAATAAAACGGGCCCCCGGGTTCTCATAAACAGAGTACGACGATATCGTAACAGACCCGGAAATCGGTGCCCACTTGAGCGGGGCAGCCGCTCCGTGCCGATGAATTCGCCCACCAGATCGACGGGTACGAATTGGTCTTCGCTTCCTTCACGTCCGAATTACGAGCACGGGTGGCAGAGGGACAATTTCGACCGTTGGTCCTTGTTCGGGGGAGGAGCCGCCACTCTCCGTGGCACTCTCAGTGAGGATGCCATCCAACGTCCAGGTGTACACTGGCTCGACGGTGTGCTGACCGATGACCGGGAAGGGGATAGGGCCCGGACACGTTGATCCGCTCCTCCCAGGGTGCCTCGTCTCCCCGCTGGGGATGCAGAGGGCATCGTGGTGAATGCCCACACAGGTCTTGGCATTTTTCAGGAAAGAAACAGCAAGAGGCGGAAAAGACCGGGCCAAGGGCAAAGAGGAGTCCCTGAAGGGCGCACGGGGACTGCCCAACGAACGAACGGCTTACGCCGCCGGACGGAAGAGAAAAATGCCTGGGGAAAAGGTCCCTTTCCAGCCAGCAAAGCACGCCACCTTTTTTGATCCTACAACGATTATTCGCCTAGTGAAACAGGACCGGAGGGTTGGTTAAATTGAGGATATGATTTCCGTAGCGGGAGGGGACAATGGCCACAGCGTGAAAAATGGCCATCGACGTTGCGGACGACCCGAATTCGGCGCGAGACCGAGAAGAATTGCAATGCGATTTGCCGTTACCCTCACGCCCTCCTATCTTCGACGACCCGAAACAGGGCGATTGCATCTTAAGTTTGGCTGCCAAATACGACTCATCGGAGACGAGAACGGTCTTCTCCGATGCGCCCTGACGCAGGCACGCATGGCATGCCAAGGAGGAAGTGGTTTCAGACCGCGCCCTGATCGAAGGGAAGAAGTAGTTTTAGACTGCGCCCTGACGCAGGCACACGCGGCGTGCCAAGGAAGAAGTAGTTTTAGACTGCGCCCTTTCCTCCATCCCCCCTTTACCGGCAGAATCGGATCGTCGGAAGGCGAATGAG
>CAYULG010000039.1:4695-16251 GCA_964445365.1 uncultured Salinivenus sp. | reverse complement strand
GTGTCGAGCGCCTCCGCGGACAACTCGCCCAGTTCCAGCGTGTCGCCGTCACTCAGGGACACGATCTGGTCTTCGGGCACCGGGCGCATTTCCCCCCACAGGGCATCCATCTCGTCCCCGTAAATGCGCTTCGCGCTCTGGAGCAACCGCTCGGGATCGGTTAGGTGCGAGGCCCCGACCTCGTGGACGTAGACCGTCGCGCCGTGGTCGGACGCGAGCCAGCCGGCGGCGCCCGCATGGTCGAGGTGGATGTGGGTGAGCAGGACCTCGGAGATGTCATTCGGGGTGAGTCCGTGCTCGGCCAGACGCGCCTGGAGCATGGCGGCGGTGGAGCCGGGGCCGGTCTCGATGAGCGCCGCGCCGTCGTCGTGGGGGAGGAGGTAGGACGCGATCGTGTGCGGACGGTCCTGGAAGTGAAGGTCGAGCGTCTGGAGGCGGTCGATCATGGGCACCCCGTGTGGATGTACGGACGAGTGGATGTGTGAAGGTTGGAAACGGCAACAAAGGAATCAACGAGGTTTGGACGCCCGTTCATGGTTTCACATCTACACAACCGCCCGTTGGCTTCGCCCGACCGCAACGACAGGCATGGAAACCGCCACGCTCTGGCACCGCGTCCTGAACGATCCGCAGCTTCAGGAGCTGCCGTACAAGATCGAAACGAACGAACACGGCCAAATTGTCTTGAGTCCGCACAAGCCGCAGCACGGGATTCGTCAGTCGAAAATTAGCGACCTTCTCCGCGATCACGCGACGAAATCGGGAACGCAAGCCGTCGAGTTTGCCGTCGAGACGACGAAGGGAATCAAAGTGCCCGACGTGGTCTGGATGTCGGAGGAGCGGCTCGCAAAACTGCCAAGCGACGCGGAGGCGAGCCCGGTGATGCCGGAGGTCGTGGTCGAGGTGCTGTCGAAGGGCAATACAGACGCGGAAATCGCCGAGAAGCGCCAGCTCTACCTCGACGAAGGGGCAGAGGAGGTGTGGACCTGTGCCCCGGATGGGACGATGACGTTCTACGACGAGACGGGGGCGTCTGAGGCCTCTACCGTGATTTCGTCGTTTCCGAACCGGGTCGAGTGAGACCGCTCAGTCGGGTTGGAGGAGCGTGCGTACGTTGTCGAGCAACGCCTCGCTCCCGGCCGTCACCAGGCTTCCCCCGTACACAATGTTGTCTTCGTTCTCGTCGAGCGGAGCGGCCACGCCTCCGGCCGCTCGCACGCACGGCACCAGCGCGGCCACGTCCCACGGGTGCATGAGCGTATCGACGGCGGCGTGGGTGCGGCCTCGGGCCACGAGGGCGTGCTGCATGCAGTCGGTCACGAAGCGGAATTTGCCCGCCCGCCGCACGAGGTCGGTCATCCGGTAGGGAGTCTGGTCGTCGGTGGCCATCACGTCGGAGCTGTGGAGAGCGGTGGAGGTGATGGTGGCCTCGTCGATCGACGCGACCGGATCGACCGTCACCTCCATCTCGTCCTCCTCGGTGCGAAACCAGCAGCCCTCCCCCCGCGCGGCGTAGACCGTCTCGTCGAGCGCCGGAAAGTGAATAACCCCCACGACCGGCTCCCCGTCCTCCAGCAGCGCGACGAGCGTGCCGAAGAGGGGCACGCCAATCGTGAAGCCCGCCGTGCCGTCCACCGGATCGAGCACCCAGCGGTAGCGCGCGTCGTCCGGGCCGGTGTTGCCAAATTCTTCCCCGAGCACGGCGTGATCGGGCCGTTCGTCCGCCAGGCGCTCGCGCATCACGCGCTCCGCTTCGCGGTCGGCCTCGGTCACTTCCGTCCCGTCGGGCTTGCGGGTGGCCGCGACGGCACGGAAACGGGGAAGGATTTCGGCCTCGGCCGTCCGGACGAGGTCGAGGGCGAGACCGAGTTCGGGGGAGAGGGGGGCCATGTCGTCTATGCGAAGGGGGTTGGTACGGAGGGACTGCTTCTGTAACCCGAGTTCAGCGTATGGGGGATGAGTGCGTCTCTCTTTCCGACAAGGCGACCAAACTTTTCTCGCGATACGGCCTCAACGGGCCGACTCCGGAGACGGAAGTGTCTCCAGCGTACGCCGGGCAGCCTCCTGTTCGGCCTGCTGTTTGTTGCCGGCGGTGCCCTGGGCGTAGGCCGTGTCGCCCACCACGGCCTCCACGGTAAATGTCTTGTCGTGGCTTGGGCCCTCCTCCCGCACCACCCGGTAGGTGGGCTGGGAGCGCCCTTCGGCCTGCATGCGTTCGAGGAGCTGGCTCTTGTAGTTCTTGTCGCGCGCAGCCACATCCTCAAGGTCGAACGGATCGAGGGCGCGGTCGTGGACAAACTGCGCGGCGGCGGCGTAGTCCCGATCCAGGTAGAGGGCCCCTGCGAGCGCCTCGAACGCGTCGGCGAGGATGTTCGGGTTGTCGCGGCCCTCCCCCTGCGCGGCGTTCTCGCTCATGCGCAGGTGGGAGCCCAGGTCCATGCGACGGGCGTACTGGGCGAGGGCGGGTCCGCTCACGAGCCGGGCGCGGAGACGCGTCAGGTACCCTTCATCCTCATCCGAAAACCGCTCGTACAGAGCGTCACTTACGGCGAGGTCGATGAGGGCATCCCCCAGAAATTCGAGACGCTCGTTCGACTTCAGGTGCTGGTCCGGCTCCCCACGCAACAGCGAGCGGTGCGTGAGGGCCCGCCGGTAAAGCCCCAGTTCATCGACGGACTGTCCCACAAGCGATTCGACGACCTCCCGGGACACCTCGTGGGCGGAAGACGGAGCCATGACGAAAACGGTAGCAGCGGAAGTGATGCCGAAACGGGAATGCCTACGCGCGATCGGTCGGCCCGTTCAGCCGAGTGGCGACTGGGCCGCCCCCCTTCAAACGAAGCCGTCCGCAAGCTCCCCCGCCGTACCACCCTCACAAGCACAGAGCGGCGCACGGGCGAGGCAGGTCCGCCCCGGTCTCCGCTGTTGCGGTGGTCGCGGAAACCGCAAGGTCGGGGGAATAGGGATCACCGGTGATTCCTCGTCGTGAAATTCCCGACGTGCTCTCATTTCAACAATTGTCAACGCTCTATGGCCTTCACGTCCGTCAATCCCGCCACCGGTGAGGAAATCGAGCGCTATGCAGCCCATTCACCCGACGAGGTTGAAACTCGGCTCGAACGGGCGACTACGGCTTTCGACGTGAACCGAGAACGGTCGTTTGACGCCCGCGCCCACCGACTGGAGACGGCCGCCGATCTGCTGGAGGATCGGGCGGACGAGTACGGCGCGCTGATGACGCGCGAGATGGGCAAGCCCATCGACCAGGCAGAGGCGGAGGCCGAGAAGTGCGCCTGGGTCTGCCGCTACTACGCGGAGCACGGCGCCGACTTTCTCGCGGACGAGGCGGTCGAAACGGGTGCCCGGAAGAGCTACGTGTCCTACGAGCCGCTCGGGCCTGTTCTGGCCATCATGCCCTGGAATTTCCCGTTCTGGCAGCTCTTTCGCTTCGGCGCGCCGGCCCTCATGGCGGGCAACTCGGTGCTGCTGAAGCACGCGCCCAACGTGCAGGGCTGCGCCCTTGCCATGGAGGCGCTGCTTCAAGATGCCGGGTTTAAGGACCACGAACTGCAGACGTTGCTCGTGGACGAGGAAACGATCGGGGACGTGCTGGCCGACCGGCGCCCGCGGGCCGCCACGCTTACCGGCAGCGTAGGGGCCGGGAAGGCTGTGGCCCAGCAGGCCGCGGCCCAGGTGAAGCCAACGGTGCTGGAGCTGGGGGGCTCCGACCCGTTCATCGTGTGTGACGACGCCGACCTTGACGCGGCGGCCGCGGTGGGCTGCACGGCCCGCATGCAGAACAACGGCCAGAGCTGCATCGCCGCCAAGCGGTTCATTGTGGAGCGGGCCGTGGCCGACGAGTTCACCGAACGCCTCCTCGAACAGGTTGAGTCACTGACGGTCGGGGACCCGACCGACCCGCACACGGACATTGGGCCGATGGCGCGAAAAGACCTGCGCGACGGGGTGCACGACCAGGTGGAGCGAGCCATCGGCGACGGGGCCGTGGCGGCCGTGGGGGGTCACACGCTGGACCGGGACGGGTTCTACTACGCGCCGACGGTGCTCACGGACGTGAGGCCCGGCACGGTGGCGTTCGACGAGGAAATCTTCGGCCCCGTCGCGTCGGTCGTCGTGGCGGACGACGCGGAGCACGCCGTGGCCCTGGCGAACGACACCCGCTTCGGGCTTGGGGGAAGCGTCTTTACCGAGGACCGCGAGAAGGGCGAGCGAATGGCCCGCGAGCTCGAGGTTGGATGCGCGTTCGTCAACGAGATGACCAAAAGCGATCCTCGCCTTCCCTTCGGCGGCATCAAGGACAGCGGCTACGGACGCGAGCTCTCGCACCACGGCGTCCAGGAGTTCGTAAATGCGAAGACCGTGTGGGTGGAGTAGACGTCAAACGCACAGATCGGCGTCTCCACGCAGGGTGTGACACACATAGAGTGATGCGTGACCACGTCGGCAGTCCGAGGTCACGTATCACGGTTTGCGCATCAAGGGCGACCGAAGGCACGTAGAGCAAAGACGTGGTCGAAGGCGCCACTCATCGACCTGAGCAATCAACAACCCCCGTGAGGGGGAGGACGGCGGAAAGAGAGGTGACAGCCGCGACGGGTGATGAGACAAAGCGCCGCGGTCCGCCGTCCCGCTCGACCCTCATTGGCTCCACCCCTGCTGGCTACAGGGGGCCCCACTTGGAGCCGAGAGTCGAGACCTTGGAGAGAGGATGCGATACAACATTTGTTGAGAAACGAACACTCTATTTCGGGGAAGCTCCCCTTCTTGGTTTCTTCGCTTCACCCTGTACAACGAAGCAGTGCGCGACATCCGGACACGAATCGGAACGCGAGCGGGGGGTTTTTCTATCATGATCCCGTTACTTCTTCAGATCTTAACGCAGCTCTTCGTCGATACGGGGCTGAGGGTTCGTACTGGGGCTTACAAATCCATTCCGAGCCATGGCCGACTCGTCCGACACTACGCAGCTATTGGTCGAAAGCCGCCAGGGACACAAGGACGCCCTGGACGAACTGATGCCGAAGGTGCACGATGAGCTTCGGGAGATTGCTCACCGTCTGTTGCAGAAGCGACCGGCGGGACACATGCTCACCACCACGGCCCTCGTGCACGAGGCCTACCTGAAGCTCATCGACCAGTCGCGGGTCGAATGGTCGGATCGGGCGCACTTTCAGGCCTTGTCCGCCCGCGTGATGCGGCAGATTCTCATCGACTACTTCCGTAAACAGACCGCCGAGAAGCGCGGGGGCGATGCGCCGATGGTGTCCCTCGAAGAGGGAAGAATTCCCGTCGACCAGCGAGGGGAGACCCTCCTGGCGCTCGACGAAGCGCTCGACCGCCTCTCGGACCGCGATCCCCGGAAGGCCCAGATCGTGATGTATCAGTTTTTCGGGGGCATGACTCAACGTGCCATCGCGGACGTGCTCGACGTGTCCTCGCGCACCGTGCGGCGGGAATGGCGCAAGGCCCGGGCGTGGCTGGCGCGGGAACTGTCCGGGCACGGCATCGAAGAAGAGGGGAAGGACCGGGACGCTTCCTCGTGACGCGCAAGACGATTGGCTGTCATGGACGAGATTTCCGATACGGACTGGGACGAGATCGACGCCCTGCTCGACGAGGCGCTCGACCGGTCGCCGGAGGAGTGGGAGGCCTTCCTGGACCAGGCGTGCGGGGACCGCCCGGCCCTGCGCGAAGAAGTTGAATCCCTGCTTGCGGCCGAGGCCGACGCGCCCCCTTTTCTCGAACAAGAGGCCATGACGTTTGCCGCGCCGGCCTACGAGCCGGAGGAGGGCGAAAGCATCGCGGACGACCCGCTCGCCGCTCCCTCCCACCTGGTCGGCCCCTATCGGCTGGAGGAGGAGATTGGGCGCGGGGGCATGAGCCGCGTCTTCCGGGCCGAACGCACGGATGGCGGCTTCGACCAGACGGTGGCGGTGAAGCTGCTCCGCATTGGGCTCGACACGGAGGCCGCCCGGCGCCGGTTCCGGCTTGAGCAACAGGTCCTAGCGAAGCTTCAGCATCCCCACATCGCGGCGCTCCTCGACGGCGGGCTCACGGAGGACGACGTGCCCTACCTCGTAATGGAGTACGTAGACGGCCGGCCGATTACGACCTACTGCGACGAGAACCGGCTCCCTATTCCCGAGCGGATCGAGTTGCTGTGCGACGTGGGGGACGCCCTTCAACACGCCCATCGGAATCTGGTGGTGCACCGGGACCTCAAGCCCTCGAACGTGTTGGTCACACCGGACGGTACCGTCAAGTTGCTCGACTTCGGCATCGCCAAGTTGCTCGACGATACCGACGCTTCGATTACGCTTCCGCAGACGCGAACGGGCGTGCGCCCCATGACCCCGGCCTACGCCGCCCCGGAGCAGGTCCGAGGGGAGGCCGTTAGCACAGCGACGGACGTCTACCAGATGGGTGTGCTTGCCTACGAGGTGCTCACCGGCCACCGGCCGTTCGCGTTTTCAAACCAGCGCGACGTGGAACAGGCCATCCTTGAGACAAGACCGAACCCTCCTTCTGCTGTCGTCTGCGAGCCGCTTCCGGAGGCCGAATCGGAAGAAGAGACGAACCGCCCGGCGACCCCCGAGGCCATCAGCACGGCACGCGGAACGACGCCGCGCGAGCTCCGGCATCTTCTGGAGGGAGACCTCAGCACCATCGTGCGAACGGCGATGCGGAAGGACGAGAACCGCCGCTACGCCTCCGTCGAGGCACTGATTGGGGACTTCGATCGGTACTGTGAGGGCCAACCCATCGAGGCCCGATCCAACTCGCTTGAGTATCGCGCCCGGAAATTCGTGCAGCGAAACCGCCTCGGCGTGAGCATCGCCACCACGTTTGTAGGACTGATCATTACCTTCGGGCTCCTCCTCTTCCAGCAGCGCGAGCGCGCACAGCGGGAAGCCCAGAAGTCCGAGATTGTCTCCTCGTATCTCGTCGATCTCTTCAGTGCGGGCACCCCCTCCGGCGGCCCCAACACCGTGACGGCCCAGACGCTCGTCCGCCGGGGCCTCGACCGTGTAGAGCGCCTGGAGGACCGGCCCGTTGTTCAGGCCGAGATGCTCGACGCTCTCGGACAAGCCTCCCGGGGGATTGGGGAATGGGGGCAGGCCGATTCGCTTCTAGAGCGGGCTCTCACGCTCCGGCGCCGGCACCTGGAGCCCCCGCACCACAGCCTCGTGGCCAGCCTGCTCCATGTGGCCGACACCAAAGGGAACGCGCAGCGCTTGTGGGAGGCACGGCCACTGTACGAGGCGGCACTCAACATGAGCCAAAATTTGAGCGCAGACGCACACCGGCCCGACATTTTGGAAGGCCTTGCCCAAACCATGGCTCAGCAAGGCGCCCCGGACTCGGCGGAGGTGCTGATGCGGCGAGCCATTGATCATCGGCGCCGCACGCTTGGGGAGCGCTACCGCGAATTGCCCCTGGACCAGATGTACCTGGCTCGAATCGTCCAGCAGCAGGGCAACCACGAGGAAGCTGAGGCCCTGTACCGAGCCGGACTCCGGCAAATGCAGCGAGCCGAGGAATACACACCCACCGAACGGGTGGAGGCCTACAATAATTTCGGACACTTGCTGCGCAATCGGCAGAAGACGGCCGCCGCGGCCACGTACTACCGAAAGGCCCTTACGCGAGCCACGCGCACGATGGGGCGAGACCACCCGCGGGCGCGCCGGGCCCGAGACAACCTTTACAAGACCCTCATCCGGCGGGGGCGATACGAAGACGCGCTCGGGCTGGCCCGAGCCAATCTGGAAATTGCCGCTACGCGGTACTCGCCCCCCCATTCCTCCATCGCAAACGCCTATCAGCAGGTGGGACACCTGCTCGACAACATGGGACGCTCGGTCGAAGCGGAGCCGATCCTGCGTCGGACCGTGGAAATGCGACGGGAGGAGCGAGGCTCTGATCACATTCAAACGCACGATACACGGGTGCGACACGCACTCTGTCTCGTGGAGAATGGCCGCCTCGACACAGCAGAGCAGATTTTTCGAGGGGCCGAGCAGTCCCTTCAGCAAACCTCAGCCGATTCGACGACGGCCGACCTGGCCCGAATGAAGACCATCCTACTCGTGGGCAAGGGCCGCCTGCACGCCGAGCGGCAAGAGTGGGACGCAGCCCGTTCCTTGCTGGAGAAAGGATATCGCCTTCGGCGACGACAGGTGGGCATCCGCGCCCCACTCAGCCAGCGGGCCCTCCGCGCGCTGGCCGAGGTGTCCGAGAGCGCGGAGCAGCCCAGGCAGGCGGCAGCGTATCGGGACTCCCTGATTACGCGATAGCAGGCCCCGATCGGAGGTTCCGTTCGTGCGACACGGAGAGCATATCCCTGTCGCGCTCGCATGGAAGCGCTTGTATGAAAAACCCGGTATCCTTCCTACGAGCCGAATACTTTTCGGGGAGGCTGGCGTTCGCTTTGCTGATACTCTAGTGCCGCTTCCTCCCTAAAATTGGTCGCCCCTCTATGCAACTCGGCTCTTCCACGTCGTCCGACGGCTCGCCTCCCCACGTCGTCATCGTCGGCGCGGGCTTTGCCGGCCTCGAAGCCGCAAAGGCCCTCCAGAATGCTCCGGTGCGCGTCACGCTCATCGATCGCAACAACTACCACAAGTTTCAGCCCCTTCTCTACGAGGTGGCCATGGCGGGCCTGGAGCCGGACGACATCGCGCACAACGTCCGCAACATCTTCCAGGGCGACGAGACGGTACAATTTCGGCTCGGTACGGTGGTAGACCTGGACCCGGAGGCAAACCTCGTGCACTTGAAGGGAAGCGCCCCCGTGTCTTACGACCACTTGATCCTGGCTGCCGGGGCCGTCAGCAACGACTTCGGCATTCCGGGGGTGCAAGAGCACGGGTATCCGCTGAAGAACGTGCCGGATGCCGTCAATCTTCGCAACCACGTGCTGCGGCAGTTCGAGCGGTACGACCGAAAGGAGGAACAAGCAGAAGAGGGCGCGCTCTCGTTCGTCATCGTGGGAGGTGGCCCCACCGGTGTCGAGATGGCCGGCGCTCTCGTGGAGCTCTTTGATACGCTGAACGATGACTTCGCCAAGTTCGACACCGAAGAACGGGCGCGGTGTATCCTTCTGGAGATGGAAGAAGGCCTGCTTCCGCCCTACGCGTCCCACCTCCAGGACTACACGCAGCAGGTGCTGGAGGATCGGGGGGTGGACGTGCGTACCGAGACCGCCGTCGAGCGCGTGGAGGCCGACGCCGTGCGTCTCAGCGACGGCTCCACGATCTCGTCGCAGACGCTCATCTGGGCGGCCGGCGTGGAGGCAAGCCCGGTGGCCGATCTGTTGGGGGCCGAGCAGGCCCGCGATGGGCGCGTAATCGTGAACCCCGACCTAAGCGTGCCGGGCCTCGATCGGGTGTACGCTGTGGGCGACATGGCGGCCATCGAGGGGGACGACGGGTACGAACCGCAGCTCGCACAGGTAGCCATCCAGAGCGGGGAGCACGCCGCCGACCAGGTCCGTCGCGACGTGCTAGGCGACGATCCTGACTCCTTCTCCTATTTCAACCTCGGCAAGATGGCTACCATTGGCCGAAACGCCGCCGTGGCCGAGCTAGCCGGTGGCATCACGTTCAAGGGCTTCGTCGCCTGGTTCCTCTGGGCGGTGATCCACATCGCAAAGCTCGTGGGCTTCCGCAACCGCCTGAATGCCATGGTGAATTGGGCCTACAACTACTTCACGTACAGCCGCAGCGCGCGCCTCATCCTTGACGTGGTGCCCATCGACGACGACATACCGATGGAGGTCGAGGCGGTCGACAAGGAGGTGAAGGAACGGCTTGAGGAAGTGAAGGCAGAGGTGGGATAGTCGTTCTGGCCGACGGGAAATTCGTCTGCCATTGCCGACCATCGTGCCCCGATGCGTGTGGGAGCGAAGGGAAGTGTGGGCGTTTGGAGCGGTCTGCTCCTCTGCCTGCTGCTGGTATCGCGCCGAGAAAGCGTGGACGCGTGGAGATTGCTGCAAGACTGTGTCGGTCTCCGATGGAACCGGTCCAGGGTCGACCCGGGCCGCAACTCCAATTTCCCCGCGTCCAAACTCCACATTCCAAATTTCCCACTCCAAGTTCGATCAGAGGGCGTTTGCGATGCGGGTGGCGACGCGGGCGTTGCGGCGCAGGAGGGCCCGGTTGGCCTCCACGATGCGGTCGCCCTCGATCTGACGGAGACGTTCCAGCAGGAAGGGGGTGACGGCGTCGGCGCGCAAATCTCGGTCGGCGGCGTCGGCGAGGGCGCGCTCAATGGTGGGTTCCAGCATCGGGCGCGGAAGGGCCGCGTCCTCGGGTGGGGGCACGACGACGAGCGTTGCCGCCCGAAGGTCGAGCCGATCGCGGGCCCGGATTACGTCGGCCACGGCACCGGGCGTGTCGCACCGCATGTCCACCGGCCGCGTGCTCGACGGGCTGTAGAAGGCCGGCATCGTATCGGTCCGGTAGCCGACGATCGTCACGCCCCGGGATTCGAGGGCCTCGCGGGTGGCGGGGAGGTCGAGAATGACCTTCGGGCCGGAGCAGACCACCGTCATCGGGATGCGGCGCAGGGCCTCCAGGTCGGCGCTGACATCCCACGCCGCCCCCGCTCCCACAGTGCGATGCACGCCGCCGATGCCGCCGGTGGCCATCACCGAAAGGCCGACCCGATGGGCAAGATGCATCGTGCCCGCGACCGTCGTGGCCCCGTCGTCCCCCTGTGCAGCAACGACGGGCAGGTCCCGAAGGCTCACCTTTCGAACCTCGTCGGCGGTGGCGAGGCGGCGAATCTGGGCTTCGGAGAGGCCCACGACGGGCTCGCCGTCAATGCACCCGACGGTCTGGGGCACACCCCCCTCCTCCGTCACGACGGTCTCCAGGGCGAGCGCCGTGTCGATGTTTTCCGGGTGGGGCAGGCCGTGGGCGATGACGGTCGATTCGAGGGCAACCGGTGGGGGCATGACGGGGCGCTCGTACGGTGAGCATTCGGGCGAGAGGGAGCAGTTCTGTGGCTCTACACGCAGAGAGGAGAGAATGGAAGTGGGGCGAGAGGCGGCTCGGACGCTCGGCGTCACCACGGGAGGGCGGAACAATAAAAACCCACACTGGAAATTCGCGGGGCTGCGATACAGGCCGTTGCAAGGAAAATTCGCGAGCCGTACCATGGGAGGATAATCGCACCACATCACTACGTCAATGGAATGGGCATTGATCTTTCCCCCTTGACCTCCGGATCCGTCCTCACCCTCAGCATCTTGCTTCTGGTGGGGTGTGGCGGAAAGGGCCAAGTCCCAGACGTGCCGGCCGGGCAATTCGAAGCGACCGTGGAGGGGGCCGTCCGCGACACGCTGTCGGGCGCGGTGCACTACCGAACGAGGGGGGATTCGCTGGTGGGGCTGGAGCTCGGGCCGAGGGACGGGCCGGGCTTGTCCATTGAGCTGGAGCCACAACTTCCCGCCCTCCGGACCTACGAGGTGGTTGAGGGGGAGCTGTTCGGGACGGACCGGCCGGGAAGCTCCTCGGGCGCCATGGCCTT
>CAYULG010000039.1:0-4595 GCA_964445365.1 uncultured Salinivenus sp. | reverse complement strand
AAAAGGACAGATCCGTTGACAAAGTCCCGGCCCGGCCCGTATTGTGGAGCTACCATGAAATGCCCCCCGACCTATATCGCCCGGACGCTCCGACGACGATTCCGACCCCATCTACGGATCTACGGAATCGGCGTCTTTGATGGCGGATGATCGGATAGGCATCCTCCACATTTGACGCAGCACTGCTGCCCCTTTGATAGGCGCTGGTTCCTCACGGAGCCAGCGCCTTTTTCTATTTCACCCCCAATTTTCGACTTCTCCGACCTATTTCCCCGATGTCCATGCCCATCGTTCTCGCGTTCAGCGGCGGCCTCGACACCTCCTTCTGCGTTCCGTATCTGCAGGAAACGTACGACGACCCGGTCCACACCGTGACGGTGGACACCGGCGGCGTGACGGCCAACGACCGATCGGCCATCAAGGGCCGGGCGATGGAGCTCGGGGCCTCGCAGCATCATTTCGTGGACGGGTGTCAGGCGCTTTACGACGACCACCTGTGCTACCTGATCGAGGGCAACGTCCTGCGCGGCGGCGTCTACCCCCTGTGCGTGGGCCCGGAGCGGATCGTGCAGGCGCGGGGCGTGGCCGAGATCGCGCAGAAGGTGGGCGCATCCACGGTCGCCCACGGCTCCACCGGCGCCGGCAACGACCAGGTCCGGTTCGACGTGGCCCTGCAGATGGCCGACGCCGATCTGGAGATTCTCGCGCCGATCCGGCGTCTCGGCCTCAGCCGGGACGAGTCAACGGCCTTCCTGGAGGAACGGGGTTTCTCCGTTCCCACCGACACGACGGACTACTCGATCAACCGCGGCCTGTGGGGCACCACCGTCGGTGGCAAGGAGACGCTGACCACGCACGACCCGTTGCCGGAGGTCGCCTACCCGGACACCGTGCCTCCGACCGAGGCCCCCGACGCCCCCCAGGAGCTTACGATTACCTTCGAAGACGGCCTGCCCGTCGCCCTGGACGGGGACGTGTTGGACGGGGTCGACCTCGTGGAGACGCTCACCGAAATCGGTGGGCAGCACGGCGTGGGCCGCGACATCCACGTCGGCGACACCATCCTCGGCATCAAGGGACGGGTCGGCTTCGAGGCCCCCGCCGCACAGATCCTCATCACGGCCCACCGGGAACTGGAAAAGGTGGTGCTTTCGAAGTGGCAGCAGGTACAGAAGGAGAAGCTGGGTCCCTTCTACGGCCGCCTCCTGCACGAGGGCCAGTACTTCGATCCCGTGATGCGGGACGTGGAGGCCTTTCTCGATCACACCCAGGACGTCGTGAGCGGCACGGTGACGGTGACGCTCTACAAGGGCACCGCGAAGGTGCAGGGCGTAGACAGCCCGCACTCGATGTTCGACGCCAGCATGGCCACCTACGGCGAGGAGAACGCGCTCTGGGACGGCCGCGACGCCGACGGCTTTACCACGCTCGCCGCCGTGCCCGGCCTACTCGCCAAGCAGGCCCGGTCCCAACCAGCCGCTCCCGATCCAACCGAACCGACCCCCGCGTAGCCGCCGGTTCTTTTCGTCCACCAGCCACTCCCGTTTGCCGATGACTGACGATACCTTCCAGACAACCTCCATCGACAAAGTTGCGTCGAGCACGGCCCACTGCCCCGTCGAGTCGCCCGTGCCCGTCTCACCCTACGTCGTAGCGCAGCACGGCTATCTGGTGGTGGTGCGTGCCCTCAACGAGAAGGACCAGTACGACGAGGTCGAGTGCAACGACGGCGTCTTCCGGCATGTCAAGTCGGGGGACGTGCTCGTCGGTACGCTCGGCGGGCGGCAGGCGCTGAAAGGATACAGCGGCCGCGTGCCCCGCCACATCGCGCCGGGCGACACGCTCCACGTGCTCAACCTGGGCGGGCTCGTGGGCGAATGCACCTCGGGCCATCCCTCCCTCGGCCCGGCCCTGCCGGTGGAGGTGCTGGGCGCCGTAATGGTGCAGCGGGACGATCAGTGGGTCCACGCCCGCATTCAGGAGGACGCGCTGGAGATGGTGCACCGCCTCGACACCTCGGTCCCCATCGTCTCGGTCAGCGGGACGGCCATGGACACCGGCAAGACGAAAGCGGCGAGCATCATCGTCGAGGGCCTCTCGGAGAGCGGCCTCCGGGTTGGGGCGGCCAAGCTTACGGGGGCGTCGCTGCGGCGGGACGTCCGGCGGATGCGCGAGCACGGGGCCGCTGCCGTCTCCACGTTTACCGACGCGGGCATCGCCTGCACCGTTGAGGACGCGATCACACCCATCGCGAAGGGCGTCATTCAGCACCTGAACGACAAGGAAGACCTGGACGTGATCGTCGCGGAGATGGGCGACGGCTTCGT
Organism: uncultured Salinivenus sp.; assembly: GCA_964445365.1. Classification (GTDB taxonomy): domain Bacteria; phylum Bacteroidota; class Rhodothermia; order Rhodothermales; family Salinibacteraceae; genus Salinibacter. The sequence goes on along the minus strand of CAYULG010000039.1, from coordinate 2,268 downwards.
CGGCTACTACGGGGTCGACGACCTGCTCACCGACATGGAACTGCAGTCGTTCATCGAGTCGCACGTCGTGGCCGCAACCGACTTGGCAGGGGCCTGGGCGGCCGACAAGGCCTTCCGCGAGCGGTACCGGACGTCCATCACAGCCGTGACCGGTCCGGTGACCGACAACGACGTGGGCCGCCGCTACATCGAGCAGCGGCTCGGCACCACGGCCCTGAACGCCCTGCAGCAGAGCGGCGCCCTCGTCGACGAGGTGATGGCGGCCCTCCCGACGGCGGTCTTCGGGGAAGGGCCGGCCGAGCAGGCCGCTCCGGCCGATTCTGGGCCTGTGTCCTCGCCCGAGGACGAACTGGCTATGGCGTCTTGACGACCTTCCCTTCCCCTTTTCCCGCGCACGCCCCTACGATCTCCATGACGCATTCTCCCTCCCCGCCAACCGCCCCCGCCCCGACGGGTCCTGCCGCTCAGGTCGGCCTTCTCCACGGCGCCGGCTACGTGGGCGGCGAACTCATCAAGCTCCTTTCCGCCCACCCCGACGCGTCGCTCGGCGCCGTGACGAGCCGAACGTTTGCGGGCAAGCCCATCGCCGAGGCGCATCCGTCGCTTCGTGGACGGATTGATCGGTCGTTCGTGGCGCCGGAGCAGCTTGCCCTCGGGTCGCTCGACGCGATCCTCGTGGCGGGCGAGCACGGGCAGAGCATGCATCTCGTGCCGACGGTGCTCGACGCGGGCTTCGACGGCCCGATCATCGACCTGAGCGCCGACTTTCGGTTCCGCGACGCGTCCATCTACCCGCAGTGGTTCGACGTCGACCATCCGGCCCCCGATCTACTGGACGAGGCGGTGTACGGCCTGCCGGAGGGGGGCGAGCCGGTCGGTCCATCGTCTCTCGTCGCGAATCCGGGCTGCTACGCGACGGGCATCACCCTCGCACTGGCGCCGCTGGCGGCACAGGAGGCCCCCTTCTCCGCGCACGTCACCGCCCTGACCGGCGCGTCCGGCTCGGGCGCCACGCCGTCGAGCGCTACCCATTTCCCCACGCGGGACGGCAACGTGCGGCCCTACAAGGTACTGGGCCACCAGCATCGGCCGGAGATCACACAGACGATCGGCGCGCACGTCGACCTCCACTTCGTGCCCGCCTCCGGCCCGTGGACGCGGGGCATCTGGGGCACGGCGCAGGTCGAGTGGCCCGAAGCACTGCCCGCCGGAACGGTGGCCGACTGGTTCGACGCCGCCTACGCCGATGCCCCCTTCGTGCGGTGCTCGCCCGGCGCGCTGCCCTCGCTCCAACCCGCCGTGGGGACCCCGTTCTGCGACCTCGGCTGGCAAACGCAGGGCGACACGCTCGTCGTCGGCTTTGCCCTCGACAACCTCCTGAAGGGCGCCGCCAGCCAGGCCGTCCAGAATCTCAATCGTGCGCTGGCATTGCCCGAGGGAAGGGGTCTGCTCGCACAGTCCGCGGCAGTCTCTGCGTGACAGAACGATAGCGGACGGCCGACGGCGGTCCGCGGTCTCGCCTCCTCTCGAACGGACCACTCTGACCCATGACCACCGACGAGACGATTCAAATTGAACAGGCGCTGGAGATCCCGACGTACGACAAGATGCCGATGGCACTCGTGCGCGGCGACGGCACCGCCGTGTGGGACGCCGACGGCAACCGATACCTTGACTTCTACGGCGGGCACTGCGTGTCCCTCCTCGGCCACTGCCCCGACGCGGTCGTGGCGGCGGTGCAGCGGCAGGCCGAGCAACTGCTCTTCTACTCGAACGTGGCGCACAGCCCGGTGCGGGCCGAAGCGGCGGAGCGGCTGACGGGGCTCGCCCCGGACGGCCTCGGCAACGTGTTCTTTGCCAACTCGGGCTCGGAGGCCAACGAGACGGCCCTGAAGCTGGCGCGCAAGTACACCGGGCGGAGCGGCATCGTGGCGATGGAAGAGGGCTGGCACGGGCGCACGCTCGGCAGCCTCGCCACCACGCACGACGAGCACTACCGAAAGCCCTATCTCGACGCGCTGCCCGAGACGCACTGGGTGCCGGTCGGTGACTTGGCCGCCGCGGAAGCGGCCCTGGCGACGGAGGACATTGCCGCCGTCATCCTGGAACCGATCCAGAGCATCGCCGGCATGAAGGAGGTTCCGGCGGATTACGTGCAGGGCCTTCGCGCCCTCTGCGACGAGTACGGCACGCTCCTGGTCTTCGACGAGGTGCAGACCGGCGTGGGGCGCACCGGGGCCTTCTCGATGGCCGAACACCTCGGGGCCA
>CAYULG010000038.1:0-16461 GCA_964445365.1 uncultured Salinivenus sp. | reverse complement strand
CCACACGGGCACCGATTCCTTCCCACCCCTTTACCGATTCCTTCCCACTTGGACACCGATTCCTTCCCACTTCTTTACCGATTCTCTCCCACTTGGACACCGATTCCTTCCCACTTCTTTACCGATTCTCTCCCACTTCGGAGAGCCACAGTTATGAGGGCCATGCACTTACGGAGAAGTGTAATGGGTAATATATAATAGAATAATATAATAATGGGGGAGATAACCGCGCTTAATCAGGATCCACCCGGTTTGCCCGAAGCCAGCCTCAGCTCTATTTCAGCCGGTTGCCGCCATTGCTCGGACAGGACGGACCTGAATAGAATACAACAAGACATAGCGACGCCAAGGCAATGGGGAAGAGAAGTCTTCGACCCATGATCTCCATTTTTAGCCTCATGCCACACCAAAACGTTGTGGGAGTAACCGAGAAGGGGTGCAAGGAGCTTAGGTGAGCGAAGCACCAGGAATTCGACCGGGTTGTCACTTGTTTCCACATGACTTTCCTTAGCGGCCGAGGTTATTCAACCCCTCATGTTTCAAAAAGTCATAACGCGCCAGGGCCGGTAGCATATAGCAATGGATGAATTGATTCGGTAAGGAGGGACGCTCCGGGTTCTCCGATCAATACCGTGAAAACCGTCCACCGGGAATCAACGATGAGTTCGAGCAGGACGTTGAACAACTCTTAGGAGAAAATGCAACGGAGAGTGACAAGATGCCGTCCGATGGACACCCGACCGAACAAAGCAACACCTCATCAAGGAGCTCGACGAGAACATCCACCCGAAAACGGTTGGCAACGCTTTAGATCGGTCCAATTCTAGCTAGAGCTGACGAAAACTCCCGCCAGTCGACACGAGAACGTCCCCTAAGCGGCTCGAGGCAATTGTAGAGGCGGTTTCTCAGGACGATCCCGCGGCCTCAGTGCTTGTTAAGTTGAGGACGAGGCCTAAACGATCCCTGATCCTTCGTCAGCAGCAGCCGATTGAAAGGCAGCGCCCTATGATGGTTTTGAAGTCGAACGACGACTTTACCTTACCCAGTATCTTGTGGGTGACCTCTAAGACTACTCATGTTCAAAAATACCAAAGAGGACGGTTCGGTTACACAGTTGTAGGCCTCGTCGAATCGGTCCTCAGAAAGACTACAAGCTGAGTGCTTTTGATCTGGAATCAAGCCAAGCGGCACGCCCCAAAGAGGTGAGAAAATGGCTTGACAGTCACGATCAGATTAAAATCTGTCTGCTTGCGATCTGGTCGATAAACCAATCTGATGGAGAACCTGTGCCTAGATTCAGAAAAGGCGGCCGTGTGCTTGGAAGGAGGCATGGACACACTGCCGGAAAAGATCCAGCAATACCTTACGGACCCGCGCTTGTACATAAGCTAAAAAGCGGTTACTCTCACACCTACAAGTATTCCGTTATTGCGAGGTCGTGTCCACTGGACAAGAGCGAGCTGCTTTTTAATGGCGCTGGGTGCAACGTTTTGGACTGTGTTGCCACCTCTTCAGCTATTGTTTGCATTTTGCAATAACAGAAGTTGCTAATCTTACCTGATTGGCTGATTTTACTGCTCAAATCGAGGTGGCCCACATGTGATTCCGCAGTATCCAGTGCTAGATGACCGACTCAGCGTGCTTGAGCATCGACACAGAGCCGATATTTCACTGTGAATGGTCATGGGGATGACACCACCTGAGTGGTTGTCGGACAGCCTGCAGTTTTTCCGGCTGGACGAGAAAGGAAATGATCCGATGGACGTAGCCCGTTACCGTGCGTTGCTTTAACACGAATAATGCATCTGACACCGGCGGCAGGGACGATCTCATTTCAAGACACCTCTCTTCTGAAAAAAACCGTCAGCACTACAGGAGTTGTGACGACTCTTCGCACCGGCAGTGGCCTCCGCTGAGCACGCCGTGCAGACGGTCGTACAGATCCGATCGCTGAGAAAGCGCCCCCCCCTCCGAGAGCTTAATGTTCGGCACATAGCGCCGATAAACTAAGAGCAAAAGACGCGTCACGTGCAAGAACACAAGTCCCAAAATGGAAATCCTACCGCGGGCGAAGGTTATCCGCCGAGGACTTCCCGGGGGACACACCTGGAACGAACTCAGCCGGAATGTCACCCAGCTTGATGAAGCACCAGGGAGACCGACGGCTTGCGGAGACAGATCCGGTACGATTTTCCGCGAGACCCGCTGATATTTTTTCCGGTGCGCGCTGGCCCACTGCACGACGAATTGCTGAATTCCCCCATGCAAAAGTCCTCTACTATCGGCCTTCTAGCGGGCCTCGTTCTCATCGTAGGGTCGATTCTGGTTGGCAGTGGGTGGTCTAAGTTTATGGACCCGGCCTCACTGCTGGTCGTGATGGGGGGGACTGGGGCTGCCATCACGGTGAGCCGTTCTTTCTGGAAGCTCAAAATCTTTCTCGAAGAGATCCCGGGCCTTTTCACATTCGAACGGCCTGACCCGCAACGCTTCGTAGATCAACTGACCAATTTTGGACGCATCGCTCGCCGCGAGGGGATGTTATCCCTCGATCGCCGCATCGAAGAGGTGGACAATGACCTGCTTCAATTCGGCCTCACACTGATGGTGGACGGAACGGATGTAAGTGATGTTCGAAGCCTGCTGAATAAACGCATCGCTGAACGCCGAAAGCGACGCAACCTGGTGCCGGAACTGTTCACGCTCGCAGGCACCTACTCTCCTGCGTTCGGCATGGTCGGCACCCTCATCGGCCTCATCCAGATGCTCCAAAATCTTGATGATCCGAGTCAAATTGGGGCGGGGATGGCAACGGCCCTCGTCACGACCTTCTACGGAGCTGTCTTAGCCAACCTGGCCTTCCTCCCTCTCAGCAATCGAGCCGAGGCGCAGAACCAGGCGTTAGAGAAGGTTGAGCAAATTATACGGGAAGGCATTCTCTCCATTGCTGAAGGAGAAAATCCGCGCGCGATCGAGCAGCGCATCGGTCATCTCGTCCGCGAGGAGGAAGAACCCGCTGAGGACACTCAAACCGCACAACCGGAGGAGAATGTGGAGCCTGAACCGGCCGCAGCCGCAGCCTAACGCAGGTTCAGTCGATCTCTTCGGGATTAGATGTTCTTTGCAAACGACGGAAAAAGCACCTGTCAGAGAGATCGGCTCGTCGCGATGAGTGTGTCGCATTCAAAAAAACGCACGCCAAAAGCACTCGCTTCGCTGAGCCTCGACTATTTCCTGTTTGGGCTCCTTCTGAAAGAAGCTGCCTGAGACAACATTAGATCCGTTCTTCCTTCTCTCCAATCGTTCCCATGAGCGACACAGATTCGTCCCTGGACGACACGTCGGAGGATGGGCCGGATATGCCCACGGCCCCATTCTGGATGACGACGTATGGGGACATCATGACGTTGCTGGTGACCTTTTTCGTCCTGCTCATTTCTATGTCCGAGATACGGATGAAGAAGTTCAACGACGCAATCAGCAACTTCCAGCGCCAGCCCGGGGTGTTTTCGGGAAAGAGCTCTGTCGCGCCACTGCAGAATCCAAGCTCCTCTTCAGACCAACAGTCCCAGGCACAGAAGCGCAACGAGCGCTACCAGTCGTTTCTGGAGAAGCTCCGAGAGAAAGGGCTGGAGGACGACATCCAGGCGAATTTGGTTGAGGACGGCATTCACGTTGTCATCGCCGATTCGCTGATGTTTCGTACAGGGCGGGCTCGTTTAATTGAGCCCTCGCGTTCGGTGCTCCGCCTGCTCACCGACCTGCTCACCGACGATGTCGCAACGGTCGTCGTTGAAGGTCACACCGACGATCGCCCCATCGGCACCGATCGATTTCCCTCAAACTGGGAGCTGTCCACGGCCCGGGCTGCGGCGTCGGTACGGTTTCTGCAGGACAATGCCCCAGAGTTCGATCCATCTCGCTTCACGGCCGTCGGGTATGGCTCCAATCACCCGCGCGCCGCCAACGAAACCAGTGAGGGACGGGCTCGCAATCGTCGTGTAGAAATTCTATTCAGCTGGCGCTCATGGGACAGCAAGGAGAACCCCCTACAGAAACAAATTCCGACGCCGTAGCGGAGGAGGCCCCTCCTTCGTTCGTCGCAAGACATTTCTGGTCACTTCTAGCAGGAGCGGTGGTACTTGCGATCGGGACTGGTGTGGGGATCGTGTACACGCAGTTCGAGCAGGTAGACCGGGTCGTGCGTTCCGTCCCGTACGCCGATCGAGCCGCCGATCAAGCCGTGCAGCTGGCGTCGAATGTTCCGTACGTCGGGGCTCCAGACAGCTCGGCGAGTCAAGGGTACGGATCGTTCACCCGCATGGAGGGCCTCGTTGTCAACCCCAGCGGCTCGGACGGAACCCGCTACCTGGCTACAAGCATCGCCTTCGAATCAAAATCGGAAGGGGTGCGAGCCGAAATCGAAAACAAGAAGGTAGTGGTGAAGGACGCCATTCTCACCCTTCTGTCGGAGCAGACCGCCGAGGAACTCTCAGATCCGGAGCGGCGCGACGACTTGAAAAAAGAACTGCTCGAGACCACAAACCGCATTCTGAATGACGGCACCGTAGATCGACTGTACTTTACGGAATTCGTCTTGCAGTAGACCCGGTAGACCTCGAACGTCCTTCTTTTCAGATGCACGCCACCGTAGCATGTCGAAGCCGCTGAGTCAGGACGAGATTGACGTCATGCTCGGGGACGCCGATCCCGAGGAGGTGTCCGCTGAGCAAGAGGAGCGAGTAGAAGAACCAGAAGGGCAGAAAGGGACCCAGCCGTACAATTTCAAACGGCCTCGCCTCTTCTCTCAGGCCCAGAATCGGGTCCTCAAGCATGTGCACGAGTCCTTCGCTCGGGACCTGTCGGTGTACCTCTCAGCACAGCTGCGGACGATCGTTGACGTTTCGCTGTCCGCTGTCGACCAGGTGCTGTACTCCGAATTTGTCATGTCGAGTGCCCCACCATCGGCGCTGTATGTACTGGACGAAACCGAACTGAATCACCAGGCCATCTTCGAGATCGATCCTCGTCTCGTGATATACACGATCGAGAAGCTGATGGGGGGAGACGGCGAGTTCATGGACGATGCCCGCGAGGTCTCTCCAATCGAGCAGCGCATCATGAGTCGCGTCATGAAGCGGGCGTATCGGGAGTTGGAAGAGTCCTGGGAGAAGGCCTATCCGCTCTCGGTGGAAGAGACGGCTTTCGAGTCGAACGCGGAATTTGTGCAGATTATCCCGGCGGCCGAGCCGGCGCTCGTTGCCTCGTTCGATATTGACATCTACGGCGAGCCATCCTTCCTCAACATTTGCTACCCGTATCTCATGCTGGAAGAGATGCTGGGCCAGTCCGGCATGGAGCAGTGGATTTCGAGCTCGACCACCTCGGCTCCGCCGGAGGTGCAAGAGCGCTACAAAGAGAGCCTCCGGGAGACGGACGTGACGCTCAGCGCCGAATTAGGGGGGGCAACACTTCCCCTTACTGAACTCGCGCACCTGAAGGAAGGGGACGTGATTCCTCTTGAGAGCCACACCGACGAGCCGGTACAGGTGTTCGTGAATGGCAAGCCCAAGTTCGAGGCAGCACCGGGACGATCCGGCCAGCGGCGAGCACTGCGCATCACGTCGGTCGATCTGCCGGAAGACACTCCTGATCTCGATTCTCTAACTTCCAACCCCGACCATGACTCAGAACACCCTGACCACCCACATCGAACCGTCGAAGGAGGCGCTGACGGCCCTCCTGAAGAAGCTGATCGGGACGGAGATGCCTCTTGAGGCGGAGTCGCCCGAGCAAATGCCCCAAGACCGCTCCGCTGAATTCCGGGAGGCGGCCGCCGACCGGTTCTGTCTGGAAGCGCCCGAACACGACGTCCTCGTTGCGTTGTCGCCCGACTGGGTTCCGGTAGTTTCGGAAGCCATGCTGGGAGAGCGCCTGGACCCCGACGCCGAGGGGGCAGCCGATCTGATGAGCGAGTTTGGCTCCCAGGCCTTCGGAACCGTCCAGAGCACGCTGGCCGCAGAGGGATTGGAGCTGCCCAGTGTAGAGTTCAAACCGGTGACCCCGGGGACCACGCCGTCGGTCCCCACCGGGCCGACCTGGCGGGTGCCCTTCTCGGCCGACCATGAGGACACCTCGCTGGAGGGCGTCGTTCTGGTGCCGTCAGAGAACGAGTCGGGCCCCGAGCCCTCTTCTGTGGAGGCCGACGGAGATTCGCGTTCTGAGCGCCCCCCCCCGGAAGGAGCGGCAGGCCCGCAGGCGGCCCGCTCCGCTTCCTCCGATCCAGATTCGGAGGTAGACGTGTCATCCGCCTCCTTCAGCGAGGTCGGAGAAGAAGAATTCAGGGGCAAGGAAGAGGTCAACAACTTTGGGCTGCTGGCGGAGGTCGATCTTGAGGTTCGTGTCGAGTTGGGTCGTCGGGAGCTCCCGCTTGCCGACGTGCTGAAGCTCACGACCGGAAGCGTCGTGGAGTTGGAGAAGATGGTCGGGGAGCCGCTTTCGGTCTACGCCAACGGTCGGCTCATTGCCGAGGGGGAGGCCGTGGTTATCGACGAGCAGTTCGGCGTTCGGATCACCAACCTCGCCTCCGAGGAGGACCGCAACAAGGCCTTCTTCTAAATCGACGTTGCGGCGTCCTTCCAGTGACGCCCGACATCGGCGTCAGCGGTGTGGGTACACCACGAAATACCGTCTGTGCAGGCTTCCCACTCACTAGCAGTCAGTCCGTGCATGATGCCCCAATTCTCTCCCGGTTCTGGTTCTAAAGCCCCCTCAGCACGCCGTCTCACCTGGTATGGGGTCTTCCTTGTAGGAACAATGGTCGCCCTCTGGGTGGTCTCCCGAGCGGTCGCGATGCCCTCTGTGGACACGGAGAGTCCCCCCAGGGCGCCCGACAGCACGGCGGCCACCTCCTCTGTGGAGGCAAAGGGCACCAACCACGTCACCGTCTTCACGTGGGGCAACGTCGCAGCCTTCCTGTTGCTGGCCGGCGGGGGCGCGGTAGCGCTTTACCTTCACCAGCAGAAAGAGAGGAATACGCCACCAACTCCATTCCAGCGCCTCGGGAAACTGAGCCTCGGTCCCTCAAAGCACGTAGAACTCGTGGCGTGCGGCGGGGAGGTTTTGCTCCTGAGTGTGACCGAGGACAATGTTGCGCTTCTCAAGACCTACACCCAGGCCGCGTTCGAAGAGGAGGGAGGAATGAAATGGGAGGCGGACACTCCTTTCGCGGGGGAAAAACCCTCAGCGGCCACCGCCGACCAGTGGTCGGGGAGCTTCGCGGACGTGCTGAACCGGTTTGCCGATCGTACCACGCATTCCTGAGCCTCGGACCCGGTCACTGATTTCGCACCTGAACAGTTGCGTCTACTTGTGGATCACTTGTCCCTTCATTCAGGCACGTGGACACTCGTGCGACGAGTCGGATTCGCCCTGCTCACAACGCTACTGCTGAGCGGAAGTCCTCTTGTCAGCTCTCCGAAGGGGGCAAAGGCGCAAGCTGTAGACAGCTCGCCGTCTACGGCACAGATGGACACGTCCGGAGCGGACATCGGCGGCCTCCCTCAGGTTGATCTCAACCCCGCCGAGGATGGGTATGCACTGCCCATCCAGCTGCTGCTTCTGCTTACGGTCCTGACACTGGCCCCGGCCATCATCATTCTCACGACCAGCTTCACCCGATTGGTCGTGGTCTTCAGCATCCTCCGCACGGCGCTGGGACTGCAGCAATCCCCGCCGCGGCAGGTAATCATCGGCCTGTCGCTCTTCCTGTCGGTCTTCATCATGCAGCCCGTGCTGCAAACCATTCATCAGGACGCCCTTCTGCCGTACCTCGACCAGGAGATCACGCAGAAGGAGGCCTTCACCCGAGCGTCGGTGCCGATGAAACGATTCATGATTACCAACACCCGCGACAAAGACCTCATGCTGTTTATGGATATGGGGGACATCGACAGCTTCGACAGCCCGCAGGATGCCCCGCTGTACGTGGTGGTCCCCGCGTTCGTGATCAGCGAGTTGCGCATCGCCTTCCAGATCGGGTTCATGATCTTTCTTCCTTTCCTGATCGTCGATCTGATTGTGGCGAGCGTGCTCATGAGCATGGGAATGATGATGCTACCGCCCGTAATGATCTCGCTTCCAATCAAGCTCTTGGTCTTCGTGCTCACCGATGGATGGTACCTGATTGTGGAGTCCCTCGTGAAGGGATACATGGGCTAACGACGTCTGCCGCACCCGACCGATCCACTGCTTAGAGACCCCTCGTCAAAACAACAGAGCGCTTATGAACACCGATGTTGCAATCTTCTGGCTTCGCGAAGCCCTACAGGCTGGGTTCATGGTGATGGGGCCGGTGCTGGGGGCCGCCTTGCTGGCGGGACTCATCGTCAGCCTCTTTCAGGCCATTACCTCCATGCAGGAAATGACGCTGAGCTTCATCCCGAAGCTTCTGGCGATTGCAGTTGTGTTTTTCTTCCTCCTGCCGTGGATGATGGAGATGATGATCGACTTCACAACAGAGATTCTCACCGCGATCCCGAACGTCTCCAAATAAGCGCGCACGAGTGCCCTCTGTCGCCGGCGTTCAGAAGGTCCGATGTCTCTACTCGATCCCGCCAACATCGTCCGCGTTCTGCTCGTGTTCGTGCGGGTGAGTGGCCTTATGATCGCCGCCCCATTTTTCGGGCAGAACAGCATCCCAACCCGGGTGCGCGTTCTCGCTGGAGTCGTGCTGGCCTACAGTCTTGCAGGGTTTGCCACGGGGCCCCTTCCAGAGTACGTCGAACACGACGTGGGATTCGCAATCACCGTGCTGATCGAGGCGGGCACAGGCATTCTCATCGGCTTTACCGCCCGGCTCATCTTCTGGGCCGTCAACTTCGCCGGGACGATTATGGGCTACCAGATGGCCCTCAGCCTCTCGCAGACGTACAACCCGATGACGGGGGCATCGTCGAACGCCCTGGGCCAGATTCTGTCGTACGCGTTTCTGCTCGCCTTTCTTCTACTGGACGGACACCACATGCTTCTCCGTGCGCTCGCGCAGTCGTTTGAGGTTATCCCACTCGGGGGCGGTCTCCTCGCGCCCAGCGGCCCGTTGCTTCTGGACTGGATGGGCGACTTCTTCCGCATTTCCCTTCGCCTCGCGGCCCCCTTTCTCGTTCTGTTGTTCTTCACCGACGTGGCCCTGGGCATCTTCGCGACCCTCATTCCGCAGGCCAATCTATTTACGCTCAGCCTCCCCGCGAAACTGCTGGTCGGGACCGCCACCTTCTTCGCCTTCATGCACGGCTTCTTTCCGGCGGTCCCTCCTCTCATCGACCGCATCGATAGCCAGGTGATGGAGCTCATTCAGGCCATGACGCCGTAGTGAGGGCGGGCCGTGCAGACGGAAACAACCGGCCCTTGCATGCAGACCAGCGGCCCATCCAAGGCGCTGGCCTCCGTCGCACAGGGCGCAACAAAGAGATACGCAACACGCGATTTGGAAGACGAACGAAGCGGAAGAAGAGAAAACTTTTCCGCCGCGCCCGCGCAGTCTTTTCCGTAAAAAGCATCGACGTTCGTCGTGGCCGAGACGCAAGAGAAAGAATTTGACCCGACCCCGCGACGTCTCAAGCAGGCGCGCGAGAAGGGCAATGTACTGAAGGCAAAAGAGCCCGTGACGGTGGGCCTCATCATGGCAGCGGTGGCGATGTTTTCCATGTGGGGCGCCTCTGCCTTCGCGACCCTGGAGCACGTCGCGGAACGGCTTTTTCGTCAGTCCACACAAACGCCCGTCACAATTCCGTCTCTCCAGACCCTTACGGTGGAGATTGGGCTGGAGTTGGCCAAAGCACTGGGTCCGTTTTTCCTGGTCCTCGCGATCGTAGCGGTTACGCTCAACGTGGTACAGTCGGGCTGGAACGTGTCATTGACGCCAGTGCAGCCTCAGCTGAGCCGCGTTAGCCCCCTTAAGGGGCTGAAGGAGATCTTTTCCTCAAAGGGAGCATTCGGGTTTTTAAAGACACTTCTGAAAATTGGGGTCGTTGGCCCCGTGGCGTATCTGGTTCTGGAGCCGATTCTGCCAAAAATCCTCCGGCTCCATCGACTTCGCCTGCCCGGCATCCTCCAACGAGCCGCCGACTGGTTCTTCGATCTCCTGTGGACGCTCCTCGCGGCCCTTCTGGTGGTGGCCGCCCTCGACTTCGCGTTCGAGTGGTGGAAGTACTACGAGGACCTCAAGATGAGCAAGAAAGACCTCGAAGATGAGCAGAAGGAGACGGAAGGCGATCCCGAGATGGAGGAAAAACGCCGCGAGAAGCAGCAGGAACTGGCGGAGCAGCCCCGTATGGACCACGCCGTCATGAAGTCCGACACAGTGGTCACCAATCCCACTCACTACGCCATCGCGCTCCGGTACGACCCTGAGGAGGCTTCCGCCCCCCAGGTCCTACTGAAAGGCGTGCGCAAGCGGGCCCTCCACATCAAGCAGTTGGCCGAGAAGCACGACGTGCCGATGGTGGAAAATCGGTCGCTGGCACATGCCTTGTACGAAAATGTGCCAGAGGAAGAAGAAATTCCTGAGGACCTGTATCCCGCTGTCGCAACAATCCTCGCTGAGGTGTACGAGCAGCAGCGGGACGCGACGTGACAGCGCCGATGTTTTCTCGCACTGGCCCCTGACCTCCTTTGCCCTCCTCGTCTCCCGACACCGCAACCGATGCCGCCTCCCAGGTTGGATGGATGGGCACGGACACCGTCAACAGCGAAGTGGCCGTGGCCTCCGCCGTGGTCGCCATTCTGTTCGTTATGGTGATTCCGCTGCCCAGCTTCCTATTGGATCTGTTGCTGGCGACCGACATGGCGCTTGGCCTGGGCATTCTGCTGACGGCCTTCTACGCCACGCGGCCGTTGGAATTTGCGATCTTTCCGGGCTTGCTCCTCACTACGACCCTGTTTCGCCTCTCCCTCAACGTCGCCTCCACCCGGCTTATTCTCGGGGAGGCAGAAGCAGGTGCGCTGATCAATGCCTTCGGCGAGTTTGTCGTGGCGGGCAACTACGTGGTGGGGGCGATTATCTTTCTCGTGCTCGTGATCATCAACTTCGTCGTCATCACAAAGGGAACCGAGCGCATTTCGGAGGTGGCCGCCCGCTTTACCCTGGACGCGATGCCGGGCAAGCAGATGGCCATCGACGCGGACCTCAATTCGGGGCTCATCGACGAGCAATCGGCCAAGGATCGCCGCGAGGAGATCACCCAGGAAGCCGACTTCTACGGGGCGATGGACGGCGCGAGCAAGTTCGTGAAAGGGGAGGCCATTGCCGGGATTCTCATCACGGGGATCAACGTCGTCGCCGGCCTAATCATTGGGATGGCCCAGCACGGGATGTCCCTGACGGAGGCCACGACCGCGTTCACGCGTCTCTCCATCGGGGATGGACTGGTTTCTCAGATCCCCGCGCTTCTCGTCTCCACCGCCGCCGGCATCATCGTCTCGCGGGCCAGCGGCAAGGAGGGCTCCCTCGCTAGTGAGATGACGAAACAGTTGAGCGACAAGCTGCCCCCACTCCTCATCACCGGCGCGTTCCTCCTGGGAATGGGGATGGTGCCGGCCCTCCCGACCATCCCATTTTGGCTGCTTGGGTGTGGGGTGCTTTCGATGTGGTACTTCCGAAGCCAGGAAAAGCAGGCCGAAGCGGAGGAAGAGGCCGAGCGCCAGGAAATGGAAGCAGAAGCCAAGACCGAGGAGGACGAAAATCCGTCCGACCTGCTCCTCGTGGATCCGCTGGAGCTGGAAATCGGCTACGGCCTCATCTCGCTGGTGGACCCCGATCAAGGAGGCGACCTGCTCGAACGGGTCAAGATGCTCCGGAAACAACTCGCGGAGGAGCTGGGCCTCGTCATTCCGCCGGTTCGCATCCGCGACAACGTCGACATGGAGTCGGATCAGTACGTCATCAAGCTTCGCGGCAATCCCATCGGGGAGGGGGAAGTCATGCCGGGGTACAAACTCGCCCTTCTCCCCGACGATACCGATGAGGTTCCAACGGGCATTGAGGTGGAGGACCCTACCTTCGGGCTGCCGGCCGTGTGGGTGGCCGAGCGCAACCTGTCCGAGGTAGAACAGATGGGCCTAACGGTCATCGAACCGCCGGCCGTCATCACAACCCATCTGTTGGAAGAGTTGCGCAAAAACGCGTACCGGCTCCTGGACCGCCAGGAAGTGCAGGATATGCTGGACAAGGTGCGAGAGACGGCCCCCGCGCTCGTCGACGAACTCGTTCCGGACCTTCTCTCACTGGGAAGCATCCGGAAGGTCCTGCAGCGACTACTGAAGGAGCGAGTGCCCATTCGCGACCTCGTCACGATCCTGGAGGCCCTGGCCGACCACGCCCCGCAGACCCAAACCGTAGAGGTGCTCACTGAGCACTGCCGCGCCGCCCTTGCGCCGACGATTACCCGCGAGTTCTCCGGGCCCGAGGGGCGCGTGAAGGCATTCGTGATCGACCCGGCTCTCGAACAACACCTTCTGGAGCAGGCCGAGGAGGGACGTCTCGACGTGAATACGATGGGCATGCAACCGGAGCGCGCGGAAGCCCTGGTGGAGGCCGTCGACAGGCAGGCCCGCCAGCTGATCGCCGAAGACCGATCGCCGGTGCTGCTTACCTCTCCGGTCTTGCGGTCGACGCTCTACGAGTTTCTAGAGCCAATGGTCTCGGACATCACCGTCCTCTCATACAATGACCTGACATCCGACGCGCCGGTGGATGTCGTGGAGCAGGTACGTATTCCGACCGACGCCCCCGACCCCTCGGAAGCCGAATTGACGACCGCTGCTTAGACTTCTTTCCTCGTCTTCCCCTGGCCAAATCACCCTCAGGGGACACGCTTTGTTTTGGCCTATCTCAACAGTACTCATGAACGTAAAGACACTCACCGGCCCTACCATCCAGGACGCACTGGCAACGGCCCGGGAGGAATTGGGAGACAATGTCGTATTGATGGAATCGGCCCCCGCCACGGCGGACTCGCCCGCCACGATTGCCGTTGCGGTCGACCCTCCCGTTTCCGACGCCGAGACGACCCGAGCACCGAGGGGCAAGGTCCCGAAACCGTCAGGGGACGATGGGTCGATGGCCGTCCCTGAAACGAATCCTGGAGACGGCGGCTCTCTCGCTTCCGATCTGGGAGCGGACGGAACGGGTACCAACGGATCTGCGAACGGGGGGCGCGATGGGTCTTCGCGCTCCGATCCCCCCGACTCCCCCGAGGACACCCTCCCTACCAGCCGGGATTTCAGTCGGGTGCTCGAAAACGAACAGGACAAGGGACGGGGAAAGATCTTCTCAAACTCCAAGGATCAAGATCATCGCGAGGGAGCAAACACCGACCGCACCGATCACGGTCTGGACCTCTCGTTTGAGACCGAGGGAGAGCACCGCTCGGGCGTTCGATCTGAGAACGGGAACCGTTGGGCGCATCACCCTCTCTACGAGGTTCTCATCGAGAAGGGTCTGAAGCCTGACACCATTACTCGCCTGTTCGAAGAACTGTCTGAGCGCGGAGTCGACCCGACCAGTAATTTTCCGGGGGAACTGCGCTGGGCGTGCGCAAAACTGCTGTTCCAGCGCATCGACATCATCGGGCCCGATCGGGGACGCGATAACCTCATGCTGATTGGACCGAGCGGGGCGGGGAAAACCTCACTGATCCTGAAGATGGCCACGCACGACCGCCTGCTGGGCGGAGGAAAGCCGATGGTCATCCACCTCGAGCCCGCATCGGGTCGCGTCACGGACTACCAGAACCCGACCTCCCTCTATGAAAAGTTCGGGGTGCCCGTCCGAAATGTCCGCACGAAGGAGGACCTGGACCAGGCCATGCGGCACACTGAGCGGTTCGGGCGCCTACTGATCGACACACCCCCCCTTCCTCTTCCCCTGAAGGAGGGCCGTCCCATCCTGCGCCGAGTTCAGTCGATTCTTCGCCCGCTGCGCCCCCTGAATGTGCATTTTATCCTGAACGCGACCCGGGCCCTCGACAATCTCGATGGGACGGTCCTTTCCCATCTGCCCGTTCGCCCATCCGCGGTGGCCATGACGCACCTGGATGAGGTGTCCACGTGGGGGCGTCTGGTCGAGTGGCTCATCAAAGTCAACCTTCCGATACAGTTCGTTTCAGGGGGGGCGGACGTGCCGGAGGGAGCACGGGCATTCTCCATCGAATGGTTCGTCGAAGACGTGATGGACCTGTAGATCGGACTGACACTTCCCTCATCGACAATATAGCTCAACCGATGGAAGTAACCACCAACACCATTGCATTCGCCAGCGGCAAGGGAGGGGTGGGCAAGAGCGTCGTGACGGTCAATTTGGCCGAATCGCTTGCTCGAAGGGGACACTCTGTGGCCTTGATCGACGCAGATTTAGGACAGAGCGATAGTCCGATTCTCCTCAACGAAGTCCCTGCCACAACCGTGCTCGATACGGTGCACGACGCCCCCCCACGGCGGGCGGCCCTGCACGAGACCGAAGCGGGAATCACGCTTGCGCAGGCGGCCTCTCGCCCTCACAAGCGGGACCGAGAAGCAGGGCATGCCCTCTACGAGGCACTAGATGAACTGCACGGCCACCTTCGGGACGAGCACGACTACGTGCTGATCGACGGGCCCTCCGGGACCAGGGGTCCGGTTCGTTGGGCACTGGATCGAGCCGATCTGGGTGCCCTGATCCTCGTCGGTGAACCCACCGCCGTGGCCGACGCCTATCGGCTCGTCAAAATGCTCTGGACGGCCGACTCGGATTACCCGCTTGGCGTGGTGGTGAATTTTGCCGACGACGAGGCCGACGCTCACAGCGTCGCGGAGCGCTTCGAAGCGGTCACCACCCGATTCCTGGACCAGTCCCCAAGCACCCTGGGCTGGGTTCCGTTCGCCCAGTCTGTGCGGCAGTCCGTGTCCGAGCAAACCCCAATCGTGCGGACGGAGGGACCCGTTCGGGAGGCGTTCAAGGAACTCGCCCGCACGGTGGCCCACCGGGAGTACGTCCCCGCCCCGGCGCTCCCGTAGATCGAGCTCACTTGCGCATTCTTTCTCGCAACACTCCACTCGCTTATGCCGACGACCTCAGATTCTCGTCCCGTCGCCGCGCACGAACTCGTCGCTTACGGTGGCGCCCTGTTCGCCGCGGGGGTCTTGCTACACCAGTTGTGGAGCGGGGCCTCGCTCGAACACGTTCTGTCGAGCGCGGCCACGTCAGGACTGATCGCCTACCTCACCCTGGCGGTCGGCTTCGCGGCGGCCCGCTCCATTGTCGTGTCGCCCCCCGATTCAGACGCCCCGGAGTCCTCAGACTCCACATCGGAGGCGTCTACCGCCGAGCTGGACACGGAGGAGGACCAGACCGCACCTGAGCCTCAGGTCGCCTAAACAGGTCGCCCACAACAGCACCACCATTTTCTGCCCGTTAACCTCTCGTTGCCATGGACCAGGACTTACAGCCCCTTGTAGAGACGTATCTCGCCGATCCGACGGAGCCACACAAAGAGGCTGTCGTGATGGCCGCCTTGCCCCTCGTGCGCTCCATCATCGGGAAAATTAGCGTCCCTGACCATCTTCTCGCCGAGCACGAGGACCTGGAAAGTGTTGGGATCGTCGGCCTCCTCGAGGCCCTCGAGAACTACGATCCGGAAAAAGCGCGCTTTGCGACCCATGCCTACCGCCGAATTCGGGGCAACGTAATCGACTACCTGCGCTCGATTGACGTCCTCTCCCGCAATAAGCGGAAGAAAATAGGGGCCGTTCAGGAGGCCATCGCCACGTTGCGCCAGATGATGGGGGCGGAACCGTCCGACAAGGATGTCGCCGATTACATGGGGCTGTCCCTGGAGGCGTACCACGAGCTGCTTCGTGACGCGCAACGCCGATTCTCCCTCTCTCTCTCACAACCCGTCAACGATGAGGATCAGACGATGGTAGACGTCCTCCCGAACGAGAACGCCCAAGAAAACTTTGAGCGCTTCGAGCGGGAGTCTACACAGAAGCGCCTCCAAGAGCTGATTTCGACCCTCCCTGAACGTCAACAGACCATTCTGGGCCTGTACTACACCGAAGAGCTGACCCTCAGCGAAATTGGGGACGTGCTTGACCTCAGCACGGCCCGGATTTCACAGCTCCTCGGTAAAATTCAGCTCAGCCTGGAGTCGAAAATCGAGGAGCATGCATACTGAAGCCCTTTTGCCACCCCGAATGGGAGCAAGCCCTTCTCAGGCGGGCGAGCCGGCGGGACCAAATCAGTTGGATCCATTCCTCCTTCCCCATTCCGGCGAGCCAATCGCCCCAACTGGGGGACCTCTTCTCGGCTGTAGGTCCGTGCTGGCAGCATAAAAAGGATGGCCTAGACATCTTGACTCCCCCTCCAACGATCCAGGTGGCCCTGGAGGGGACACAGGAAGCAGCCTGAAATACGGGCCGAAAACCTAG
>CAYULG010000037.1:0-16566 GCA_964445365.1 uncultured Salinivenus sp. | reverse complement strand
TGTGGTTGAAGATGTCCGGCTCCGCGTCGAAGACCGTCTCGCACGGATCCCGCATGCCCCGGAAGTCGGGCGTGAGCACCTCGCAAGTGGCACCCAGGTCGTGAATGCGATTGATGACCTCGGCGAAGATGGGCGCGCCGCCGTCCTCGCGCTCGTCGCGGTTCACGCTGGTGATGACGGCATGGTCAAGGTCCATCTTCTCGACCGCGTCGGCCACGCGTCGCGGCTCGTCCCAGTCGAGGCCATCCTGAGGTTGACCCGTTTTAACGGCGCAGAAGCCGCAGGAGCGGGTGCAGACATCCCCCAGAATCATGAACGTGGCGGTGCCGCGGCTCCAGCACTCGCCCATGTTCGGGCAATTGGCGCTCTCGCAGACGGTGTGGAGGTCGTGGTCTTCGACCGTCTGCCGGACGTCGTTGTAGGTTTCGCCCTGGGGAAGCGAGACGCGCAACCACTCCGGTCGCTCGCCGCGTTTGTTTTTGTTCGTGTTCTCGACGACGGGCAGTTCGACGAAGCCGGGCTCGCCATCGCCGGAAGCGCCGATCGGTTCGGGCTCTACGCTGTTCAGTTCAACGTCGCCGGGCTGGGCGGGCGCCTCTTGGGTTGCGGTTTCCTTGGGGGTAGGCTCGGACATGCGCAAGTACGGACTTCATTCGATCAGCTAAGACCGACGGGAAGCTCGGGTCGGCCTGAGTGAATGGGTATGGAAGATGAGTACGGAGGGACCAGCCCGCCGTTCCTCTGAAGAATCGGTGCCCGGCAGACGCGACTACTTCGTTGAACCTGCCGGTGGCGGAACGCTGAAATTCGTTCGACCGACGAGTAGCTCCATCTGGATCGATGGATCATGTCAGCTGAAAAGTCCTCAGCATCCGACCGTTCGTCTCTGACCTACTCCGAAGGGATTTCGGGGAAATCCCCAAGGACCGCGGCGTCGGCACCAGATAAACATGGGACCGGGATCGGGACGGAAGTTCGAGAATGCCGCACGCTTGGGGTGCGCTTGTGCCATGCCCTCGTCTGGCCCCCCTGATCGTCTGGTGTTCGCGGCGAGCCTCCGCGAATCTCCGTCCAATCTACGGCCCGCACTCGAACCTGCTGGGCGGCGAGGCATTGACGTATATCCTGTCCGTTGCACCTCACCGACCCTGCACGGTCATGATTGAACTGGAAAAGCTGGATAAAATTAAGCACCGTTTCCAAGAGGTGGAGAGCCTGATGGCCGACCCGGACGTGGCCACGAACCCGGATCGGATGCAGGAACTGGGACAGGAGCACAGTCGGCTTGAAGAGGTTGTCGCGGCCATCGACCGGTACGAGAACCTGCTTCAGGAGCGGGAGGACCTGCAGGGGCTTGTGCGTTCGGAGAGCGGCGAGATGGAGGCCATGGCGAAGGCGGAGTTGGAGGAGTTGGAAGAAAAGATGCCGGCGGTCGAGGAAAACCTGAAGCAGAAGCTCATTCCGAAGGACCCGGAGGACGAGAAGGACGCGATCGTCGAAATCCGCGCCGGGGCGGGGGGCGACGAGGCCTCCCTTTTTGCCGGAGACTTGTTTGAGCTCTACACCACGTTCGCCAAGCGGCAGGGATGGACCTACGAGATGATGGATGTCTCACAGGGAACGCAGGGCGGTTTCCGGGAGGTCATCTTTGGCGTGAAGGGGGAGGACGTGTACGGCACGATGAAGTACGAGGCCGGCGTACATCGGGTGCAGCGGGTGCCCGAAACCGAGTCGAGCGGCCGCATTCACACCTCGGCCGCCACGGTGGCGGTATTGCCGGAGGCCGAGGAGGTGGACGTCGACATCAATCCGAGCGACCTCACGATCGAGACGTTCAAGGCCACCGGGCCGGGCGGACAGTCGGTCAACACGACCGACTCAGCGGTGCGCATCAAGCATGCCCCCTCGGGCGTGGAGGTGTCGTGCCAGGACGAGAAGAGCCAGCACAAGAACCGCGCGAAGGCGATGCGCGTGCTGCGCTCGCGGGTGTACGAGAAGAAGCTGCAGGAGCAACGCGAGGAGCGGGAGGAAGCCCGGCGTTCGATGGTGGGCAGCGGCGACCGATCGGCCAAGATCCGCACCTACAACTTTCCGCAGGACCGCGTGACGGACCATCGCCTGGAGGGGGATCAGAAGAACCACTCGCTCCAGACGATCATGGATGGGGCGCTCGATCCCATCATCGATGCCCTCCGCGCCGAGGAGCACGCCGAGAAGCTGGCGAATCTTTAGAGTGCTGCGTACTGCGTATTGCGTAACTTATTAATCGACGGAATCCGCAATACGAAATACGCAATACGTTCGCGGCTTCTCGAAGCGCAGGGGCGCTCGGAGGCTCCCGTTCTGTACTCGGAATCTCCCCTCTCCGACGCCCCCCCAAATCCTCACCCCGTTTTCAAGCCCGTCCTGCGACCTCGTGGGAGGGCAGTCGTACATATAGACTGCAGTTTTTCCCTGCTCCTCCGCACGTCGACAGCACCGACGGACGTCGAGTGTAGGCTCGTCGGCGTTCTACGAGGGGCATGATCGATATCATTCCATAGGGACCCGAATATACGACATGGCACAAAAGTATCAGTACGAGCTCACGTACGTCATCAGTGGGGTCGTCAAGCAGAACCAGGTGGACGACATCGTCCGCAAGGTCAATCACCTCATCGAGAGCAACGGCGGGGACGTGCTGGAGGTCGACGAGTGGGGCAATCAGCGCCTCGCCTACGAGATCGACCGCAAGCGCAGCGGCTACTACGTCAACATGTATTTCAAGGCCCCCGGCTCGTTGATTGAGCGGCTCGAACGAGAGCTTCAGATCAACGACGACGTGCTTCGGTACCTCACGCTCCGGATGGACGCGAAGATGAAGCGTCACTACGAGCAGCGCAAGAAGCGAGAAGCGCAGAAAGAGAAAGAAGAAGCGGAGGCCGAAGAGCAGGACGAAGAGGCCGACGAGTAGACGCGGGTGTTTCCTCGTTTCCAATGCATCTGTTGAACCAAACCACGTTTTGACCCATGGCGAACCAAGAAGACGTCGATTACGAACACATCGAATACGTCGACTACAAAGACACCGAGTTTCTGGAGCAGTTCATTAACAATCAGGGCAAGATTCTGCCCCGGCGCGTGACGGGCGTTCCGGCGCGCGTGCAGCGTCAGATCACGACGGCGATCAAGCGGGCACGGCACCTCGCCCTGCTCCCGTACGTCTCCGAGTCGATCCGGTAGGTTCGACCGGACCGACGACTCGCAACATCCTAGATCGAGAGACCCGACGACACCATGCAGGTTATTCTACTCAACGACGTGGAGCATCTCGGCGAGAGCGGGGAGGTTCACGATGTGGCCGACGGCTACGGCCGAAACTATCTCATTCCGCAGGGACTGGCCCGCGTGGCGACCGACGGCATGATCCGCCATCGTCGCGAGATTGAGCGGCAGCAGGCCCGGAAGGAGGCGGTCAAGAAGGAGCAGGCCGAGGACATCAAGGAGGAGCTCGAAGACATGCAGGTCGTCTTTACGGCGAAGGTGGGGGAGGACAACCGCATCTTCGGGACCGTGACGAACCAGCAGGTGGCCGTTGAGCTCACCAATCGCGGCTTCAATATCGACCGCCGAGATATCGAGCTCGACGAGGACATCCGGTACGTGGGGGCCTACACGGCGACTGTCAACCTCCGCGACGGCGTCAGCGCCACGCTGGACATTCAGGTCATTCCGGAGTCCGGGTAGCGACGTTCGTCGACGCTGGTCTCGTTCTCGTGCAGGGCAACGCTTGTGGCCCCTTCGACGGGCGGAAAGGGTAACATTTTCCCTCCTGTCGTGTACCCATAAGCTGACAGTCCGTCCCTGGGAACGATGAGGCGGGGACCGTTGACCGGCTGTTTTCAGAATCCGTTCGCTGCTCCGATGTCTGTCCTCCGCACGTTTGCGTCCTTAGCAGCCGCTCTGCTGCTGATCCCGATGGGCTCCGCCGTTCAGGCCCAGCAGGGCGGATCGGCGTCGAAGGTGGACTGGTCCGTGTCGGGATCGGACGTGGCGCCGGGGGCGACCGGCGCACTCACCCTGACGGCGTCGATCGAAGACGGCTGGAAGATGTACGCCGTGGACTCGCCGCCGCCCAGTCGAGGCGTGTCCATTGACGTGGAGGCGTGGCCGACCGGCCTTGCCAAGGACGGTCCGGTCGAGCAGTCCGAGCCGAAGCGGGGCTATGATCCGAACTTCGACAAGGAAGTCAGCTACTTTGAGGATGCGGCTACCATTCGCGTCCCGCTTTCGGCCGACGACGGGGCGAGCCTTGGTGAGCGCACGGTGGACGGTTCAATCACGTTCATGGTGTGTACCGACGAGATGTGTCTGCCACCGGGGCCTACGTCGTTTTCGGCCGCCGTATCCGTGACCGACGACGCCTCCGGATCGGCTGCCTCGGGCACGGCCACTGCCGCCCCGCCTTCCTCACAAGAGCAAAACTCCTCGGAAGAGGAGACCACCGCCGGCGCCGAATCGGCGGCGGCTGCGTCGGGAAGCGGGCTCGACGGACGGCAAGCCGACGGGCTGTTCGGCTTTCTGCTGCTGGCCATCGGGGCCGGCGCCGCGGCGCTGCTCACGCCGTGCGTTTTTCCCATGATTCCGCTCACGGTGTCCTACTTCACCAAGCACACGGACGACCGGAGCGACTCGCTGAAAATGGCGGGGCTCTACGGCCTCGCAATTGTACTGGTCTTCACGGGGCTCGGCGTGGCGATGTCTATTCTCGTAGGGGCCGCCGGTGCCCAGTCGATTGCCGCCAATCCCTGGGTCAACCTCTTCATCGGGAGCATCTTCATTCTCTTCGCCCTGTCGCTCCTGGGGCTGTTTGAACTCCGGCTGCCCAGCGGGCTCGTCAACTACTTCAATACGCAGAGCAACGAGCAGTCGGGCTACCTGGGCGTCCTCTTCATGGCGCTCACCCTAACGCTCGTGTCGTTCTCCTGTACGGCCCCGTTTGTTGGGGCGCTGCTGGCCGCGGCGGCGGGGGGCACCTGGTTCTACCCGGTGGCCGGTATGGCTGCCTTCAGTGCCACCTTTGCGCTTCCCTTCGTGGGGTTCGCGCTCTTCCCGAAGGGACTCGACCGCCTGCCGGAGTCGGGGAGTTGGATGAATGCGGTGAAGGTGACACTCGGCTTCGTGGAGTTGGCCGCAGCGCTCAAGTTTTTGTCGAACGCCGATCTCGTGTGGGGCACCAACGTGCTGTCGCGCCCACTCGCCATCGCGATCACGGTCGTGCTCTTCGCACTCGCTGGCTTTTACCTGCTTGGCAAGCTCCGCATGAAGCACGAGCCGCCGGTGGAGGGCATCGGGAGCCTGCGCCTGCTGGCCGCCACGGTCTTTCTGGGCACGGCCCTCTACATGCTGCCCGGCCTCTTTGGGGCGCGGCTCGGGGCGCTCGACGCCTACCTGCCGCCCCAACAGGCCGACGACCTGAGCCTCGTGGCACAGACGCAGACGACCCAGACGGCGTCCGCGTCGGAGAGCGAGTTCGATTGGCACACCGACGACATCGACGCGGCCTATGCGGCGGCGGAGCAGGTCAACAAGCCCGTCTTCGTCGACTTCACGGGCTACACCTGCACGAACTGCCGCGACATGGAGGCCAATGTGTTTCCGAAAGAACCGGTGGCCAAGCGGTTCAAGAGTGATTTCGTCCTGCTTCGTCTCTACACCGACGGGCAGCCCAGGGGGCCCGATTTTCAGCAGTACCAGCTCAAGCTGACGGGCACCACCGCCCTTCCGACCTACGCCATCCTCGACCCGTCGGACCGGTCCGTCATTTCCCACACGAGCGGCACCGCGTCGGTCGACGCCTTCGCGTCGTTCCTGGAGGACGGGGCGACGCAGTTTGCCCGCGAGCAACGGGTGGCCGCCCGGTAGACCCTGACCCTGCCACGCACCGTTTAACGGCAATCATGTCTGACGCCTCTATCTCCGATCTGGCGTACGGCACCGTCTTGGCCATGGCCACTGTTGCCTTCGTCGCGGGCCTGGGCGTCCTTGCGTTTTTGCTGTGGACCGGGAGCAATTCACTGATGATCGTCGGATTTGGCGGCGGGTTGTGTGCATTGGCGGCCGCTGTCTTTTCCTTGCGCCGGCAACGCAAGAGGCGTGCGGATGGAGACGGAGGGGCCTGATCGGACGCCACGTTGGGGCCGAAGAATGGTTCACTCTTTTCAGGCACAGATTCTCCTGGTTTCTGTATGGCTGACGATCTTCGCAAAATACCGTTTTCCGTCGAGAATGCTCGGGGTGATGCCGTCGACGGTGACATCCGCTTCCAAAAAGACGGCGAGAGCAAACCCGTCATTGTCTTCTGCCATGGCTTCAAGGGCTTCAAGGATTGGGGCCCGTTCCCGAAATGGGGCCGCCGACTGGCACAAGCGGGCTTCGTGTCGATCCACGTGAACTTCTCCTACAACGGGGTGCATCGAGATCGCCCTACCGAATTTACGGAGCCGGAGAAGTTTGCGGAGAACACCTTCACCCGCGAGCTCGACGACCTGCAGGCTGTTCTCGACGCGATTGACGAGGGCACCCTGCCCGACGCCCCCATTGATCCCGATCACATTGGCCTTTTGGGCCACTCGCGGGGCGGTGGGACAATCATCCTGCAGGCCGAGCGCGACAGTCGGGTGGGGGCGCTCGTCACGTGGTCGTCCGTCTCGACCTTCGTGGACCGCTTCACCGACGACCAGATTCGGGACTGGGAGACGCAGGGCTACACCGAGATCGTCAACAGCCGCACCGGGCAGGTCATGCGCCTCAACGAGGGGCTCTACGACGACACGATGGCGCACAAGGACGAGCTCGACGTGCGGGGGGCCGCCGAGCAGATCGATGTGCCGTGGCTCGTGGTGCACGCCCACGACGACGAGTCCGTGGACTTCAGTGCGGCCGAAACGCTGGCGAGCGCCACCGACACCGCCGAGCTGATGGAGGCGAGCGGGGGGCACACGTTCGGGGGCGAGCATCCGTTCGACGGGCCGGTCCCCGACTCTCTGGAGACCGTCTGGGATGGCACGATCGACTTCTTCCGCGCCCATCTCGGCAACACGTAGACCGCCCCGGGCGTACGTTCATCAGATCAAAAATCAAGTTGACGTGCGGTGGCCGGTATGCCCAGTACAGCTACGCGATCCCATTCTCCCTCGTCGGCGTCGGTGCTTCCCCAGCGCCGGTTCACACAGGACGAGTATTTCGCGATGGCCGAGGCGGGCATTTTTGGAGAGGATGATTCCATCGAGCTCATTGACGGACAGGTCGTTGAGATGAGTCCGGAAAATTCTCCGCATCGGGTGTCGATAATGAAGGGGGCACGTGCCTTCATTGCGGCTCTCGACGAGGAAAAATATGCGGTTCAAATCCAGTCTACGCTGCCGCTCGACGAGTGGAACGTGCCCGAGCCGGACTTTTCCGTCTTGCGGGGGCGTCCCGACGACGTGTTGGAGGGGGAGCCGGAGGTCGTTCTCGTTGTGGAGGTGGCCGACACGTCGCTCGAACGTGACCGCTCGGTGGAGCAGGCCCTGTACGCACAGCAGGAGATTCCGGAGTATTGGATTCTGAACCTCCGGAGTCGCACGCTGGAGGTGTACTGGGAGCCCGGAGAGGGGGAGTACCGTCAGCGACGAACGCGGTCGGAGGATGAAGCGGTCACCCCCCAGTTCGAAGACGCGCCCTCAGTTGAGGTTGAGGCTCTCCTGCCGGTAGACACGTAGGAATCACTCCGTCAGCTCCAGATCGGCGTCGGGGGCCATCCCGGCCTCCTCCTTCGCCTGCCGCACCATCTGCTGTACGTCGTTTAGCAGTTGCCGAGCGTCGAAGACGATGCCGTCCTTGATCGTGTACTGCACGCCCCCGGCCCGCTCCAGATTACGGCTCTCCTTGTTGAAGCGGAGCGCTCCGGTGCCGTAGAGGACCTTGAGATTCGCAAGTGGGTTTTCGTCGACGATCACGAGGTCGGCTTGGTTGCCTACCGTCACCGAGCCGATTTCATCGGCGCGACCCATCGCCTTCGCTCCCTCCAGCGTGGCCGAGCGGAGCACCTCCAGTGGGGAGAAGCCCGCCTCTTGTAGAAGCTCCATCTCCCGCACGTAGCCGAAGCCGTAAAGCTTGAAGATGTAGCCGGAGTCGCTGCCCACGCCGACCCGCCCCCCGCGGTTCTTGAATGCGTTCACGAACTGCATCCACCGGTCGAAGTGGGTGTCCCACGCGGCCTCATCGGCAGTGGACCAGAAGTAGTGGTAGGAGCCGTGGTTCTCGAAGCTGGGATGGAAGAAATCCCAGAGCGACGGGAGCGTGTAGGTGTTGTGCCACTCGGCCCGGCGGCCCCGCATCAGGTCGCGGTTGGCCTCGTAGATGCCGAAGGTGGGCGACATTGTGAAGTCGAGGGCCCGGAGGGAGTCGAGCACGGTATTCCACCGCTCAGATCCTGGCTCGGCGGCCTGCTGCCACATCCGCCCGGCGTAGGCGAAGCGGTCCTCCTCGTCCTGGTAGTTGTAGTCGGTGGGATAATCTTGGATGGAGCGGTCCGTGTAGAGGGCTTCGGGGTAGCCGTAGAAGTGCTCGCCGGTGGTGAGGCCCCAGGTGGCGGTATCGAGCACGTCGTACTGCGGCGTGCCGGGCTGGGCGTGATGCATGGCTGTTCGGAGGCCCTGCTGATTGGCCTCCTCGATGGCGGCCTTGAGCACGTCGGGCGGGGCCTCGAAGAACTTGACGCCCACGGCACCCTGCCCGGCCACGCCCTGAACCCACTCGCGGGCCTGCTCCGGTGTGGAGATGGGGGCATCCCGTCCCGTTCCGAGCGCCGGGTACACGTCCATCCGCGGTGCGGTGATGTCGTTTTGAGCGCTTCGAGTGCTATGCTCCAGGGTCCAGTCGAGGCCGTTGCCCGCCGCCACCTCCCGCACTGTCGTTACGCCGTGGGCCATCCACAGCTTCAGGACGTACTCGGCGGGCGTGCCTTGCGCCGTGCCGCCGAGGTGGGCGTGCAGGTCAACGAAGCCCGGCA
This sequence comes from uncultured Salinivenus sp., assembly GCA_964445365.1. GTDB lineage: Bacteria > Bacteroidota > Rhodothermia > Rhodothermales > Salinibacteraceae > Salinibacter. The sequence goes on along the minus strand of CAYULG010000037.1, from coordinate 7,532 downwards.
GCACGTACATACCGGATGCATCGATCTCCCGCGTGCCCTCCCCCGGCCGGTTTCCTTCGTTGATGGGACCGCCGGGTGCCCCGACGCTCTCGATCGCCACAATCTCGTCGTCTTCCACGACAAGGTCTACGGGGCCGCGAGCGGGGGCCCCGGTGCCGTCGATCAGCGTGGCGCCGCGAATCACGAGCCGGTCATACGGCCCGTCGCCGCGGTCGCGGGGTGGGGCCTCTTCCGGCGCGTCGGCGGACTGGGCCAGAACCGGCATCGCCACCACCGAAAGGAGGAAGGTAACGGCGATCGCTCCGAGTCTTTTCATGACTGCGCAAAGTGGGGAGGCAATTCGAGGAGAGAGTGCGCATTCGAGGGAAGAGCCGCCGGGGGGGAGGCGATGAGTACAGTCATGAGTTGCGAGTCACCGGAGGGGTTCCAGCTTGGGAATGTTGCTCCCTGCTCCGCTTCATTCGTCCAGGCTGGTGTTAAGGGCGGAGGTGAGGTCGGCCACGAGGTCGTCGGTGCCTTCGAGGCCGACGGAGAGGCGGACGAAGCGCTCCGTGATGCCCATGTCGTCACGCACCTCCGGGTCGACGTTTTTGTGGGACGTGTGGATGGGCTGGGTGATTAGGGTTTCGACGCCGCCAAGGCTGGGGGCGCGGATGGGGAAGGTGAGAGCGTCGAAGAAGGCGTCAACGGATGCGGCAGGGGCAAGCTTGAAGCTGACCATGCCGCCGAAGCCGTCGAGCAGGGTGCAGGCGCGGTCGTGGTCGGGGTGGTCGGGCAGACCTGGGTAGAGCACGCGGGTGACGGCGTCGTGGGCGTTCAGGGTCTCGGCTACCGCCTGCGCCGTCTCGTTCTGCTGTCGCACCCGAACGGCCAGCGTTTTGAGGCTGCGGTGGAGGAGGAAGCACGCGTGCGGATCGAGCATGCCGCCGAGAAGCTTCAGGGTGTATCCCATCTGGTCTACGAGATCGGAGGGGCCGGCGACGACGCCCGCGGCGAGGTCGGAGTGCCCGGCAAGGTATTTGGTGCCGGCGTGGAGGACGATGTCGAAGCCCAACTCAGCGGGCCGCAGGTTGACGGGGGAAGCAAATGTGCTGTCGATGACGGACACGAGCCCGTGGGCCTCGGCGAAGTCGGCCATGGCCTTCAGGTCGGGGACGCCCAGGAGGGGATTCGCGATCGATTCCGCGTAGAGCACCGTCGAGGAGGGCGTCAGAGCCGTTTCCCACGCCTCGGGGCCGCCGTCCGGCAAGAACGTGTGGCCGATGTCGAATCCAGGCAGTAGGTCGTCGAAGAGGTCGAGCGTGCCGCCGTAGAGGCTGGGGGGAGCCACGAGGTGGTCGCCCGCGTCGAGAAGTGTGAGGAGCGCCGTCGAGATGGCCGCCATGCCGCTCGCCGTCACGAGTGCGTCGTCCGTGCTCTCCAGCGATGCCAGCTTTTCATGCAGGGCCTCGTGGTTGGGGGAGTTGTTGTACCGCACGTACCGGACGGTGTCCTCCGGATCATCGTGGGTATAGGTGGCCGTCTGAAAGATCGGAAGCGATACGGCTCCCTCAATCCGGGGATTCGGTTCTCCGTCGTGGATGGCGCGAGTGTCCAGGTCAGGCATACCCGTTTGAGCGTGGGGGCTTTGAGTGTGGGGGCGTTTGTGCGCAGGGGCAGGAGGGAGGACGCCGTTCCGGAAGCGGGCAAGGGCGAAAATACCCCTATCCTGCATCACTTCTCACGCATCACGCAGCGTCAAGGAACGGCAGACCGTTCCCGGAAGGCAGCAGCTCCGAATGCCACGTCCCGTCGGTCTAAGAACCCGTTTTAATCTTTGATCGCTCCAGCCGTGAGGGACCGCCCCCCCCCGATGCCCGGACGTGATGGACGAGGACCGAAAGAGCCTGAGATTGGGCGATCTTGAGAATCCGAGATTCCCAGGCATCTGACATCCCCCCGGTCATTACGACGGAGCCAAGTCACCAGCGTGTGAAATTAAAACAGCTTCTTAAAGTGGAGACGAGAGCGATTGGTTACGCAGGCGCGACTCCAGGGACGAGACGTCTTCCCGTAGACTCGTGTCCGATTCCAAATCCTCGTCGATCTTCCGGTAGGCGTGGATCACCGTCGAGTGATCGCGGCCGCCGAAGCGCGTCCCGATGTGGGAGTAGGACTCATCGGTCAACTCGCGGCACAGGTACATAGCGATCTGGCGGGCCTGGGCCACTGCTTGTTTACGGGAGCGGGAGAGGAGATCGTCCTCCGAGAGACGGAAATAGTCGGCCACCTGTTCGATGATTTCGGCGGCGTCGAGGACGGTGGCTTCCTCGTCGGTGTGCTCGCGCAGGTACCGGCGGGCGGTCTCGAGATCGAGGGTGCCGTCGTCGAGCTGGACGAGCGCGGTAAGCCGGGTCAGTGCACCCTCCAGCTGACGCACGTTCGAGTCGATGCGCTGAGCGATCACTTCTAGCACCTTCGGCTTTACCTCCATGTCCTGCCGGGCAGCCTTGCGCTGAAGGATCGCGATGCGCGTCTCCAGGTCCGGGCGCTGAATGTCGGCGCTCAGGCCCCACTGAAAGCGGGAAAGCAGGCGCTCCTCGATCCCCGGAATCTTGGAGGGCGCCCGGTCGGCGCACAGGAAGATTTGCTTGCCGTTCTGATGCAGGTCGTTGAAGATGTGGAAGAACTCCTCTTGGGTTTTCTCCTTTTCCCCGAAGAACTGCACGTCGTCGACGATAAGCAGGTCGGCCTGGCGGTAGTAGCTGGAGAAGGCCGCGATGCGGTTTTCACGAACCGACTGCACGAACTGGCTCGTGAAGCGGTCGCTCGAAACGTACAAGACCTTCTCGGCGGTATTGTGCTCGATGGCGTAGTTAGCGACGGCCTGGGCGAGGTGGGTTTTGCCGAGGCCCACGCCGCCGTACACCAGCAGCGGGTTGTAATTGGTGCTGCCCGGTTCCTGGGCCACCGCGTAGGCGGCGCTGCGGGCCAGCCGATTGCCGTCCCCCTCAATAAACTCGTCGAACGTGTACTCGGACCGTAGGTGCTCCTGAGCCTTCTGGTAGAGGGCCGAGCGCTCGTCGGCCGAGCCGGCGCCAGACCGTTCGAGGCTTGCGAGCTCCTCGGGCGTGGGGGCCGCTTCCTCGGCGACCTCTGCGTCGGCCTCATCGGAGACGGCGGACGGTCGGGGACGGGACGAAGAGGATCCGGAGGCGTTGGGGCGGGACGACGAGTCAGTGGGAGATCGATTCTGGGCGGCAGCGGTCTTCTGGGCATCGGAGGCCGCATTGGGAGGCGACGCCTCCCCCCCCGCTTCCGGTGTGGGGGAGGAGGACCGGTTCGGCGTACGGTCACCGGCGGAGGACGAAGAGCCGTCAGGTGTAGCGTCCGGTTCGTCAGGCGGGTCTGCATCGGCCACAATCTCGTCCGGGCGCTCTTCCTCAGGGGTCACCTTGTATTCGACGTCCGTCGGTTCCCCGACGGCCTCAGTCACGGCCTGCTTGATTTCCCGATTGAAGCGGCTCCGCAAGTACTGTATGCCGAACGGAGTGGGGACCTGCAGGCGGAGCGTCGGCGCGCCCTGGTCGGTGTCGAGCGCGAGGGGATCAATGGGATCAAGCCAGTTCTGGACCGTTCGCTCCGGAAGGGTGTCGCGCAGGTCACAAAGAGCGGCATCCCATGCCTCGGGGGCGGACGGAACCATAGATGAAGAGGTGGACCAAGCGTTCGCGGCGACAGCGATACGGCGCCGTGGAGTTGCAACGACGCGCATACAACGTAGACCCCAGCCGCCGGCTTCGCAAGCCGATCCGGGGAAAATTTATAGACGAGCGGGTTGGCGCTGTTGAGTGGGGAATGGAAGAAAGAATAGATCTTTTCTTGTCGCTATAACCTCTCACTATTGTATGTCATTTCAATAAACAGAAGATAGTAGAAAAGTCTGTCCGCCCGCAGCTGAGAGCAAAGCACCTAGCCAGTCTGACTGCTGAAATGCATCTACGGCCGTTAGGCGCCTTGCACCGCGATGACGAAAGAGCTGCTCGCTTCCGATAGTAGCCTATTTTCGAAGAGGGGCGACTTGCTAGTTTCTCCCGATGAAGGATACACGTTTGGAGAGTGGACCCTCCTTCGACTCAGAGCGTGCAATATAGGCTGTTTGTCTCTACCACCAACAAGTTTTTCGTCTATGCCTGCTCCATTCCGAGTCATCGGGGACGTAGTGTGTGGATTTGTTTTCGTGGCCGCCGCGAGCCTCACTCTTTCAGTTCAAGGGGTTGCTCAGACGAACACGGAGGCTCGTGTGCCCGATCGTTCCCTCGTGACTGTGGACAGCCTACGAATCAACGGCGCCTTTCGCGACGCGCTTTCTCAACTCGATGCCCTTAATGAGCAGTATGGCGATGATGTCTCCGTTCTGTGGCGGATGTCCGTCGCACGGACCAACCTTGCGAAAACCACCAGCGACGAGCAAGAGATCGAAACCTTGTACCAGGAAGCGCTGGATCTTGCAAACACGGCCCTCGCGGTAGACACGATGGCCGCCCGTGCCCACTATGCGAAGGCGGTGGCCGAAGGACGCATGGCGCTGAATGCGGGCACCAGAGAGCGCGTGGAGCGGTCTCGGGCCGTCAAAAAGCACGCCGACCGGTCCATTGAACTCGATTCGACCTTAGCCGAGGCCTACCACACCCGTGCCCGATGGCATCGGGAGGTCTCGGACCTTGGATTTCTTGAGCGTACCGTGGTAAAAACCATCTACGGCGGCCTGCCCGACGCCTCCTTCGAGCAATCTGTGCGGGATTTTCAACGGGCAATCGAACTGGAGAAGGAGCGGTTTCATTATCTGGAGCTCGCCAAAACGTACCTGAAGATGGACCGGGACGAGGACGCAGCTGAGGAACTGCGAGCCCTTCTGGACTTGTCGCCTCAAGGGCCTTTCGACGAGAAGTACGGCTATCAGGCCCAGCAGCTTCTCAACGAGGCCGATTGATCACCGCCGAGACGACTTGAGCGAGTTTGTCGCTCATTTACATCGGAAGCGGAACGACGATGGGGGGCGACAATGCGAGAGTTGTGCATTTTGCCTGGTTAATTGCCCGCTAGCATGCCGTACTCCGCTGAGATTAGCCGTCAACAGCCGACCGCGTTTCTTTTCCTGCTCGACCAATCGGCCTCGATGCAGGACTCGTTCGGGGGCGCCGAGAAAAAGGGCGACGCCGCACCGAGCAAGGCCCGGGTACTGGCCGACACGGTCAATCGCCTCCTCCAAAACCTCGTGCTCCGCTGCGCCAAGGAGGAGGGGGTGCGCGACTACTTCCACGTTGGGGTCATCGGGTACGGGGAACGCGTGCAGCCGGTGGTCCAGCCCGCCGAGGACGGCGATCCCGGGACCGGACTGGTGCCCATCAGCCATCTGGCCGACCGCCCCCGCCGCATGGAGCAACGCGTGAAAGAGGTACACGATGGAGACGGGGGGACCACCGAGCAGCGCGTGAAGACCCCCATTTGGTTCGATCCGCAGGCCAAGAACGGGACGCCCATGTGTCAGGCGCTCGATCTGGCGGCCCAGCGGGTGCGCCACTGGATTGACGAGTACCCCAGCAGTTTTCCCCCGGTGGTGGTCAACGTCACCGACGGGGAGGCGACCGACGGTGATCCGCTCCGGTATGCTCAGCAGCTCCGCGAGTTCGCGACGGACGATGGAGAGGTGCTTCTCTTCAACGTTCACCTCTCGGAGTCGGAGGCGACGCCGGTGGAGCTGCCGTCAAGCCGCGCCGAGATCCCGTCGGACGACGAGTACGCCGAGACGCTTTTTCAGATGTCGAGTCGTCTGCCGTTTTCGATGCGATCGGCGGCCGAGCAGGAGGGCTACACGGTGGACCTCGACACGCGCGGCTTCGTCTTTAACGCCGATCCCACGGCTCTCGTCGCGTTCCTGGAGATTGGGACACGTCCCAGCAACCTGCGGTAGAGGGCCGTCGGGACTGTCGGAAAGGGGCAAGAGCAACTGCTTGACCAGCGGCGGAACTTTTTCCGTAGAAAATGGGAGGGAGGGGGAGCAACGGGTGGGCCTCTTCTTGCAGCAGGTCACTGATTTTCCCTTCGACAATTGGTGGGTTTGATGTCTAGCCTCCAGGTATCGCATTGGTCCTGCGCGGTGCCCAAGGCGGGGGGAGACGAAGCGGACTCTGAGGACGCCGCGGCGGTTTCGACCGAGCGCTGGCCCGTCTGCGCGGCCGTGGCCGACGGGGCGACGGAGTCGATCTTTTCGGGGGCGTGGGCCGGGCGTCTCGTGGAGGGGATGGTCGAAATCCGGGCCACGACGACCCACGCCTTCGGCGACGCCCTTTCGGACTGGCAGGCCGAGTGGCGAGAGGCGGTGCGCTTGCGCACCCAGGAGCGCCCGTGGTACGTGGCGGCCAAGGCAACGGAAGGGGCCTTCGCGGCGGTGCTGGGGCTCTCTCTTCACGCCGACGGCCGGTGGCGGGCCCTGTCTGTGGGCGATTGCTGTCTCTTCCACGTTCGGGACGGAGACCTTCTGGAAAGCTGGCCGTACGAGGCGCCCGATGCCTTTACGAATCGCCCCGCCCTCGTGCCGAGCCGGCCGGATCGAGAGGAGACCGCCCCCGAAACGACCACAGGCACCTGGCGCCCAACGGATCGCTTCGTGCTGGCGACCGACGCCGTCGCGGCATGGCTCATGAGGGACCGTTCTCCTTCAGTTGCGAGACTAAATGAGGAGGAAGTTCCGGGAACCTTAGAGGCCGCTCGTGCCGACGGTCTGCTGCGCAACGACGACACCACCCTGCTCGTTTTGGACCTGACGGCGTTGCCCGAAGCGGGCGAGACGCCCTCGGGGTGCTCATAGCCGAAGGCCGTACCAAGAAGGATGTGAGGTTGGGCGAATGCGGGGGGATCATGCTACGCATCCCCGCAGGGACGCACAAACCTCGAATTCAGCTTCTCGGTTCGTCACGACCCCCTCGTTTAGAATAAAGCAAGACGACACAGGGAGATGCCGGACTATCCCACCCCCAGTGACTACCAGGAGGCCGTACAGGTGCCGGCCTCAACGTTTGCGGATCCGGCGCTGAAGAACGCCACGCCCCGCACCAACGTGCTTGGGTTGCCGCAGCCCATCACGGGCGCCTTTGCCGCCGTCTTCTCGATGACGACGGAAGCCGGACGCCGGGTGGCGGTGAAGTGCTTTCTGACGGAGGTCCCCGAGCAACAAACCCGCTACGAAGCGGTCGCGGATTGCCTCGACGAAATCGATCTCGACGCGCTCGTGGACTTTGACTACCAGCCGGAGGGCATCCGGGTGTCGGGCACGTCGTACCCGATCTTGAAAATGGAGTGGGTAGAAGGAACAGTCCTAAATCGCTTCGTCCGCGAGCACCTCGACGCACCCGACACCCTGGCGCGCCTGGCGGACGCGTGGGCTGACCTGATGGGGGCGCTCGAAGATGCGGATCTGGCTCACGGCGATCTCCAGCACGGGAATGTGCTCGTGCAAACGTCGAATGAGCACCTGCGGCTTCGGCTCGTAG
>CAYULG010000036.1:0-16803 GCA_964445365.1 uncultured Salinivenus sp. | reverse complement strand
GCCCCGGTGAAGAGCGCCACGCGCTTCGGGGGCTGGGGCTGGCCGTCTCCCCCGGCCCGTGCCGAAGATGCCCGAGACGCGGAAGGAGCAAAAGTCATCGTGGGCGATACTGGTGAGAAAACACGCAGGTCGACGACTGACGAGCAAAAGCGGACACTCGCTTTCATCGGTGGAGGCCAACTATTAACAGGTCGCAGCACCGGGGGGGAAGAGTAACGGGGACAAATGTGGCTTTCCTGTGAAAGGATGCCACCCTCTATCAACGACCAGCTACCGTGCATTGCTAGTTGAACGGAGGCGAGGAGCGTTACGTCCGTTGCCGTGCGCGCCAGAGCGATCGTACGTTAAGATTTTCTGTTTGGGAGTGGCGGCTTATTCTGCCTCCGGTAGTCCCTGTCACCAGGAAGGCATGGGCAAATGGGAGAGGAACGTGCAGCCGGACTGCCCCGACCAAAGAGGCAGACCCATTCGACCGCTTCGACATACGATTGCTGTACCGAGCGCGCAGCACGGTGCCCGCGGTCGCCCTCGCTACGCCAGCACCACCTCGGTGTCCGTCAAGTTGTGGAGGAAGGCGCGGGCGTCGTCCCCCCACAGCTCCGTCGCGTCGGCCCCAAACAGGTCGGCCACGTGCCGAACGATGGGGGCCCGCACGTCCTCCACATCGACCGACGTATCAGTTTCCTCGGCCAGCGACGTCACCCCCCGGTCGTCAATGCCGCAGGGCACGATGTGGTCAAAGTGGTCGAGGTTGGTCGTGACGTTGACGGCAAAGCCGTGCATCGTCACCCAGCGGCTGCAGCGCACGCCCATCGCACAGATCTTGCGCTCCAATCCCCGTTCGTCGGGGCCCACCCACACGCCCGTCCGTCCGTCCACCCGCGTCCCGGTCACGTCGTACTCGGCGCAGGTGCGAATGATGACCTCTTCGAGGGTACGCAGGTAGCGGCCGAGGTCGGTAAAGAAGCGGTCGAGGTCGAAGAGGGGATAGCCCACGAGCTGACCGGGGCCGTGGTACGTCACGTCGCCCCCGCGCCCAACGCGGTGAAAGGTGGCCCCGATGGCGTCGAGGGTCGCCTCGGAGGCCATCAGGTGGTCGGCGTCGCCGCTCTTGCCCAGCGTGTAGACGGGCGGGTGCTCCAGCAGAAGCAAAACGTGCGGGGGACGGCTCACAGCGTCGGCACCGTCAGGGGACGTCTCGCGCTTGGCCGTGATGAGGCGCTCCTGGATCTCCTCCTGCAGGGTCCATGTCGGCTCGTAGGCCACGCGGTCGAGGTGACAGACGACGAGGGATTCAGACGAGGACATGCACAATATGAACTTCAGAGACACAACGACGCCCGGCGCGGACCGGATCCGGTCCTTCTTCGGACTTAGACGTACCCGAGGCCCGGCAGTTTAGTTTTGGGAGAGACTCACGGTCAGATTGAACGTGCCGTTGACGTTCGTGAAGGAGGTTTGCCGCCCGGTCTGAACGTCGAGCTTTTCAAACTCGAGCCGAAAGTCGGCCGTGACCCGATTGCTCACGCTGTACGAAATCTTGGGCGACACCGTGATTCGGGTCTGCCGCGTGAGCACGTCGGCGTTGTTGCCCTTCAGTGCGTCCCCCGCGGAAAAGCTCTCAGGATCTCTCTGCGCCTGGCTGAGGGCCTCATCGAGGAGAAACTCACGCTCGTTGCTGCTCGACCGCCCGAATGACACCGAGAGCCGAATCTGATTGTCGATTCTCGGCAGGAATGGGAGGCTCATCCCGCGCTTCCTAAAAGAGAAACTGCCGGAGAGCTCACTCGTCTTGCGCTCCACGACGTTGCTTCCCACGAGTTTGGTTGTGACCCGTCGCGTCCAACTAACGCTTGTCTCAAAATCCCAGGGCCACGTAATGTCCAGCCCGACCAGGGGCTGGTACTGCTCCGAAATACTGGCCGATTCGGGTTGAAACTCCGCCTTTTCGTAGTCGATCCCCTCGTTTCCCACCGGCACGGTCTCCGTTTCGCCGGCGGTCGAGTTTGAGGCGAAGCCGGTTTGGTATGTGGCACTGTAGCTGTGATTGAGCGAGACGCTTTCGGTCACACGCTGGATCAGGGGCCAGTCCGAAAGGCCCGAGTAGCGCACGGTCCACCCCGGCAGGGGCAGTGGCACAAACCCACGCCCGGCTATACTGGCCCCCCCGAACAGATACCCGTTCCGGAAGTCAGCGGTCGTCGAGGAGGTGGTAAGGGGCACGTTCCCAGCCTTCAGTGTGTCCAACGTGCCGCTGGCCCGTCGCAGCTTGTCGAGTTGCCCCTCAACCATCGACTGGTACGACCCGAAGGCCCAGACCGAGGCCGAGCCGCGTCCGCTCTCGGTGCGGAAGCGCTCAATTGTCGGTTCGCCCGTGGGAGGTCCCTCGCCTGGCAGATTGGACTGCTCGCTGCGCCGCCGGAAGTTAATTGTCGGCTCTGTGGACCAGCTCACCTCCCAGCTGAGGTCAATGTTGAACGACGAGCTCGGCGTCAAGCCCGTTCGAGCGTCGAACTGGTGCTCATTGCTGAGGCTGGTGCGCACTTGCCCCTGCTCAAAAACCCGGTCGGTCGTGTCAATCGACCGGCTGAGCCCAAGGCGATACCCAAGGGGCGGGCCGTTTCCCCGGATGGCATCAAAAAGGCTGTAACTCGTGGTCACCGTCGTCTCTCCGTCGTCATTCTGCCGCGTGTCGCCAACGTTGCTGACCCGAGAGGTCCGGGTTCCGGTGTAGTTGATCGAGAAATCGCGGACGTCCATAAACGTCAGGGCCACGCGTCGCAGAATGCCGACCGGATCGGGGAGGGGTAGATCGGTCAGGAACGGCTCGTCGTCTCCCTCGTCCTCTTCGCCGTTCTCCTCCTCTCCGTCCGTCTCCTCATCGGAGGGCGATCCGCCCCGAGACGAACCCTCGTCGTCCGAGTCGTCCTCGCGCTGGGCCTGCTTCATGCGCTCGTAGAACCCAAATCGCTCCCACACCTTGTTCGGATGCAGGGTGGTTCCCGTTCGCAGCGTCACCGAATTGTCGATGCTCGCCCCCGAGAGGCTGCCCTTCGCTCCATTGTTCCAGTTGTACGACGCCTGGTAGGAGAGGTCCTGCAGGTCGATCCAGTCGAGCACCTGTCGGTCGGCGAGCTGCCCGATCCGGAGCGTCGCCGTGAGCCGCTGACGGTAGCTGTTCGTACGTGGGCTGGCGTCTCCAAAGAAGAGATCCCGAAACACCGTGCCCTCCGATTTCCGCTTCAGGCGCTCCTCCACGAAGAGACTGTTCCCGAGCGAGTCTCGCAGGTTCGTATCCTGCGGGAGGGCGTCGGGGGGATTTTCAAAGAAGGACGTCGTATCTACGTCCGTGAAGGTCTGTGTCCCCGCCCCCCCGGTAAAGATCACGTTTCGCTGCGTCCGTCCCGCCACGTCGGTCAGCGTCTGCTGCGTGTTCGTGTCGAAGCCGAGGCTGAGCACGCTGAAGGGGTCGTACTGCAGGCCGAAGCTTCGGCTGTGGTTGAAGTTCTGGTTCTCCCGGAACGGGCTGGCTATCCGGGGGGGCCGGGAGTCGTTCTGCTGCGTGGACGGGCGGCTTCGCTGGGTCGAGACCTGCCGATCGGCGCTGCCCGAGAAAGAGAGGGACGTGGGTGCGTAGTTAAACTCGATCCCCCCCAGTGCCCCGAGCACCGGCGCGTCGGGCAGAAATCCGAGCGGCCGCACCGTCCGGCTCCGGTCGAAGCTCAGCTGGTAGTCGAACGAGCCGGACCAGTTCCACCGGTCGTCGATCGAGCGCTGCGGGCTGCGTCCGGTTTCGTTGAGATAGGAAAAGTTCAGGGAGGTAGCGTCCACGGTCTTCCGCATCCACCACGACTCCGAGTTGTTTTTCGACAGGCTGGCGGTGACGGTGCGGCGGAGGTTGTAGGTTTCCGACACCCGCCGGACACTGTCTTTGAGCGCCTCCCGAATCTCGTCGGTCGACTGGTCCGACGAATACCGATCGCCGAACTGCTCTTCAATGTCGGCGTCGTCCAGGTTTCCGAAAAGGCTCTGGATTTCCGAAATGCGCACGTCCCCGCGCTGGGGGTCAAACCGGGGTTCAGTGCGGTTTGACTGGACCTGCATGGTGAGGGGAATGCTCCAACCCTGCCGGTCGGGCAGCAGGGTGCCGAGCTTTAGGTCAGTCCGGACGTTCCAACTCACATTGTCGGCCTGCCGGCGCTGGTCGAGCGTGCTGGACAGGGACCCGAAGCCGTCGGTCTTGCGCTGGAAGCTTCCCTGAACGTCGGCAAAGTCCGCCAGGCTGACGTTCGCACTGGTGGTGGCCGCCCATCCGCCCTCGTTGTCGAAACCACTCACACGCAGCTCATTGACCCAAACCTCCAGGTTGCGAAGCACCGGCGCCCCCTCGTTCGGGTCTTTGTCGTGGCGCACCCCGATCACCACCGTATTTATCTGGTTCAGGGACGGGGTTCCTCGAATTTTGAGCTCCGTATCGTCGGGGGCAAAGTCGAGGGGAAGATCAATACGGTCGCTCGAAAACGTGGTGTCGAGTTTGACGCCCCGTTGGGAGCGTGCTGTTTTGAGCTGCGACATCGCACTGAGGACCAGGTTCATCTCGAAGTCCTCGTACCACAGCGGCGTCGCCCCTTCGGTGCCCGGCACGTCGCTGGGCTTAAGGGGCTGTTCGTACTCGTAGTAGTCGCCGGTTTCGTTGCCGCCAAGCCGCACGAAGAGGCGCAGGTTCTCCCGGATCTCTTCTTTTTCGCTCTGGTCATTCGAGCGGCCGTGCACGTGGGTGTACATCCGCAGGTTCGAATACTTCAGCAGGTCGAGGCCCTGCTGGAAGGTCTTGAAGATGCCCCGTTGCTGCCCGGGCTCAAGCTTATTGACGTTTAGCAGCAGCGACTGCTCTTTCGATTGCTGCTGCCCGCCCTGCGCCGTTTGCTGCCTGCTTACGATGGCCCCGGCGGGTCTTTCGTAGTCGGGGTCCTCTTCGTTGTTGATGCTAGCCACCCGAAGTGTGCTCGTCGAGTCTCGACTTGTGCGGGTATTGTTGTCTATGGGCTGCTGGGCCACCGGATCGGAGACGCGCCACTGGCTTCCTACCATCTCCAGCTCGGCAAAGCGCATCGTAACCGGAGCTGCGTGGCCGGTCGTCCACAGGCGAATCGACTGGATGTTCGTGAAGTTATCGATGGTGCCAACCCGGTCCGTAAACTCGCGCACTGGAATGCGCACCTTGTACCAGTTCGAATTTTCGCGTCCCGCCTCACTCACAACGTAATCGGTGGCGCCCATATCGGTCGCGGCGCGTTCGTCCAGCGAGTCGAGCGGAATGGCGTACTGGAAGTACCGGTCGGTAATGTTGACGCTGCCCCCCGTACGGTCGAGGTCTTCCGTGTCCGGGGTGTTAGAGAGCCCCTGGCGAAGCGATACGTCCTCGGCGAGTTGGTTCTGCGACTCGAAGCCATTAAGCTCGTACCCCGCATAGTACCGGCTCAGACGCTGCTGGGGCACGGGCTCGTCCGCAAAAAAATCGGCGTTGTCGTAGTAGCGATCGTTCTCGTAGTGCTGGTAGTCATCGGCCGAGGGGTCGTCCTTGATGCGAGCAACCTCGGCCTGCAGCCGCTCGCGCTGAGCGTCGGAAAGGCCGAGCTGCCCCGTCTCGCTCTCGTCGAGGAGGCTATCGGCACTGCCCACGAAGTCGTTGTAGAACGTGCGCTCCTGCATCCCACTTGCATAGGGGCCGTCCCCGCCCGTGTAGGAGACGAGCCCGTCGAGGCCGAGGTCCTCCGTCCGCCCGCCCCGCACGTCGATGGCGTCGTCCTGATTGCCCCGGGCGAGGCGACTCAAAATGTCGAGGTCGTCCGATGCAAAGTTGAGACGGAGCCCATCCTCGCCGTTGAGCCGCTCGTCGGGAAGGACGTCCTCGGAGATCGTTCCCAGGTCCACGTAGAGCTTGGCCCCATCGGTAATCTGTCCATTTTCGGGAAACACCTTCACAATGAACTCGACGAACTCGACGTTCTGCACCGAAAAGTCGGTGTATCCTTCCGGCAGTTGTCGCGTGACGCCGCCCCATACTCGGGTGGGTTTCTGGAAGAAGTCATCGAGGTCGGGGGTGTAGTTATAGGGCCCCCGTTCCCACGGATTGAAGTAGAAGTCGAGGGTGCGAAGAATGGGATTGGTCGATCCTCGCGTGTCGCGATCCGGAAACACCTCCTGGACGTTGAGCAAACGTGTGGCATCCCCTCGCTGCCCGCCAAACTCCTGCCCCAGAAATTCGTCGATGCCGCGATTGATCTGGTACCAGCCCAGACGACCGCGCCAGTGGGTGCGGGCCCGGTCGTCGTCGTTCCCCGGCGTATCGCCGCTGAGCTCCGGCACAGGGGCAATCGAATCCGGCGCTGCACTTACCTGCCACGCCCGGAGTTGCTGCCGCAGGGAAAAGGTGTTCTCAAATCCCTCAAAGTCGTCGACGTACGACACGCCGCTGCGCTCGTCCGGAGCGAAGCTGTCCGTGTCGCTGTCTTTCACCTCCTGAACGGTTCGCTCGAAGGCCTCGCTCGTGTTTTGCCCGGGCCGGAGCTGGGCAAACTCCCCGGAAACCGAGATTCGGCTATCGGCCCGCGTCTGTATGAGCGGCAGCGCGTCCACGGCCCGCGTGAGCCATCGGGGCTCCAGCTCCATCGACCCATCGACGCCCCAGATGGTGTTCTGAATCGGCTCCTCCCCAATCCGAAACTTGTCAACCGGCGACTTTTCGCTGAGTCGCATGACGGTGGCCCCGAGCGCGAACCGGTCCTGCATGCTCCAATCGGCCCGGGCCCCGAGCAACGTTTTTCGCTGCAGGCTCGCGATGTTCTGCTGCTCGTAGTCGATTTCAATGTCGCGCCCGTCGGTGAGATAGCTCTCGTTGGTGATGTTCACCGTCCCGCTCTGGTAGTCGACCACATAGTCGGTCCCCTCCTGCAACGTCTGTCCACCGGAGGTCACCTCCACCGACCCGTCCACGAGCCCGGCGAAGGCCTTCAGATCGTAGAAGCCCTTTGCCTGCCCCTTATACGAGCCGCCTATCTCAAAGACGTTCTTCTCCGTATTGCGCTCGGCCGTACTCTTCTTTGTGAGATAGAGGTCCGAAAACGCGAAGGACTCGGCGTTGGACCGGTCGTCTGCCGCCTCAAACAGACGCTCACCGAATGGCTCCAGGTACGGAAAGTAGAGAAGTCCTTCTTCCGGATCGATGGTCTGTGCGGTGAAGTCGAACTCATTATCCGGCGTAGGTGCCCCGCTCTGATCGATCCGGTCCAGCCCGAGAACCTGAAGCAATGGCTGCTGCCCGGCAATCTCCGGAATGGTATTCGTCTCCCCCTGCCCCGACGGATTGTATTCGATGTCGAGCTCAAAATTATCGGCGTTGAAGCCCCGTCCGCGGATCCGGTACACGTTGCGCATCTCCAGAAACCAGGCGGCGGGCTCATCCGCGGCGTCTGCACTCGGGGCAACAGGATTGGTGGGACGAAGGAGCTTCAGGATCAGCCGGTCGCCGCCGCGCGTGCCGCTCCCCCCGCCTTGACTTCCCGAAAAGTCGCCGACCTCTCGCACCTCCCCGTTCACCCGGTATCGGTAGGCCACGGCGAGGGCCTCGTTGGGGCGAAGTCGCTGCTTTAGCGACAGAAAGCCGAGGGTGTTGTCGAGCCGGTAGTCACGACCCTTCTCGAGCTTCTTAAATTGTCCGTCCTCGAAGTCCTGAGTCCCCAACGGGCGGTCCAGGTTGGCCGCCGACTCGACGTAGCCGGAGACTGAATTCGTCGAGTCGGTGCGTCGCAGGCTCTCAAGGTCGCCCGCGTCGTACTGATCCGTCTCCGGGTTCGGAGGGACGAGGGTCGTGTACTCGTCGGCCTGATCAAGCAGATCGGGCGACTCCCCGAGGTCGACGAGGGCGGCTGCGTTCCGCACCTCCGCCTCCTGATCGTTGGTGGTGTTCGTGAGCTTCCAAACCTCAATCTGCTCGAGACCGTCGAAGCCCTGGGTGAGAGTAATGGTTGTCGGGTCCTGGTGCGCCGGGTTCCAGTTGTTGCGGAAGTAGTAGCCGAGGAAGAAGTGGGCGCTCTCGTCGTAGTCGGTGGGCTGAAGGGTAAACTCCGTCGTCTCGGAGCCGCCCTCGATGGACAGGCTGTTGGACTGCCCCTCCTGCTGGCTCGCGATGGTCGTGAGGTTCAAGTTCCCAAACTGAAAGGCCCCTTTGATGCCGAAGAGGCTCTGCCCCCCGCTGATGAGCTGAGTGGGGGTTTGCAGAAAGACATTGCCGGCCTTGATGCTCTGAATGATCTCGTCCTCGTAGCCGGTGTACTCCAGCTTTACCTGGTTCTGGTAGTCGAACTGGCTTTGGGTGTCCCAGTCGACATCGATGCGCAGCTTGTCCCCGATCGTCCCGGTAATGCCCAGCCGGAGGTCCTGTTTGAAGTTGGGGTCGAGCTGGGTTGCGTCCCCGGTTCGCGACCGCCGGTCGTTCTTGCTATACTGGAAGCCGGCGTTGATGTCGGCCTGCCCGTTGACGCGGAGATCGACCTGTGGCTTGCCAAAGATGCTGGTGAAGGTGCTCTCTCGCCCGCCCGGCACCGTCATGTTGACGCCCACGCCACCGCGCTGGTTTTCCTGTTGCCGGCGCTGCTCGATCAGGGCGGTCCAGTTTTGCTTACGGTTCGCCCGTTCTTTCTCGCGCTGGTACACCCCCGCGTCGAGTCGCATCGGCCCATCGGCATGGAGGCCGTCGTCGAGCGTGTAATCGGTGCCCGTGGAATCGAGACGGATCGACCGACCTGAGGGGGCTCGCCCGCGGGGCCCGAGAAGGGGCGATCGCGATCCGAAGAGCCGTCCGGAGCGACGGGACGAGGAGGGAAGGTATTGGCCGAGGCGTCCACTGTCGGGCGGGGCTGCACTGTTCGCGCGCTGCCCCCCCTGACCGAGGGTCACCCGATCGAGGTCAGCCCCCACGTCCTCCAGACTGTCGGCGGTTGTAGGGAGGGTCCGTGCCTGGCCCTCCTGACGGATAGAATCGGTCCGGCTCGTGTCCGCACGGGGCCGCTCCTGGGCCCAGACGCGGGGGGCACTCAAGCCCACCAGCAGGTTCCACGACAGGAGGAGGCACGCGCAGGCCCATCCGAGCCTCCGACCCGTCCCCCAGCCGTCGCAACGACCCCGTTGCGACCTACAAGTAAGTGCAGTCGAAACCATCGACACCACGAATCCGGCAAAACCTAAAGAATGCCATGACACAGTTCGGGTGCCGGTCTACGGAAGACCGGTCGCCGCGAGGCAGGAATCGCCAAAAAACCTGTAGCAGTTATGTGCCGATACACTGGGGACATTTGGTCGAAGACGAAACGAACAAGGGCATTCTTCCCTCCTCGTTACTGCCGGATTGCTTATGCGTCCCTCCTTCAAACCGCACGTAGGGCCAACGTTCCCAATTTTCGATCTCTGATCGCGGGCGATCCGCACCGGTCGGCAACTGCGGCGCATCATGCGTGCTCCCCTTCGAACGGCTGCTTTGCCGTCACGTCACGGAAGTCGTCGTGCCACTCGCGACGGACGTCGAGGCCCCGATCGGCCACCTCTTCGAGGAATCGATCGCGGGGAAGAACGTTCTCGGGCACGTCGGCCCCGCCCCCCGACACCGACTGCTCGCGGGCAAGGAGCAGGGCCGACACAACCGTCGGAACGGCTGTGCACCGCATCATGGCCGTCTGTTGGGTGGGCTCGTCGTACTGCTCAATCATCTCGTAGACGATTGTCGCCGGGCGCCCGTCGCGCTCCCCACGGACCAGCACTCGAAGGAGCACGGCGTCCTTGTAGTCGCCCCCGAGCCGATCGCGCATGCGCCGAACGAGGACGTCGCGGTATGTGAGGTGGGTGCGTACGCCAATCTTCCGGTCCTCCCCCAGCCCCAGCCCCATAACGAAGCGCATCTGCTGCGCGTGGCCGGGCCAGCGGATCGTTTTGTGATCGAGCGCATCCACCCTTCCGGCCAGCGTGTCGGTAAGCGTCGAGAGCCCCCCCTGGGTGCAGAAGGCTTCCATCTCCTCGAAGGGCGCTTCGTCGAAGCGAATCGCCTCGTCACGCGAAAGGGCCTCCGCCTCCACAACGGTGCCGTTCTCGATTAGCCTCGCGGGGTTGGTGTAGTCCTCAAGGATGCGCTCGGCCGACCATGAGATCCGGAAGTTGAATGGCGGCTCCGGATGCAGGGGCACGTCGCCGACGCGCAGGTGGGCCGCGTCCGCTCGGTCGAGCTGCTCGATGGCCCGCAGGCAGAGCACGTTGACGAGGCCGGGCGCGAGCCCGCAATTGGGCATAATCCAGATCGACTTCTCGCGCGCTTTCTCGCCGAGGGCCAGCTCCTGCTGCACGACCCGATCGTTGCCCCCGAGGTCGCAGAAATGCACACCCAGGTCGAGGCAGAGCTGGGCCAGGTCCGGGTTCAGTTCAGCCGGCACACAGCTGACGACGCAGTCGCTCCCCTCCACGATCTGGGAGAGAACGTTCATGTCCCGCGCGTCCACCTGAAAGGAGCGCAGAAACTGGCTGTCGACGTGGTCATGCAGTCGCTGCAGGGCCTGGGAGCGCGTGTCGCAGACCTGCACCTGAGCCACCTCGTCGCTCCGCTTGCAGAGCTCGCGCACGACGGCGGCCCCAATAGATCCGGCGCCAAGAACCGTGATTTTCATAAGGTCGGAGGGAGCCTTCGCGAAAGTTGAGAGATGGACAAACAGAGGGTCTTGCCGAAGGGGGCAATCACTCCTGCTGCTCGACGTGGCCGCGCCCTTCGAGCGCCCGGGAGAGGGTGGCCTCGTCCGCGTACTCAAGGTCGCCGCCAATCGGGAGGCCCCGCGCAATGCGGGTGACCTGAACATCAAAGGGCTCCAGGAGCTGCGAGATGTAATACGCCGTCGTGTCCCCTTCCACGTTGGGGTTTACGGCCAGGATGATCTCGTCGGCCCGAGGGGCGTCGGGCGCCTCGTCGTCGGACGACTCGGCCGACCGGCCATTTTGGGGGGGCGTCTCTCCCCCGGACGGGGACGGGTCATCGGTCGTCTCGGTCGCGGTGTCCTCGAACGAGGGATCGATGCGAGACGCCAGTTCGTGAACACGCAGGTCGTCCGGCCCCACGCCGTCGAGCGGCGAAATGACCCCCCCGAGCACGTGGTACACGCCCCGGTATTCGCCGGTGCGCTCAATGGCGAGCAGGTCGCTCGACTCCTCGACGACACAAATGGTGGACTGGTCGCGCTTCTCCGACCGGCAAATGGGACAGGGATCCTGGTCGGCCACCACGTGGCACGTCGAGCAGCGCTGCACCTGCTCCTTCACGGCCATCAGCGAATCGGCAATGGCCTCCACCTCCTCGCGGGGCATCTTCAGGACGTAGTTGGCCAGTCGTCGCGCCGTCTTGGTCCCAATGGTGGGCAGCTTCGAGAACTGCTCCACCAGGGTCTCGACGGACTCCGAGGTAAACTGCATAAGAATGCGGAGTTTAGAGTTCGGAATTTGGAATGTGGATTTCGGAATGCGAAGCAATCGTCTGCGGCTCGATGAGGGGGCAGACCGAACCGTCCCCACTCCACATTCCACACTCCTCATTCCCCACTCGCTAGAGGCCGAGCTGGCTCAGGTCCATGCCCGGCGGGAGCATGCCGCCCATCGACTCCTTCATCTGCTCTTGCGCCATCTCGGACGCGTCTTCGAGCGCCTTGTTGACGCCTGCAATCACCAAGTCTTCGAGCAATTCCAGATCGTCCGGGTCAACGGCTTCGGGATCAATCTCGATGCCCGTAATCTCCTGATTGCCGTTGGCGGTCACCTTCACCATGCCGCCACCGGCCTCGGCGGTCACGGTCTCGTCCTCCAGCCCTTCCTGGGCGGCATTCATTTTTTCCTGCATCTCCATCATCTTGCCGAACATGTCGGACATGTTCATGCCTCCGGGTCCCTGATTAGCCATAAATTTGGGGGGTGGTCTCGTGTCAAATAAATGCGGTGTGCGTGTCGCTGCCCGGTCTTGGACGGGCGAACGGGGGCTCGCAGGGAGCGCGCGGGACACGCATGTTCATTTTCCTCCGGTACAACGTACGAGGCGACGGCGCGATCCCTTCCATCTCTGGTTCTGCGTGGGGGCGAGCGGAAAGCGGCGGTCCACCTACCAGACCGGTTCGGCGCCAAATTCCTCGAAGAGCACGTCGAGCGAGCGGTACGTGTCGCGGAGCGCCTGGAGCTGCTCGCGGGGGCTGACCGGCTCGTTGGCGTCATCGGCCGCATCGGTCTCGGGGGCCGGCTCCTCCACGACGAACTGCACGTCCTCAATCGCAACCTCAAAGGTGGCGGTGAGATGTTTGAGCAAAAAGCGGCGCTGGTCGCGCAGCGTATTGCGATGCAGGGGCTTCGGCACAGCCACCGTCAGCACCGCGTCGCGCAGCTCTGCGGGCTCGGCCTCCCCGAGCAGCGAGCCGAGGCTGATGCGGTCGCTCTTGACGTCCTCGACGAACTGGGGCCACTGCTGCACGAGCCCATCAACGCTTGGCGCGGCGGGCTCGACGGTCGGCTCGGCCACGGCGGCCTGGGGGCTGCCTCCTGCCTCGTCCGAGGCCGACTGAGAGCCCCGGTCGTCCGTCGAGGACCCGTTCGGCGACGATGC
Organism: uncultured Salinivenus sp.; assembly: GCA_964445365.1. Classification (GTDB taxonomy): domain Bacteria; phylum Bacteroidota; class Rhodothermia; order Rhodothermales; family Salinibacteraceae; genus Salinibacter. Next base: position 4,130 of record CAYULG010000036.1, on the reverse strand, counting down.
GTCCCCCCCGGCGTCCGTGTGGCCGTCGCCCCCGGAGGACGCGTCGTCCTCGAGGGCGGGGGGCCCGAAGAGGTCGCCGTACTCGACGCTCGATTCGTCGGTGCCCGCATCCTCGTCGGCGTCGGCAGATGCCTGCGGGGGATCCTCTTCGTCCTCCGCATCGGCGTCGTCCGGGGCGTCCTCGTCTCGTTCGGGATCGCTGCCGACCGTGTCAGCGGCGGGCGGTTCCGTCGTGTCCGTGTTCTCGTCCGCAGTCGGGGACGGTTCGGTCTCATCGGGCGGCGAATCGTCCGGCGACGAGCCCGGTCGACGCGACGCGTCGTCGGTCCGGTCCGGGGCATCGGTCTCGTAGGAGGGCGTGGGCTCGGCGGCGTCGGGCGGGGCCGTCTCCGCCCCTTGCTCCGCCGACGCGGCAGAAGCCTCGTCGCTGGTTGACGCGGCCCCTTCGGCGAACGACTCGGGAAGTTCGCCGTCCTCCACCATCTGCTCCAGCCGATCGATCTTCCGGAGCACCTCCCGCAGGTCGGCCGCGCGGCGCATCTGGGCCATCTTGAGGAGGGTCGTCTCCAGCTTGAGGCGGGGCTGGGGGCTGTTCTTCACGTCGTCCTCCGCCTCGCCGGCTACGGTGAGCAGGCGCAGAAGATCGGCCTCGCCGAAGCGCTCCGCCTCCGTGGCGTACCGCTCGCGCGTGCTCTCGGCGACTCCCTCCAGCGCGTCGCCGCCAAGCGAATGCACCACCAGCAGGTTGCGGAGGTGCTCGGCCAGGCCCGCCAGGAACTCCTGCAGGTCGTACCCGCTGCGCACGACGTGGCGTACCAGCTTCAGCACGCCCGCCGTATCCTGCGTGGCCACGTGCCCCGTAAAGTCGAAGTAGAGATCCTGATCGACCACCCCCATCGCCTCGGTGAGGTCGCCGTACTCGAGGGTGGTCCCGCAAAGCGAGATCGCCTGGTCGAAGGCTGAGAGGGCGTCGCGGAGCGCCCCGTTGCCCTTGCGGGCCAGCAGCATGAGGCTCTCCTCGTCGGCCTCCACGCCCTCCGTCTCGCAGATCTCGCGCAGCCGCTCCACGATGCGCGGCACCGGGATGCGGCGAAAGTCGAACCGCTGGCACCGCGAGAGAATGGTGGGCAGCACCTTGTGCGGCTCCGTCGTCGCAAAGATGAAGAGCGCGTGGTCGGGCGGCTCCTCCAGCGTCTTCAGCAGGGCGTTGAACGCCTGCTTCGACAGCATGTGCACCTCGTCGAGGATGTAGACCTTCTTGTTGTCGCCCTGAGGGGGAATGCGCACCTTCTCCCGCAGCTCGCGCACGTCGTCGACCTTGTTGTTCGACGCGGCGTCCAGTTCGAACACGTTGAGACTGCCCCCCTCCTCGAACGTCCGGCACGACTCGCACTCACAGCAGGGCTCGGCCCCGTCCGCCCGCTCCGAGCGCGGGGTTTCGCAGTTGATGGCCTTCGCCAGAATGCGGGCGGCGGTCGTCTTGCCCACCCCGCGCGGCCCACTGAACAGGTAAGCGTGCGCGAGCCGGTCGAGCCGGATTGCATTCTTGAGCGTGTCGGTGACGTGCTCCTGGGCGACGACCTCCTTGAAGAGAGACGGCCGGTACTTGCGCGCGGTGACGAGGTAGTCCCGATCGGCCATAACGATGGTAAACGACGAACGTGAGGAAGGCACGAGAACATCTCGGGGCCGCAACGAACGGACCCGCGGGGGCTGCCGCCAATATACCGGTAGGTAGTGGGCGGAATCAACTGGCCCCGGCGAGCGGGTGTTGCCCCTTTCGCTCGCCCTCCCTGCTCTCTCGCTAATTTCGATCCGGAGCGGCAACCCCGAAGACGCCTCCTCCCCTGCAACGAACGTAGGGGAACAAGTTCTGGACGGACGAAACATTTTCCTGCTGGTCGCGCACGAGATGCCGTGCGCTGAAACCAGTCGATCGGATGGGGGAAAGAGCTCTCCGTCCCATTGGGTCCGAGTGGGGCCTCCACGCCACCAAGGAGCTTTTCTTCTCCAAAAATGTTTTCTCTTGTCAGGTGCGGGTTTGTCTTGGACCCATATTTGCGTGTTCGTACCAGCAGCGTGCTGTCGTCCGTGTTGAGCAACACCTACACGTTCGTCTCGGGCAAACGAGGTCCGGCCTCTTTTTCGATTACACACTGAGAACGCCCCGGTCATGCGGCCCAAACTCGCTTTCGTGCTCACCGTGTCCGTGCTCTTCGTCGGGGGGCTGGTATTCTCGACGGCCGCCACGGCCCAGCAGCGGGTCCTCGACACGTATTCCCTGGAGGAGGGGCTGCCCCAGTCGCAGGTCCATGATGTCCTTCAAGACGAGCGGGGATACCTGTGGTTTGCCCTGCTGGGGGGCGGGGTCACCCGGTTCGACGGGCACGACTTTACGACCCTGACCGTGGAGGACGGGCTCCCCACTGAGGCCGTGCAAGTGCTCCACGAAGATGCGTCCGGTACCCTCTGGATCGGGTCCCGAAGTGGGCTGACCCGCTACGACGGCCGCACGATGACCACCCTCACGACGGAGGACGGGTTGCCCAGCGACCGCATATTCACCCTGGAAAACGGACCCGACGGGACGCTCTGGGTCGGGACCGCAGAGGGGGTCGTCTCCTACGACGGGAGCTCGTTCGATCCCCTTGCGCCGGATCGTCTCGGCGGACGCGCTGTGAGGGCCCTCAAGACCCAGGGGGACACGTTGTGGATCGGCGGAACGGCGGGACTGCACCGGTACGAGGGCGCCGAACTTACGTCCATTGCCGACTCGTCCCTCGGGCAGGTGAGCAGCATTGTGCCCCGCACCGAGGGGGGGCTCTGGATTGGGACATTTGGAGGACTGTTTCGCTTCGACGGCACGACAGTCCGGGCGGTGCCGAGCGGCCAGTCGCTGACCGTCCTCGACGTGCTGAACAGTCCCGACGGTCCGCTGTGGCTCGGCACGGAAGACGGTCTTTATCGTCGCACGGAACGCGGGCTGCGACGGTTCTCCGACACCCTGGAGGGCGTCTTCGTACAGGGACTCGCGGAGGACCGGGAAGGCAACCTCTGGCTGGCAACCGACGGGGAGGGAGCCATTCGACACACGCCGAATCCGTTCGATCACTATACCACGGACGACGGACTGCCCCACGATCTGGTCTGGGACGTCAGCGACGGGCCGGGGGACGGCCTGTGGGTGGCCACGCGCGGCGGCCTTAGCCGATTCCGGAACGGCTCCTTCTCGACCGTCGACGGCCCCGACACGCTCCGGACGAAACAGACCCCGGTGCTCTACTACAGCGACCGCGGCGTTCTCTGGACGTCCGCGAAAAACCAGCTGTACGCCTACGACGGCACCACCTACCAGGTCCACCGCCGCGTAGAGGGGAAGCCGGTGGGATTTGTGGTCGACATCACCGAGGATCCGTCCGGGACGCTCTGGTTTGCGACGATCAATGCGGGGCTCGTCCGGTACGACGGCACGTCCTTCCAGCGGTACACCACGGAGGACGGGCTGCCCAGCAACACCGTTCGCAGTCTGGCGGTGGACGACCAGGGCCGTCTCTGGGTCGGCGAGAAGAGCACCCTCGGGCGGTTCAACGGGGAGACGTTTACAACCGTTCGCTCGTTGGACTCCACCCAGGCGGGGTCCCTGGTGGGGGTCGAGATCGATGCCGACGGCGATGCCTGGATGGGTACGCTGAACGGGATCTACCTCGCCCCTCGGGGCGATTCGACGACGGACTCGCTCCGGGCCTTCGGGGCAGACGCCGGCCTCATGGGCACGACGACGGTCTCCCTCCATCTGGACAACGAGGGACACCTATGGGCCGGCACGGAGAAAGGCGTCAATCGGCTGGACCTCCGAGCGTTCAAGGAGACGGGGGAGATGCCCATTCGGACGTACGGAGAAGAAGACGGCTTTCTGGGGATCGAGGCCGCTCAGAACGCGGTTCACGAGACCGACGACGGCACCCTGTGGTTCGGCACCGGCGGCGGCCTCACGCGATTCACGCCCGCCCGCGACCGTTCGAACGAGATGGAGCCCAGGCCCCGCATTGTCGATCTGCGGTTCTTTTCGCGGGAACCGGACTGGTCGCCCTACACGGACACCTACTCGGCCTGGGACGACCTGCCGGTCG
>CAYULG010000035.1:0-16888 GCA_964445365.1 uncultured Salinivenus sp. | reverse complement strand
ACGGCATGTCGACCCCGACCGTCAGTACCCCCACCTCCATCGACGTGCGGACGCCTCGTTCCGAAGAGACGACGGAAGGAAGCGAACGGCCCGTTCGTCCGGGGAGACAGCTCACGCTCGTTCTCCGTCACGAACAAACCATCGACCGCGAGGAGGACGCTGGGGGGCGCCCGTCCTGGCAGATCGTTGAGGTCGAGTAGCCCGCCGGCGACGCGCGGGACTACGCCCCCGTCAATTGCACGCCCCCCTGACTCCTGCTTTTCCTTCGCCTCGCAACTTGCCTGTATGTCTACTCTGATCCGTTCCATCCTGATCGGTGTTCTTCTTTCGGGACTCGCCGTCGGGATGTGGTTCGTTTTTAGCGTTGATGACTTTGGCGTTGGCGACGACACGTCTTCGTCGACTCCTTCTGCGGCGTCTGGAGACCACCTGCTGCCGAAGACCGCTCGGGGCACCCCGGAGGACCCCGATGCCCGTCGCGCCTACGAGCTCCGCCGTCTTCGCAACCCCGAGACGGGCCGGATTCCCGAAAACCTCTACCAAAAAGAACGAGCCTTCGCCGATAATATGCCGGTCCAACTCCGAAAGTCGGGATCGGGCCAGTGGCAGCTACGGGGACCGACGAACATTGGCGGTCGGTCGCGCGGATTGTCGGTGGACGTGAGGAGCCCGAACGCCGACACCGTGCTGGCGGGCGGCGTGTCGGGGGGCATGTGGCGCACGACGGACGGGGGGCAGAACTGGACGCGCACGTTCGAGCCGGACCAGCGCCCCAACGTGACGGCGTTGGCCCAAGATCCTCGCCCCGGTCGACAGGACATCTGGTACGCGGGCACCGGAGAATTCCGAGGGAACTCGGCCGGTGGAGGCGAGGCCTTCTACGCGGGCAACGGCATCTACAAATCGGACGATGGAGGAAAGAGCTGGACACTGCTGTCGAGTACAACCAGTGACGCGACGACCTTCGACAGCTTCTTCGACTTTACGTACACCATCGAGGTCGATCCGACGGCCCCGACGGACGGGACGATGGGAGAAGACTCCGAGGTGTATGTGGCCGCCTACGACCGGATCTATCGCACCACGGATGGGGGCAGCAACTGGACCCCTGTTCTCAAAGGGGATACCACAGGGAACGGCAGCTTCGCGGCCTGGACCGACGTCGAGGTGACCAGCGACGGGGAGGTCTACGCGGCACTGAGCAGCGGAGGGGAGCGGAGCGGACTGTTCTACTCGACGACGGGTGAGGCGGGAAGCTGGACCGACATCACGCCGGATGACTGGCCCACTACCTCCTCCAGGCGAACCGTGCTCGCGGGGAATCCCTCCGACGAAAACGAGGTCTGGGCCGTGACAGAGGGCGGCGAGACGGGAACGGGCCCCAAGGGACACGAGCTCTGGAAATATGATCGGAGCACCGATACATGGACCGACTCCACCGAATACTTGCCCGATCGGAATCCAGGAGGATTCATCGGTTCCTTTAACTCGCAGGGCAGTTACAACCTGCTCGTCGACGTACACCCGGAGGACGGAGACATCATCTTCGTCGGGGGCGTCAACCTCTGGCGGATTGACGTGTCGACCTCCGACTCCGACCCCGCCGCGTGGATTGGTGGGTACGGCGTCAGTGGAGGGGGCTTCTACAACCCGCCGGGAAGTGACGCTCAGCACCCGGACCAGCACGCGATTGCCTTTACGCCGAACGGCGGCGACGTGATGTTTTCGGGCAGCGACGGCGGCATCCACCGCACCGACGACAGCCGGGCCGGCGGAGCCGGAGGGTCTGGAGACGGGGAGGTTCTCTGGGATGATCTAAACAATGGGTACTTCACCACGCAGTTCTACGCAGTCTGTCAGTTTCGGGAGCCCGACGCCGAAACGGAACGGACCCGGATCGCAGGGGGCATGCAGGACAATGGCTCCTGGAACACCGCCTCCACCGACGCTGCCGAGCCGTGGGAGGAGCTGTTTGGGGCCGACGGGGGATACTGTGCCCTCACCAACAACGGGACGGACGATGGATCGTCGCGGTATGTCTCGACGCAGAGCGGCCGCGTGTACCGGTTGGGCTACGACGCGGACGGCACGAGCCAAACCACCGAACGCGTCGATCCCAGATTCGCGAGCGGTCAGCTTTTCATCAATCCCTTCGCGCTCGACCCATCCGCGCCGGAGGTCATGTACTACCCGGCCGGAAGCGAACTGTGGCGCAATCAGGACGTCGAAGCGGGATCGAACGGGTGGTCCACGATGGATGGGGCCTCAGTTTCGGGGGAGACGATCACGGCGCTCGGCGTGTCCACGACAAACGACGCCCACGTGTTGTACTACGGAACGGACGCCGGCACTGTCAAGCGGCTTGACGATGCCGACGTGACTGGCACGGAAACGGAACCGACCGACGTGACCGCCACGGGGTTCGAGGGATACGTGAGCAGCATTGCCGTTGACCCCACCGATAGCGACAAGGTTGTCGTCGTGTTCTCCAACTACAACGTGACGAGCCTCTTCTACAGCGTCGACGGAGGGACGAGTTGGACGGCGGTCGAAGGCAATCTCGGGGCCGACAGCGAGTTCTCACCGTCGGTCCGCTCGGCCTCGATTCTTCCGCGGGCCGGAAGCGACCCCACGAAGACCACCTTCTACGTTGGCACCAGCATCGGTGTCTATTCGACCACGACGCTCGACGGCTCAAACACGGAGTGGACGCAGGAGGGGGAGGCCGTAATTGGAGACGTCGTTGTCGATCAAGTCCAGTCTCGATCGTACGACGGACAAGTTGTTGCGGCCACCCATGGCAACGGCACCTACAGCTTCAATCCGGTCAACGCGCCGCCCGTCGCCGAGGCGGACACCTTCGATGCACCGGCAGGGGCTACACTCACAGTCGACGCGCCGGGGGTACTTGAGAACGACACCGATGCGGACCAGTTGACTGCCTCCGTCGTCGACGAACCGTCAAACGGTCGCCTCACGCTTGAGAGCGACGGCTCGTTCGAGTACACCCCGAACGACGATTTCCAAGGAACGGATCAATTCACGTACCAAGCCGCTGATCCACCGGGGTCGTCCAGCGACGCAACCGTGCAGCTCTCCATTGAGTCGAATGCGGCCCCCCGCGCCCCGAGTGCGTTGGCCGTTCAGAAGCAGGACGAAGACCTTGAGTTGGACTGGGATGTAGTTTCGGACGACGATCTGGAGCGCTATCGCATCTACCGGGACACTGCCCCGATTGCTCAGGACGTGTCGGGGCTCGCAGCGTACGACTCCGTGTCCGCCTCGACGTCCTCGTACGTTGACCGCGCCCCTGCCCCCGGGCAAACATACTATTATCGCGTTGCGGCCCTCGACGCCGCCGAGCAGGAAGGAGGGGCCTCCGAGCAAGACTTCGCGTTCCTCCGGAAGGAACGCGTGACGGCCGACGTGAACCGCTCGTTCGGCGATGCCAGCGGGCTGGAAGACTATCGCCTGGTCGGCCTCCCGGGGCGGGTCGACACGTCGCTTACCGAGACGATCGACGGCGAGCCCGGCGTCGAGTGGCAGGCCTACTGGGATGACGGAGAGGCCTTTGTCCGCCACGACGGCTCGGGGACCTTCAACTTCCAGAAAGGCCGCGGATTCTGGCTTACGAGCCGACAGGACTGGGCCGTAGAGGAGCAATTTGCGTTCGTCACGCTCCCGAACGACACGGCGACGGCTGTGCCGCTAAACGATGGGTGGACAATTATTTCGAACCCCTTCGACAAAGCGGTGAGCTGGGACGCCATCGAGAAGGCAAACGGAGGCGACCTGAGCCCCCTCTGGCCGTTCGACGGGGCGTTTAACACCCCGGCCGATACGTTTGCCTCTGCAGCCACCGGTCGCGCCTATTACTTCCGCAACGCCATCCCCGACCGCGATTCACTGATCATTCCGTATCCGGGCGCGCCCGAGTCAGAGAGCGCCTCGTCGGGAACGGAGCGCCGTGCGGACACGGGATCGGAGGCCTCGTCGTTGCTGGCCCTCTCTGCACAGCCAACACGTAGCGAGAGGCCGCCCTCAACCGTTCGAGTCGGGCTTGGGACGAAACGCGCGCTGGTGGCCCCTCCCGGTCAGTTTGAGGCGGTGAGTCTTCGAATCGACTCGGACATGAAGGAAGAGGGCTCCCTCCTGATGACGGCCCGACGACAGGCCGCGAGTGGGGGGCATACCTTTGACCTCCAATTACAGCGCCGTGTAGACGGCCCGCTCCAGCTTGACGCGGGCTCCCTCCCGGCCGCAGAACAACATGCGGTCCTCCTTCACCCTGCCGCTGAGAAAAGCTACGACCTCGGTGACGGACAACCGGTCGTGATTGACCCGACCGAGGAGACGACGACCTTGAAGGTCGCCGTGGGCTCGGCGGAGTACGTGGAGAACGAAGAGGAGGCCGTGCTACCCTCGGACGTGCGTCTGAGCACGTACCCAAATCCGATCCGGAATCAGGGAACCATCGAGTACACCCTGCCGGAAGAAAAAGAGGTTACACTCCGCGTCTACGATGTGCTTGGTCGTGAGGTGGCGACTCTTGCATCCGGGCGACGAAAGGCCGGACGGCATACCATTCCACTCGGCACTGATCGACTGTCGAGCGGCGTGTACTTCAGTCGATTGTCGGTCGAAGACCAAACCGTGACCGAAAAGATCACGGTTGTCCGTTAGCTCCCGGTGCAGGCCGGACAGAAGGACTTGACGTCAGCTTTTCCAAGGCAAATAACAGTAGGTTCATGCACTTCTTTACCGACGCAGTGAGGACAGAAGCGAGGGTCCTCCAGGCTTTGTTCGCGGGCATTCTCATTGCCGGGCTGGTTGTCACCGGCACCGGGTGCGACGGGGCGGGATCCGACGGCGACGACACGAACGACGGCGACGAAGACGACCCGACCGTCCCGGCTGCTCCCTCCTCTCTCACCGCCGACGCGGGGGATGAACTTGTGGGTCTGACGTGGGACGGAGAGGAAGAAGACAGCACCTACAACGTATACCGTACAACCTCCTCGACTGACGAGGGAAGTGCCCTGGTTACTGACCTCTCTGAAACGAGCTACGACGATCAGACCGCCGAGAACGGGCAAACCTACTACTATCGGGTCACGGCCGTCAATGCCGAAGGCAACGAAAGCGAGCCGTCCGGTGAGGCAGAAAGCACGCCCTTTACGTCGCCGAGGGGACTGGACGCCACCTCTGAAAGTTCAGAAATTGAGCTCGAGTGGATGGCGGCAACAGGAGCAAGCACGTACAACGTGTACCGCTCGTCCACTCCGACGGACGAGGCGACAGGGGATCCCCTCGCCTCGGCGGTTCCCGATACGACGTACACGGATACCACCGTCACGAACGGGGAGAAGTATCACTACCGCGTCACCTCAGTCAACCCGGAGGAAGAAGAAAGCGAGGCCTCCGATGAGGTGGAGAGGACACCCTTTTCCGATCCCCCTCCTCGCCCGTAGCTGTCGTCGGAGCTACGGCACACCGGGAGACGGCCCGATCGTGCCGAACATCTGCACGGCCCTCACGGCGTCGAAGCCCCTACTCGGCCGAGGAAGGACTCGGCGTACTGGGCTCACGTCGGTCCGGATCCGGCGTGCTGGGCTCCCGGCGCGTGGGGTTGGGCGTACGCGTAGGCCGGGAGGGCTGGCGCTGCGGGGTGCGCTGCGGCTGGCGTTGGGGCTGGCGGCGCGGCGTGCGTCGGCGGCGAGGGGCCGCGGGCGTAGCGGTCGTGGAGCGAACGTCGGTCATGACGGAAAACGGTCGTCTCGTCCGAATGTCTTCGGATGAGTATGTACGAGCACGGTCCAGGCGTGTTGAGCGGGCTCGTCCTCGGAGGCTCTTGGACCCCCGTTTCGCTTCGTCCGGGAAGGGCGCAAGGAACGGGAGAAAAGAGACGTCGGGAAACAACTGTTTCCCACGCCCCTCGCGCGACTTGCATCGCGCTGCTCGACGAGTGCCCCGGCCTCATAGCCGATCAGGACGCTCTCTGGCTCGGAGGCCCGAATGGTCGACGACAAGTGGGCTCATTTCCTTCCCCTGCGGGTCGGCGCCGGAGCCCTTCTCGTACGGTCCGTTCCGGCGGCCGCGGTCGTCCACCGAGCGGTCCTCACGCCTGCTCCCCGTCGACCGGCGCGGTCTCCTGCGCGGCCCTGGACGATTGCGGGTCGTCCGCCGGCGCCTCCTCCTCTTCGCCCTCGGTGTCGTGGTCGAACACGTCGGTGTGGGGACGCGGACGATCCACCTCCACCGGCTCCGGCTCAAAGCACTGGCGACAGCGCGGCTCGTAGGCCTCGGTGGCCCCCACTAGCACGCGGTCCTCCCCAGGCACGATGCGCTGGGAGTGGTTGGCCGGAGCCCCGCACACCACGCACACCGCGTGCAGCTTGGTCACGTGCTCGGCCACGGACATGAGTTGAGGAATTGGGTCGAACGGATCGGCGCGGTAGTCGGTGTCGAGCCCCGTCACGACCACGCGTCGCCCGTCGTTGGCCAGCTGCTGGCAGACGTCGATGAGCTCGTCGTCGAAGAACTGTGCCTCATCGATGCCAATGACATCGGCCTCGCTCGTCATCAGCAGAATCTGGGACGCGGTATCGACCGGCGTGGTCGACACTTTGTTTTCGTTGTGCGAGACCACCTCCTCTTCGCTGTAGCGGGCGTCGAGGGCGGGCTTGAAGACCTCCGTCTCCTGCCGCGCAATGCGGGCGCGGCGCAGCCGGCGGATTAGTTCTTCGGTCTTGCCGCTGAACATCGACCCGCAAACGACTTCGATCCAGCCGGTTGTACGGTCGCGGTCGACGATGTGGGGTTCGAGAGCAGACATGAACGCGGTTCAGTTCGAGCAGAGGAATCGATACGCCCCTCAAGGTAAGTCATTGTCGCAGGGGAATGCCAGTCGGCCCTAACCACTTGAGAGAACAGATCAGCACGGCTGCGTTTCGTGGCGCCGGGGTCTGTGCGACGCTATGCCGGCTCCGATCTTGTCCCCCATTCGCGGTACTCCGGCGTCGCGTCTTTCATGTCTTCGTAGAGCCACACCATGCGGTCGAGAAACCAAAATTTGCCGACGTACCCGAGTGTAGCCCCGAACACCGTGGGCCAGACCGCCAATTGCACGACGCCCCAGATCACGAAGAGCATTCCCACGCTGCTGATCCCATTCAGCAGGTGGGGAACCGTCCGGTGATACTCCGGCACCGGCACGTCGTCACGGTTGATCCAGACGCGCTCGCCCAGAACACACTTCGAGGCCCAACTGTCCAGCGACGACGGCTTTCGGAAGAGGCGTGGATTGAACCACGTCCACAGGAGTGCAAGGACTCCAGGCACAACGGCCCACCATCCGATCCAGACGCGGCTCCAGGCCGCGAGGATCAGGCCCGGCAGCACCGTCGCGCGGGACCATACGCTCCAGGGATTGGCGTGGCGTTCCCAGGTGTCATCGTCCATCCGGAAGAGGGCGGCAATGTAATCCCCGATGTTCATAGGCGGGACGGAGTACGGTCGAAGAAAATGATCCGGACATTGACGCCGAACACCTTGATTCATCTCCTATATGTCCCCCAGTGATTGGGCCGGCACCCACCCTACGGTGCCGTCGGCCAGACGGACCTCGGTCCACTGTGCCTGCCCGTTTTGCACGCCCAGAAGTGTCCCTTCCGGTAGGGTCGTGTCCGGCGCGGCGGTCGGCGTCGGGGCCGCGCGGAGGGGCGCCTGCTCGACTACGACGACGGCGCGCTGCTGACTCGACTGGACGTAGGACGTGCCGAGGGCCACGGCGACGAGCAGGAGACCGCCCGCTAGGGGGCCCCACACGAGCGGGTGGCGCACCGTCTGGGGCGCTTCGCCCCAGGCCCTGATTATAGCAATGGCGGCGCCGACCAGCAACAGCACGCCGACCCCGAAAATTGTCAGGGACGACCAGCCCTGCACCAGGCTAGCAAGGCCGCGCGGCGGCAGGCGGCCGGGATACACCCCGGCTTGTCGCCGGGCCTGCTCCAGGTTGTGTTGAATACGCGGGTCGGTGGGACGGAGGGAACGGGCTTTTTCGTAGTACCGAATCGCCTGCCCCAACCGTTTGAGCCGAACGTACGCGTTGCCGAGGTTGTAGTAGAGCGCCCCGCTCGTATGGCCGGTCTCAAGCAGCACGCGGTAGGCCGATTCGGCACGGTCGTACTGACCCTGCTCGTAGGCCGCATTTGCGGTGTCGAACCGATGGGCCAGGCTATCGGGCTGGGCAACAGCCGGGCAGGCCAACAGCACGACGCTTCCGAATGCAAGAAGGAGCCAGCGCATGGGACGTGGTCGAAGACGGAAAAGGGGGCGGGGGAGTCGTCAGGTCGATTCGGGAGCGGAACGCGGCGGCAGCGCGTCGTCGAGGCGGAGGAGGAGCGTCTGGGCCTGATCCAGGGTGGCCTCCATGGCGTCGTGTGACGGCTCGGCGGGGGTAAACTGCGCGCGGTCGCAGGCATCAAGTAGATCGGTGACGGCCCGGCGCTCCGCCTCGGGCACGTCGTGTTGGGCGAGACGCTGGTCCAGGGCGTCCCTCTTCTCCGTAGAAGGCATCTCCGGTACGCCCAATCGGGTGGTGAGGAACGTGCGCACGGCCCGCTCGACGGTCTGGTGAAAGGTTCGTGTCTCCCCCTCGCGCAAATGCCGGTGTGCGTCGCGGAGGTGACTCTGGGCGGGACCGAGTCCGTCGGACGCGGGATCCGAAGCGGCCGTCTCTCTGCCCGCGTACTGCTGGTACGCGACGCCTCCGCCGGCGAGCACGACCGGCACCAACAGGACCGCGTACACCCACGGCTGACGGTAAAAAGGCGCTCGGTCGGCCTGCACCCAGCGCACGTCGTCCTCGATGGGCCCGGCGATGTCGCCAACCGGCAGTCCCTCCCCCGTCCGCCCCATCGCGCGGGGCGGCGCGTCGCCCGTAACGTGGAGGGCGATCGGCTCCGAGCGGAGCGTCTCGTACGCTTCCGTCTCGGGGTCAAAGTAGGAAAACGCCACGGGCGGAAGGGTGTACCCCCCGTTCGAGCGAGGGACGAGTGTGTACGTGAAGGTTTTGGCGCCTTGCACCTGTTCCCCACCGCGATCAATGTCGGCCTCCAGAGAGGGCTCGTAGGTCTCGAAATCTGACGGGGGATCGACGGCCGGCGGGGAGATGGTGGCGAGGTTGCCGGTGCCCTCGATTCGGGCCGTTAATTCGACGGCGTTGCCGGCCTCCACGCTGTCGTCGCTGAGCGAGGTCTGAAGGGAAAACTGGCCCACGGCTCCATCGAAAGCGGGGGGCGCGTCCGGGGGCAGGGACTCCGCGACCACCGACAGGGCCTCCGACGACAGCGTCACCGGCTCGTAGCGACGCTGAGAGGGAGAGCGGTCCCGCTGCTTGCGGGGCTGGGCCTCCGTCTCGATGCGAAGCGGATCGACGCGCAAGGTGCCTGCCCGTGTCGGAAACAGGGCCACCCGCTTCAGCACGATGGTTTCGTAGGTCTGCCCGTAGGCCGTCGTGGTGCGCGGGGTGGGGCGGGAAGCCACGTCAAGTTCTTCTCGCCAGAAGCCCGGCGCGTCCCAGGCGTCGGCCATTCGACTTTGGCGAAGGCGCACCCCCGGGCGGAAAAAGAGCCGGTACTCGGTGGTTACTTGCTCATTCTGGTAGGCCACATCGCTTGAGGCAGTAGCCTCGATGAACAGGTCGCGCGGACCGAGGGCAGCAACCTGCCGTGCATCGGGAGACGACGAGGGCTCCGCCGGGTCGGCCCCAGCCCGGGACGACCGACCCGACCGCTGGGACTGAGGCACGATCCGGACGCGAATTTCGTCGGTCGTGTACCGCTCGTCCTGGATGCGGACCGTGGTAGGCCGGATGCGCGCGATGCCCTCCCGCATCGGGCGGTATGTCCACCTGAAGGTGGCCCGGCGCGAGAGGCGCCCGCTGTCGAAGGACAGGTTGCGCCGGGTCGTGGGCGTCGGGTCCTGAAGGACGAGGTTGACAGTCGGGGGAGGGTCGGGCGTCTGGATGACCGAGAGGGGTACGCCCTTCACCTGGATCTCGAAGGAAACGGTCTCGGACGTCCCCACCTTCGACGGCGTCGCCTGGGCCGAAATGGAGACCTCCGATCCCGACTGCGCCCGTACGGGTCCCCCCAGGAGCGCCCCCAGACAAAGAAGTCCGACGAAAAGACGAACGTACATGATGATGTGCGATCAGCAAACAGTGTATGCCAGCAGACCAGGGAGCGCACTACCAGTCTTTCTCGGCCGTTCGGCGTTCCGCCGACTCAGGACGAAGCTGACGGAGGAGTTGGCGTTCCTGTCCCTCTAGGGCGCGTAAGAGTCGTTCTGCCTGTGCCCGACTGAGGCTGTCCACCGGGCGCCCCCCGTTTTGCCCCGAGCGCCGCCGTCCGGCACGGGCTGACCCGTCGCTCGGCGGCGACGCATCGGACCGGGGCCCGGCCTGCTCCGACGACGGCGACTCCGGGCGTCCCGGCTGCGTTGCTCCCCCCTCCTCCTCTTCCGAGGGCTCCTGTCCCCCCTCCGACGACTCGTCGGTCGACGAGTTGTCCCCCTGCTGCGACTCCTCGTTCGACCCCGTCGCGCTGCTGTCCTGCTTCCCGTCTTGGTCGTTGGGGCGTTTCCCCTCCCGAAGTTTCTTTTGGAGGGCACGCAGCCGCGCGTCGGAGGGGGCGACCTTCAGCCCCCGCTCCACGGTGCGCCGCGCCGCCTGCACCTCGTCGGCCACATACTGCTGGGCCGCCTCGTGGAAGTACGCGTCGGCGTCCGATTGGGCCTGCGCGGCGGCGCTCCCCCCCACCAACAGAAGGGTCACCATCCAGCCGACCAGGGGTTCTAGAATCCCGGCACGCGTCATGGGGTCTGTTCGATTTGTGCGATGTCTTCAAGGCGCCCGATGAAGTCCCGGTACGCAACGACCGTCGAGTCTCGGCGGAGGCCCCGTCGCATGGAGTCCGCAGCCGCCTCGTACCGTTCGCGGGTCACAAGCGCCTCGGCCTTCTTCTTCAGGCGGCGGGCGTACGGAGACGGTTCTACGTCCGGCGTGGAGCGAGGGGCGCGGCTCGTCCGGTTCCGCTTCAGAAACTCGTAGTTGTACCGGGCCGGGGAGTGGGTCGGGTCCATGAGAAGAACCTGCCGATAGTCGTCCAGGGCGGCGGAGAGGGTGCCCGTGCCGGCCGCGGCGGTAGCTGCGTTGAAGCGGGCCCGAACTCGCTCGTCAAGACTGGGTGCCGTGCGGGCCGCCCGCCGGAAGGCCGTCCGGGCCTCCCCGAATTGCTTCTGACGATGCAGGGCCGCCCCGAGGTTGTTCTGGAGGGCAGCGTAGACCGCGCTCGTCGTGTCGTTGAGGGCGGCGAGGCCGTCCCGGTAGGCCTCGGCGGCCGCCGCGTACTGGCCCTGTTCGTACAGTGCATTGCCGGACCGGCCGTGCTCGGCACCGGTGTCGCCGAACAGACCGAACAGCAACACGACGAGGGCGAGGCGCGCGGACATGGCAGGGAATGGGTCGGAAAGCATTAACGGAAATTTTCTTACGACCGCTCCCGGCGTTCGATTCGCCCGAGGTCACCGACCGCGGAAACGGTCCCGGGTTCGATAGAAGACGACGGCGTGGCCGGCATGCCCCTACGTGCTGTTTCCCGGTCGCTCGCGGGTGCGGACGGGGATGAGGGCCTCGGCGAAAAGAAGGAGCAGGGCAACAGCGAGGGGCCACTGGTACATCTCGGCGTATTCTTCGAACTGCTGCTCCTCCATCGTCGCGGTCCGGAGCTGCCGCAGGGCCGTGGGCACGTCCGACAGGGCGCTGGCCGTGCTGCCGATACGGAAGTACGCCCCGTCTTCGGCGAGCGTCGTGAGCGCATCCTCGTCGAGCCGCGTGCGGATTGCTTCTCCCTGCTGGTTCCGCTTCACTCCTACCTCCCGCCCGTCGTTGTAGATCGGGATCCGGGCGCCCTCCCCCGTCCCTACGCCGGCCCCGAAGAGCGTCACGTTGTTCGTCCGGGCCTGCTGCTTGATGGATGCAAGGTCGCCCACGTGGTTTTCGCCGTCGGAGAGCAGCAGCAGCACCCGGGCCCGGTCGTCGCCGGGCCGGGCCGTCGAGTCCGACGCTGGGCGGGCCGCGTCGAAGGCCTCGATGGCCGCGTTGAGGGCTTTGCCGAAGTTGGTGCCGGGCACGGGGACGCGGTCCGGGCCGGCCGCATCGAGGAAAAGACGAAGGGCGTCGTAGTCGGTGGTGAGGGGGGCCTGCACGAAGCCCGTGCCGGCGAAGAGGACGAGGCCCACCCGGTCGCCGCGCAGTTCCCCCACGAGTTCCCGTACCTCCTTCTTCGCCCGCTTCAATCGGCTCGGGGCCACGTCCGTGGCTTGCATCGACTCGGAGACATCGAGGGCCACCACGAGGTCGACGCCCTGACGCTCGACGGTCCGCACCTGCGTGCCAAAACGCGGGCCGAGCAGGGCCACGGCCATCCCGAGGAGGGCCAGAACGACGACCGCTGCCTTCGCGGTACGGCGCCACGGACGCACGGCGGTTGCCAGGCGTCGCACGAGGGCCGCGTCCCCGAACCGGTCCAGCGCTTCCTGTCGCCGCTGTACGGCCCGCCAGTAGAGCCACACGGCCCCCGGCACGGCCACCAGTACCCACGCAAATGTCGGATGCAACCAGTCCATTGCTCGAATTTGGAATGTGGAGTGCGGAATGGGGAATGTGCACGTCAGGGACAAGTCTTCGTTGCCCACCCCCAATTCCTCCACTCCATATTCGAACGTCAGGGGAAGCGGCGGAAGAGGGTCGTCGACAGCAGCACGTCCAGCAGCACGAGGGCGAACGCCGGCCCCAGTGCCCACGGGTACCACTCCTCGGTGTCCGTGTAGATGCGCTCGTCAACCTCGGTGGCCTCCATCTCGTCAATCTCGTCGTAGATGCGCCGGAGCGCCTCCTTGCTCGACGCGGAGAAGTAGCGGCCGTCGGTCATCTCGGCCACGGCGCGCAGCATCTGCTCGTCCACCCCTGCCGCGCCGGGGTTTTGCCCCTCCAGGTGCCCCCGACCAGGCGACGCGTCGTCGCCCGACGCCCCCACCCCGATGGCGTACACCCGCACGTCCATGGTGCTGGCAATCTCCGCCGCCGTCGCCGGGTCAATCTCGCCCCGGTTGTTGCGGCCATCGGTGAGCAGAATGGCAACCTTGCTGTCCGCCTCCGTCTCCTTAAGCCGGTTGACGGCCGTGGCGAGGGCCGTGCCCACCGCCGTTCCGTCCTCCACCGCACCGATGCGCGTTCGCTCCAGCATGCGCCGCAGGAAGTCGTAGTCGAGCGTGAGCGGCACCTGCGTGTACGCCTCGGCCGCGAAGACGACGAGGCCCACCCGATCGGACACGCGGCCCTCGACGAAGGACCCGGCCACCTCGCGTGCGGCCTGGAAGCGGTTGGGCTGAAAGTCCTCCGCCCGCATCGAAGAGGAGGTGTCAAGGATCATCATAATGTCGATGCCCTCGGCGGTCTTGGTGCGGATGACGTCGCGCATCTGCGGGCGGGCCAGCGCCACGATGCCGAGGGCAAGCGCCCCCATCCGCAGAACCGTCGGGAGGCCGCGCAGGCGCACCGTCCACGATGCCGGGACGCCCCGCATCGGCCCGACGTCGCTGTAGCGCAGTCCCCCTTCCCGTCGAGCGCGCCACCACGCCCACGCGCCGACCAGCGGCACAAGGGCCAGCAGCCACAGGAAGTGCGGATTAACGAACGTCACGATTCACAGGGCACTCCTAATGCAGCAGAAGTCGATACACAGCCGCGTGCTTCGTCCGGGCGGTTGGGTATATGGGTGTGCAATACGCAATCCATTCGGCGATGTCGAGATACGGGCGAAGGTCCTCGCTTCGAGTGAGCAAAGCTCCCACAAAACGGTCCAACGCAAAACGTTGAACGTCGGAACGTCATGAGGAAATACGCCAATGGACCTGAACTCATTCATCTTGCCGGGTCTCAACTGCTTCACAGAGCGACGGTAGCACCTCCCCCGCCGGGCCCCGAATCGACTCGTCGACCTCGCCGGTGATGCCCGTCGTGTCCGGATTGATCTCGGCCACGTAGGCCCCGTTTGCCTGAGCCTCAACCGGAAACTGGGCCGCCGGATAGACCACTGCGCTCGTGCCCACGCTCAGGAAGACGTCCGCCTGGCTCGTCGCAGTGTCTGCCCGTTCCACAGCGTCCGGCGGCAGCATCTCGCCGAACCACACCACGTCGGGGCGGATGAGTCCGTCGCACGCGTCGCAGCGGGCCGGCTCGCCGTCCTGGATGGCCGCGTCCACCGTCGCGGCATCGGCCGAGCGCTCACAGTCCATGCAGTAGTTGTGGGTAATGTTGCCGTGCACCTCGATGACGGTGCTGCTGCCGGCGCGGTTGTGGAGGTCGTCGACGTTCTGGGTGATCACGGTCACGTTCGGCACGTGCGTCTCCAGCTCCGCCAGGGCGCGGTGGCCCGGATTCGGCTCCGCCTCCGCCACCAGCTGACGGCGATGGCGGTACCAGCCCTGCACGAGCTCGGGATTGTCGAGGAAGGCCTCCACGTTGGCCAGCTCCTGCGGGTCGAACTTCTCCCAGAGGCCGTCCTCGTCCCGAAACGTGGGCACGCCGCTCTCGGCGCTGATGCCGGCCCCGGTAAGCACGGCCACGTGGTCGGCGGTCGCCAGACGGTCGACGAGCGTGTCGCTAAAATCGGGCATGTGGGCGGGTGGTGGAGTTAACAGATGGTGTGGTTCCGTTCCTTTGAACGCCCCCTCTTCTCCGGTGCGGGATAAGGGAGTGCGGGAGCATGAGGGTTTCGTTTCCGCTTCGGCGTGATCGTCCTCGCCGGGGCGAAGAATGGGCGGGCAATGGCTCTCGGTTTCGGCACAACTCACCTCTGAACAGCTACGCGGCCGAGGCCACCCCATCCACGGCGTCCGGTTTCGACGATCGGGACCGGGGGGCCGCTTCGATGGCGTCGAGCGCAGCGCGGGCTTCCCGAAGGGCTTTCTCGTGGTCGTCCGTCGTGGGCCGGATGCCGGCAAACTTTGCGAGGTCGGCCAACTGAAGGACCGCTCGGACGCGGTTCACCGCCTTCGACGGCACGTCGGGGCGCTGCTCCAGGGCCGCGACCACCTCACGCGTCGTGCGTTCGAGGGCGGCCACGCCCAACTCCTGCACCAGATAGATGCGCAGGGCGTTCGAGAGCTCGACGTAGAAGGGCTTCACGGCGTCGGGGTCGGACAGGTCGTACGACTCCTCAAGCTGCCGAATCCACGAGGTGGCGGCCTCGTAGGGCGTCTGGTCGTCGTCCGGACGGGCCTGCACCGACACGGCCGTCTTGCCTCTCCTCCGCCGCCGGCGCCACCACAGGTAGGCGAGCCCAGCGAGGAGCCCCGTGCCGACGAGCCCGAGCAGCGCCCAGGTCCACCACGGGCGCGGAAACGACGCGAGCGGCGCCACGCCATGCATTCCCTTCGCGTCGGGGCCCACCACGGAGACGACCGTGGCGGTGCGGGCGGGCGCACTCCGAATCATGGTATCGCGGCCCGCAGTCACCTGCACGGGGAGGGCGGGCACCCGAACCGAGTCGAGCGCGAACGTCGTCACCTCGTAGGTCACGCTGTCCCGCCGCCGGCTCTTCCGCGCGTTACGACGCAGGACCTCCAGCTCTCCAAAGAGGGCAGATCCGGCGTCCGTCGGGGGAAACGACACGTCCGTCTCCGGCCCGTGCTCCGCGACGACCGACACCGTAAACCGCTCCCCAATTGCCACACTGTCGTGGGACACGCGCGTCTCCAACCGCACCGACTGCTGCCCCGCCGCGACGCCGGTTCCCAGGGCAGCCACGAGGAGCAGGACGGTCCCCGTCTGTACGGCCAAATGTAGCGGACTGAACGTCCTCATCTCCAAAATCATCAATCGAACGACGCCCAGGGTTCGGGACTCGTGCGATGAACGCGCGTGTCTTCTTCCGGCAAACAGGAAAGCAGCCTCGGATGACGTCCGGACCCCGATTTCGGAGGGGCACACCGCGTCTCCCTTTCCCCCGTTCCCCCCGCTCTTCAGGGCACAACCTCCGACGAGAGCAATTGAGCCTCTGCTGGCTACTCGGAACGTCGACGGGAGAAGCTACCCCCGCCGGGTGCGCTCGCGGAAAAACGCGATCAGGGGCTCCACGTAGTCGGCGTCGGTGCGGACGGGCACGTGGCCCACGCCGGTGCGCTGGAGCACGGTGGCCGTGCGCTCCCGCCGGGCACGGGCCGCGTCCTCGAAGGCACGGCGCGCCGCGTCGTCGCGGGTGTCAAGGGTTACGGTCTCACCCGTCTCCGCGTCCGTCAGATCAACAAGCCCCACGGGGGGCAGTTCCTCCTCACGCGGGTCCTGCAGTTCCACGCCCACCGTGTCGTGCCGCTGGGCCGTTGCCTGCAGCATCGACGCGTACCCTTCGTCGAAGAAGTCACTTACGAGAACGAGGATGGAGCGGCGGCGCAGGATGCGAAGGACGCGCTGCAGGGCGTTCGCGATGTCGGTGCCCGGCGACTGCGGCTCGGCCGTAAAGAGCTCGCGGATGCACCGCAGGACGTGCCGCCGTCCCTTCCGGGGCCGCACGAACTGTTCGATCTCGTCGGAAAACAAGAGCAGTCCCACCTGGTCGTTGTTCTGGATGGCGCTGAAGGCCATCACGGCGCAGATCTCGGCGGCCACCTCCCGCTTGAGCTTTCCCTGCGACCCAAAGTCCTCCGAGCCCGACACGTCGACACAAAGCATGACGGTCTGCTCCCGCTCCTCCTCGTACACCTTGACGTAGGTCTCGTCCATCCGCGCGGAGACGTTCCAGTCGATGTTGCGGATGTCGTCGCC